>CAZQPV010000157.1:0-5050 GCA_964595265.1 uncultured Fimbriimonadales bacterium
TGGGGACTCTGGGAATAACGCCTGCAGCTCACGCCTTGACGCCCGCTGCCGCCTGAGCGGGTTTGGCATCCTTGGGCAGGTCGTAGCGGCGCGGGCGCGGCTTAATGAGACTCGTGTCTACAGGCTCATAGGAGATTTCGGGTCCATCGGGCGTCCACTTCGCCAGCGTGGTCTTGAGGTAGTTCTCGTCGTCGCGCTGGGGGAACTCGGGCTTGTAGTGGGCGCCGCGGCTCTCGTTGCGAGCCAGCGCGCACGCCGTGATACAGATTGCCAGTTCCAGCTGATGCTCCAGCGTGCGCACGAACGGAATCACCTGATTCGTCCAGCTGAGGTGGTCGCTGATGTTGACATGCTTGACGCGCTCGCGGATCTCCTTGAGGGCGTTCAGCGTGCGCTCCAGCCGCGCGTTTTCGCGCACCACCGTTACATTCTCGTCCATCAGGATACGCATTTCATCGGCGAGTTTGTAGGGGTTCTCCGAGCCGTTGCGCTGGCTGATGGCTTTGAAGTGCGCTTCGTGGCGGGCGCGCTCCTGCTCGAACAGGCTGGAGGGCATCTCGAACGCCGAGCGCTCCAGGCTCTTGAGATACTCCACAATGGCGGGGGCGCACACTTCGCCGCCGAACAGACAGCTCAGCAGCGAGTTCGCGCCCAGGCGGTTCGCCCCGTGATATTGATAGTCCACCTCGCCGACGGCGTACACACCGGGAATATTGGTCATCTGGTTGCGCGGGTGAACAGCCTCCATCATGCCGTCGCCGTTTGTGGCGTAGTCCACCCACAGCCCGCCCATCGAGTAGTGTTGTGCGGGGTAGATGCGCATCGGCACCTCGCGCGGGTCTTCGCCCACGAACTTGATGTAGACTTCCAGGATGCCGAGCAGTTTCTTTTCAATCTGCTGGCGGGGCAGGTGCGTGATGTCGAGATAGACCTGGTTCTTGCCCTGAATGCCGCGGCGCTGATTCACGCACACATCGAAGATTTCGCGCGTGGCAATATCGCGCGGCACGAGGTTGCCGTAGGCGGGATATTTTTCCTCAAGGAAGTACCAGCGGTCGCTTTCGGGGATGTCGCGTGGGTGGCGCTTGTCGTAGGGGTCTTTAGGCACCCACACGCGACCGCCCTCGCCGCGCACCGCTTCCGAGACCAGTCGGCACTTATCCTCGCCCGGAATCGCCGTGGGGTGAATCTGGATGAACTCGCCGTTGGCGTAGTAGACGCCCTGCTGGTAGCAGATGCTGGCAGCCGAACCCGTGCAGATGATGGAGTTGGTGGTGTTTTTGAACAGCATGCCAGGTCCGCCGGTGGCAATCACGACAGCCTCGGCGGGGAAGGCGCGGATTTCCATCGAGCGTAGGTCCTGTGCCACCAGTCCGCGGCAGACGCCCGATTCGTCCAGCACCAGCCCCAGAAACTCCCAGCCTTCGTATTTGGTGACGCGCCCTTCCGCTTCCCAGCGGCGCACCTGCTCGTCCAGCGCATACAGGAGTTGCTGTCCCGTGGTGGAGCCAGCGAAGGCGGTGCGGTGGTGGCGCGTGCCGCCAAACCGTCGGAAATCGATCAAGCCTTCGGGCGTGCGGTTAAAGGGCACGCCGAGCCGATCCAGCAGATAGATAATTGCGGGGGCGCGCTCGCACATGCGCAACACAGGCGGCTGGTTCGCCAGAAAGTCGCCCCCGTACACTGTGTCGTCAAAGTGGATCCAAGGGGAGTCGCCTTCGCCTTTGGTGTTCACGGCGCCGTTGATCCCGCCCTGTGCGCATACCGAATGGGAGCGCTTCACAGGCACCAGAGAGAAAAGGTCCACATGCACGCCCGCTTCGGCGAGCTTCATCACGGTCATCAATCCGCCAAGACCGCCGCCCACAACCGCTACTCGCTTCTGTGCCATCGTTCTCGCCTCCTTAGTGCGAAACGGGGGGCGCAGGCGCTTCATGCATAAAGAAGCCAGCCAGCGCCATCAGCCCCAGCGCGCTCAGCAGCACGAACCCCACCCAGCACCACTTGTGGAGCGTGCGCTGCGCACGGTCGCCTATCACGATACCCCAGCGAATCGCGAAGTTCCAGACCCCATTAAACAGGTGATACGAGCTGGCAATCACGCCCAGCGCGTAGACCACCACCACCAGCGGGTTCTGGAAATGCGCCTGCATGCCGGAATAGTAGATATCCGTGCCATACAGCTTGTGGCTAACCGATGTTGAATAGACATGGTAAAGCAGGAACAGGAAGATGTAGACCCCGCTCACGCGCTGGAGTGTGTAGGCGAGGTTCTCGCTGAAACGATACCGGTAGACATTCGCCTTGCCGTGATAGGTTATCACGAAGCCGTAGAGCGAATGGAACAGCAACGGCAGGACAATCAAAAACAGCTCCATCCCCCACAGCACCGGTTTCGGCAAGATCTCGTTGAAGAAGTAGACCACCGCGTTAAAGTATTTGGGGTCTACTGCCGCCATCGAGTTGAGAAACAGGTGCTGTACGAGATAGTAGCCGACGGGAAAGATGCCTGTCAGCGAGTGAAGCTTGTGCAGGAAATAGTTATCGCCCTTGAGCTTCTCTCGCCAGCCAACAGGTGGTGCGGTTTGAACGCTCATTTCTTATGCACCTCTGGCGAGATTATACCCGATTCGGCTACTCTTTCAGGTGGGGTTCATCGCGGTAGCGTTCCAGAATACGCTGGGTGAGGTCTTTCAGCATGTCTGCCAGTTCTTTGCCGAGGATGGGTTCGGTGGGTTTGTAGTAGAGGGGCGAGCCTGCCCCCACCCAGGCGCCCTGTGCCAGAAACTGCAGGTCGGCATAGGCGGGATGGTTGGGGTCTAACGCGATTCGGGGCTGGGTGCGGAACTCGGTTTTGCCGACGGGGTCCCCTACAATCGTGCGCATGCGAGCATCCAGCCGGCGGGCGTAGCGGGCGAGCATCATCCCCACCTGATAGCGAGGCATCGGCTTTGCGCCGTTGAACTGGGGTGGAATCGCGCCGCGCGCCTTCACCTCTTTGAGCGCCTTCACCACCCACGCAGGGTGCTTGCCTGTGAGCGTTATGACGCCTGCTGTGCCCGTGCGGATTGGCTTCTGGAACGCCTCGGTGAGACCTTTCTCCAGATTCTGGATGTATTCAGCGAACAGTACCACCACCTCATAGCCCGTGAGCGGCTGGTCGTAAGCGGCAGCGGGCTTGGGCGGTTCCGCATGCAGATGGGGTTGCTGTTGCCGTTGTGCTTGACTCCACACGAGGGCAGCCATCAGCAGGCTCAAACTTACAGACCGAAGCAGCGAAAAGTTGCCCATGGTTGTGGACTCTATTATGGCACATGCGCGCCCGTAATTTTAGCGAGGTGCTTCAGCACGCCCCACACGAAGGCGCCCAGCACCAGTCCAATCAGGATGCCCCACAGCGTCCGCATCAGCGAGACTTCCAGCGGCGAGTGCAGGTGGCAGAAGGTGTTCACCAGCGAGACCTGCCCAATGGCGCCCAGCAGCATCGCCAGTGGGAGCCACTCGCGACGCCCCACACCCAGCAACCCCAGCGCGACCACCAACGCGGGATGCCCAATCAGAGACTCTTTCGTGCGGGGACGCACATTCATCACCTGCTCCAGCAGCGCCCGAAAGCGTAGCTCCCATTCCGAGACCGCGCCTGGCGCTTCGTTACCTGTGCGTAGCAGCATCAGCATCAGCGCGCCCACCACCACGCCCATCACCGCGAGCTGACCCCACAGCACCGGGCGCCCCAGCCAGTCGCGCCAGAACTGCCAGCGCCCTGTTGCATACGCGCAGTAAAACCCCGCCACCAGCAGTAACGGTAGCACATGCGCCACCTTGACCCCCAGAAACTGGTCAGCTTTGATTAAAAACGGCGATTCGGCGAGCAAGCCCACAATATGCAACGCGCCCAGCAGACTCCAGCCGAACGGAACAGGCAACGCCCGCCATGGGGAACCCTGCGCAAAGCCAGGCAGTGCGATGAGCCCCACCGTCGGAAACAGAATCGCCGCCGCCAGCGCCACGCCCTTGCGCCCAATGGGAAGCAGGCAGAGCAAGGCGAACCCCAACCCCAGCACCAGCGGCGCCCAGCCCCACGCCCGACGGAGCTGCCACACGACCCATCCCGTCAGCACGCCGACGCCCAGCCCCACCAGCCCAAAGAGCCACGCGGGCGGCTCCAGCGGGCGGAACGGGCGCGCCCCCGAACGCGCAATCGTGTAGCCCGAACGCGCCAGCGCACGCTCCAGGGTCTGAGCCAGCTGACGCAAACCGCTCGCGTCCCCACCCGCCATTCGCAGGTAGACTACGCGGATGTTGCGCTCTTGCACCGCCCGCTCAAAACGCTCCACCAGCTCCTGCGGCGCGAGGGTCAGCGAGTCAGCCGCGCTCACGCTGTGAACCCGCACGGTTCGGTCTATCAGCAGCTGGGTCAGTTTCGCGTCGCCCCCCTGCTTGCCGAACTCAATACTCCCATAGCGCATGCCAGCGGCGCGAATCGCCTGTGCCGTCGTCTCCACTTGATTGCGGAAGCCCAGCACCTGATCGCCCGCGAAGATGACCAGCGACGCCCCCTGCTGGTTCGCCCGCAAGAGCGCGCCCCGAACCGCCAGCGGTGTGAGGTTGGGCTGATTCATCAGCCGCGCAACAGGCGTGTGCCCTGCCTGTAAAATGCTTCGCACGGCTTCGGGGTCTATGCCGATGCCCATTTCGGCAATTGCCTCCGGGTCGCCCTCCACGAAAAACTGGGCGCCGCCTTCGGAGCGCACCATCACGCCCTGTCCGCTGCTGGGTATTTCCAACCGTACCCTGCCTTTCAGAGCCAGTTGCGCCTTTGCATGCTGATAGCGCGGTTCTGAAAGCAGAAACACCGTGTGCCCCTTCTCCTGAAGGCGAATGCCCCAGTCGTTCAGCGTGCCTTCGGTTAGCGCAACCGAGAGGGGAGTTGAGAAGCCTTTCAGCCATTCAGAGACCGTTTTGCCCTCCGTGCTGGCGAGCATGGCGAGGTCTTCATAGTCCATCACCACCTCCACCGTGCGGTTGGCGCGTTCCACACGGAGCCTTT
>CAZQPV010000158.1:0-4918 GCA_964595265.1 uncultured Fimbriimonadales bacterium
ATTCGGGGGCACATCGGGTTCTGGAAAGCACCTGCGCCCAGCCGGAACCGATGCCTGTGGAAGGGTTGACCGTTTAGCAGCCGCTGCCGAAGCGGAATAGCACAATCAACAGGTCGGCGTCGTCGACAGCCCCATCGCCGTTGAGGTCTTCCGCGCCGCCGCTTCCGCCGAACGCGAACAGCACGGCGAGCAGGTCGGAGTCGTCTACACAGTCGTCGCCGTTCACATCGCCAGGCACGGGCGGTGGCGTGACGCGAAGCAGGATGCGTGGCGTGAGATACGGCGGCTCATAGAGCATGGAAGTATAGGCGAACAGGACGCGCGTCCCCAGCGCGGCTACCGCGGGAAAATCCTCAGGGGCGGGTGTGCTGGCGACGGCAAACCCACCTGGATCGACGACGCTCCCGTCCGGTGCCGCGCGCATCGCCGAGATATTGCCTTTCTGCTGGCTGGGGTACTCCTCCGCGCGATGGTCTAACCATGCAACCCAAAACTGCGCTTCATCCCACGCCGCCTGCGGTAGGAACACGCGATTCGACGCAGGGATCGAAACGAAATTGAGCAGCCCACTGGCAAACATGCCCTCAAAGCGAACCAGTCGCCCCCCGATGGCGTTGTTGTTGCGCAGGCTGGAGTCGAGAAAAGTGTAGTTCCAGACCACCAGCGCCGTGTTTGCGTCCTGTATGCACACCTTCGGCGTGCGGAAGCGCAGGAGGTTGGTGGTGGGGTTAATCTGGAAACGCGCCACCACATTCCCCGTTGGCTCGATGAGCGCCCCAATCGCGTGGGAGTTGGGGTTGTCATGGGTCAGGTTGGCTTGCCAGACCACAAGCCAGCGTTGTCCGAAGGAACCGGCGTCAGGAACGCTCTCGAAAACGCTCTGCGGTCCGTAGCCGATCTGCATCGGCGTGGTGTCCAGCAGGGTACCATCGGCGCTGAGGCGAACGCCCCGCAGATACTGGATTTGCGTGCTTTGCCGATAGGCTGCCACGACCAAAAACACCCCATTTGACAGCGCCGCGACTGTCGGCGTAAAACCCGTCATAAGCGGAATCGGAGCGGAATCTATTAAAGTTCCGTCTGATGCCATCCGCCGCCCCACCACCTGATAGTTGCCTACCGAGTCGATGGGCGGTGTATGCCATACAATCAGCCATTCCTGACCGTTCCACGCTGCAGCCGCCCAGCCCTGACCGGGCGCCGCTCCAGCGATTTCTACTGGCTCCGAATCCAGCACTCTGCCCCGCCTATCGATGCGTTGCGCCAGAATGCGCGTACCGAACCCTGTCTGGCTCTCATAGACAATCAGTGCCTGGTTCGCGCCAGAGGCGATACGAGGGCGTGCATGGCGCGGCGCGTTGCTGTCTGCAAAGCCAAGCGCGCTCGAAACGCCATCCTCAGAGAGGGAGAACATCTCCAGACTCAGGTCCCGCAGGGTTGCGCCCGTGCTGCCGACAGGCACGAGATAGAGCGCCCTTGTCCAGACCAGTATCGCGCCGTTGCTTCCGACACGTGGGCACGAAGCAGGCTCCATCCCCGTCTGGGCAGAAGCCAGCGTGATGGGGCTGGCGTCTCGAAGCACCCCCGCAGGAGAGACCCGCCGCACCTGCAAAGTGTCCTGTCGTGGGAACAGCGCCCACACGATATAGCCCACCACCCAGTTCGCGCCGTCGAAGCAGACGGTAGCCCACTCCTGATCGGTGGCGTCGTTGGCAATCAAGATGCCGCCACCTGCGTCCAGAATCTGTCCTGCAGGGCTGATTCGAACGCCCCGTAAGCCCCCACCTGATGCCGAGTAGGTCACATAAAAGCCCGAAGCGCTGGCGCCCACAGTGGGGCGGCTCCCTGCATTAGAGAGCGTGAGAGTGCCCAGCACGCTCAACTGGGGGTTCACCCGCACAGCACGCACGATGGTGTTGTCGCTCGCCACAACCATGTAGACTCCGCTGGAGTAAGCAACTCGCGTGGAGTAGGTAACCAGACCGCTCAAGAGCGTGCGTGGCGTTGCATCCAGCACAGTGCCGTCGGGAGCCACCCGCCGTCCCAGCACGCTCGGCGTTCCCGAAACATAGTCAAACCATACAACCAACCAGTTAGTGCCGTCGCTGGCGACGCCGAGCGGATGGAGCGCAGTGTCCATGCCGTGCTGGATCCGAATGGGCGTCGTGTCGACGATAGTCCTATCGGGCGCGACACGCACCCCGACAATCTCCGTGAGGAAACGATTATCCTGCTGTACCGAGAGCCAGCACACCAGCCAGTGCTGACCATTCCACGCGACGGCGGGGAGATGCTGGTCATAATCGATGCCTGTCGTGGCGATAGGGAACGCTCGAACGAGGTTGCCTTCGGAATCCAACAGCGCGGCGTAGATGTCGCGCATCGTGCCCAGCCCTGGCTCGGTGAACGGTCCTCCGGCGAAGGTTTCCGCCATCGTGGCGAACACCGAGCGTGTATCGGTCCACACTGCCAGATAGCCGTTGCCCCCTGCCGCAATCTGGGCTGTGGACTGGTTACCAGCGGAAGGCGTCCGTAGTAAATCGCCAGGAAGCGGTACCGGTTCCGAAAGGGGAGGCTGGGCAAGCGCCATACTATGCGTCATGAGCGCCAGCGCCCATGCGATAACATGCCATACTCCCTATCGTTTTCGCATAATACTTCCATGACGATTGAAAAAAGCATGGGTTCCATTTTTTGTTATTCATACCGCAATGCCTCCACGGGGCCCTTGCGGGCGGCGCGATAGGCTGGCAGCGTGCCGAAGAGAATTCCTACAAGACCGCACACGCCCAGCGCCAGCGCAATCGTATCCCATGTTACCAGCGGATTCAGCACGGTCGCCCGATGCAGAATCACACAAGCCAGCCAGCCGACGCCCACGCCCAGCAGCCCGCCCACCAGCGCAATCATCGTCGCTTCCAGCAGGAACTGCCAGAAAATATCGCGCTCGCGCGCACCTACCGTCTTGCGAATGCCTATCTCGCGCACGCGCTCCGTTACGCTCATCAACATCACATTCATCACGCCGATACCGCCCACAATCAGCGCGATGGAGGTAATCCCTGTCAGGGCGACGGACACAATCTGCAACAGCAAAAACAGACGGCTCAACAAATCTTCCTGCGTTAGCACGGAGAAGTCCTCGCTGCCGCCGTGATTGGCACGCAGGGCGTCGCGAATGCGCGTCACCAGCGCGGTCGGCTCCACATCGGGCGCCGTTTGAATCAGGATTCGGTGAATCTGATTGCTTCCCATCGCCTTCTGCAGGGCGGGCAGGGGGGCGTAGATCGCATATTCGAAGCCGCCGCTGCCGAACAGGGAACGAGTGTACGACTCCGCTGTTACCCCAATCACACGGAATGGCTTGCCGTTCAGACGCACCCATTTGCCCAGCAGGTTTTCGTCGCCAAACAGTTGCTCGGCGGGTTTGGGTCCCAGAATGCACACGGGCTGCTCTTTTTCGGCTTTGCTGAAAAATCGCCCGCGCGCCAGCTGGTGAGGGCGCATCTGGAACCATTCGGGGGTAGTGCCCAGAATCAGGGCGGCGTCTGCCCAGCGCTCGCCCCGACTGGCGCCGCCTGCCACAAACATAATCGGCGCGACCCGACGCACCCCCGTCAGCGAACGCACGACCTCTATGTCGCTCTCGCGCAGGGTACTCAAGCCGATAAAGCTCATGGGATTAAACGGGTTTTCGGGGCTAATGCGCCCGGGCAGCACAATCACCAGGTTCACGCCCAGCGACTCGACCTGCGTCACCACCTCCTGCCGAACACCCTTTGCGAGCGAGACCAGCACCACAATCGCGGCAACCCCCACCATCATCCCCAGCCCGCTCAAGAGCGTTCGTCGGGGCGTCAGCCACAGTGATTCCAGCGCTGCTCGGAAACTTTTCATGCCGAAAATCCGTATCCCTTAATGGCAGGAAATCCTGAAGCGGTTGGGTATAATTAGCATTGTACCTGCTCCCAAAGGCGGGTGTGGATTGAAATAGGGCTAAAGATTTTGACAGGATGCGCCGATAATAAAAACTGGGAACGAGTTCACCTTCCTTCCTTGGGGGTGGCAGGCTTTGCTCTCCTTTCACTGCCACCCTCCTTTTTCTTTTAACCCTCTGTGCTGGCTTGCAGGTGTTTCAGGTGTGCCTGCCACTGTTCCGCCAGCATGTGCGCCTGTGCGTCGTAGGCTTTGGGGTCGCTCCATGTGTCGCGCGGGTTCAGCAGGTCGTCGGGCACATCGGGCACGCGAGTTGGTACCTCCAGCCCGAAGAGGGGGTCGGTACGACAGGGCACGCCCTCCAGCGCACCTTTCAGCGCGGCGCGAATCATCGCCCGTGTATAGCGAATGGGAATCCGGTGCCCCACGCCGTAAGGTCCGCCTGTCCATCCTGTGTTGACCAGCCACGCTTGCGCCGCATGCTGGTCCAGTTTTGCGCCGAGCATCTCGGCGTAGCGCTGGGGGTGCATCGGCAAGAACGGCGCGCCGAAACAGGCGCTAAAGGTCATCTGGGGGGTTGTGATGCCGCGCTCCGTGCCCGCCACCTTCGCCGTGTAGCCCAGCAGAAACATCTCCATCGCCTGCTCCACCGAGAGCCGACTGATGGGCGGTAACACGCCGAACGCATCCGCCGCCAGGAAAAACAGATGGCGCGGATGCCCGCCCACACCTGGGATGACCGCGCCCTCGATATAGTCCAGCGGATAGGCGGCGCGCGTGTTTTCGGTGATGCTCGCGTCGGCGTAGTCGGGTATGCGCGTGTCGGGGTCTACCACCACATTCTCCACCACGCTCCCGAAGCGGATAGCATCCCAGATTTGCGGCTCGTTCTCACGGGAAAGATTAATGCACTTCGCGTAGCAGCCACCTTCGAAGTTGAACACGCCCGTATCGCTCCAGCCGTGTTCGTCATCGCCAATCA
>CAZQPV010000159.1:0-4862 GCA_964595265.1 uncultured Fimbriimonadales bacterium
GAGCCGCACAGCACGGGCACCAGTTTGAACTCCAGCGTGCCTATGCGCAGGGCGCGTTTGAGCTCCTCCTCGCTGATTTCGCCCCCTTCGAGGTAGCGTTCCATCAGCTCGTCGTCCATCTCCACCGCCGCTTCGATCATCTTTTCGCGCCATTCTTCTGCCTGAGCGCGCAGCTCGGCGGGGATTTCGCGGTATTCGTATTGCGTGCCCTTCTCGTCCAGCCAGTAGACCGCCTTCATGGCGATCAGGTCAATCACGCCCTGGAAGTTTTCCTCCTGCCCCAGCGGAATCTGGACGGGCACGGCGTTGGTGTTGAGTCGCTCACGGATACGCTCCACGACGCGATAGAAGTCCGCCCCCACGCGGTCCATCTTATTGATGAAGGCGATGCGTGGCACGCGATAGCGGTTCGCCTGGCGCCAGACGGTTTCCGATTGGGGCTGAACGCCCCCGACGGCACAGAAGATGGCGATGGCTCCGTCCAGCACGCGCAGGGAGCGCTCCACCTCGACGGTGAAGTCCACATGTCCGGGTGTGTCGATGATGTTAATCCGGTGGTCTTTCCAGAAGCAGACGGTTGCGGCAGAGGTGATAGTGATGCCGCGTTCCTGCTCCTGTTCCATCCAGTCCATCGTTGCGGTGCCTTCATGCACTTCACCCACCCGGTGGATACGCCCCGTGTAATAAAGGATTCGCTCTGTGGTGGTCGTTTTGCCCGCGTCGATGTGCGCGGCGATCCCGATATTGCGTGTTCTTTCTAACGGATACTGTCGAGCCATCGCTTGAAACCTCCTTCATCACCATCGATAGTGAGCGAAAGCACGGTTTGCTTCCGCCATACGATGGGTGTCTTCGCGCTTTTTATAAGCCACTCCTGTTTTGTTATAAGCATCTAAAATTTCCTGAGCCAGGCGTTCGTAGGCAGGGCGTCCTGTCTTTTTGCGCTGGACTGCCTGAACAATCCATCGGATGGCGAGCGAGCGGCGTCGCTCTGGGCGCACTTCCATCGGCACCTGGTAGGTCTGTCCTCCCACGCGGCGCGGTCGGACCTCCACCTGTGGGGCGGCATTCTCGATGGCTTGCTGGAAGACCTCCAGAGCGGGCTTGCCCGTTTTTTGCTCAATAATCTCCATCGCCTTATAGAAGATTTTCTCGGCGACCGCTTTTTTGCCGTCTTTCATCAGGCGATTAATGAAGCGGGCAACCAGCTCGCTGTCGTACACAGGGTCTGGCAACACAATGCGCTTCGGCACGGGTCCTTTTCGTGGCATAGTGGTTCACCTCTTACTTTTTGGCTTCTTTGGGGCGCTTGGAGCCGTATTTGGAGCGTCCCTGCATGCGCCGATCCTGGTTGCGCGTGGTTGGCTGAATTTCAACGCCAGCGCAATCCAGCGCGCCACGAATGATATGGTAGCGCACGCCGGGCAGGTCTTTCACGCGCCCACCACGCACCAGCACGACCGAGTGCTCCTGCAGGTTGTGCCCGATGCCCGGAATGTAGGCAGTAATCTCGATGCCGTTGGTCAGACGCACACGGGCGACCTTGCGCAGAGCCGAGTTCGGCTTTTTGGGGGTCATCGTGCGCACGATGGTGCAGACCCCCCGCTTCTGCGGGCAGCCCTGCAGAGCAGGCGATTTCGTTTTCCGTATTTTCGGTTTACGACCCTTGCGTACTAACTGGTTAATTGTCGGCATGTGCCATCCTCCATCATAAAAGAAGCCTCTCACACGCGGGGTGGAGAGGCTCGGTGTGCGCACAGAGGCGCATTCTCTCGGCATCCGCGCTACCTTTTACGGTACCGCGTTCCGAGCCGTGTCCCGCGTGGAGTGCCACGCTGTCCGTAGTATCTTCGGTTCATGTTAGCGATGAACCTCCAGCGCATCCCCCAGAGGGGAAGACGCCCCAGCGGGGCAAATTATATCCTATTCGATGCGAAAAAGTCAAGGGGTTAGGAGGGTGTTCGAAAAATCCCCTGAGCCTGGTATCCTCTTACCTGCACCTCTACCCCCTGCAGGGTATACTCCCGCCTGTACGATGACGCTCACGATGCTGGACTTTGCGGTACTGATGGTGCTGTTCGGCGCGCTCTTAGCCTACACCGCCGATTGGCTGGGGCGACGATTGGGCAAGCAGCGGCTGAGCCTGTTCGGGTTTCGCCCGCGCCACACCGCAACGCTCCTCACCACGCTCACCGGCGGACTGACCGTTGCGCTCACCATCGGGGTGCTAACCACCGTCAACGAGTCGTTCCGCATCTGGATTACGCGCGGCGACCGAATCCTTTACGAGCTTCGCCAGAACGAAACCCGCCTCAAAGCGCTTCAGCAAGTTAACCAGCAGCTGAGTCAGGAACGCAAGCGCCTGGAAGAGGAACGCAACAAAGCCGCCGAAGCGCTGGAACAACTCCGCCAGAGCTACGAAGCCCAGCTTCAGCAGGTCAAAGCGCTCGAACAGCGCCTAACCGATGCCCAGAGCCAGCTGCAGCAAACCCAGAACCGACTCCAGTCTGAGCAGAGGCGTGTCGCCCTCCTTCAAAAGCGTCGCGCCGAGCTGGAACAACTCCGCAGAGCGCTCGAACGCGACCTGAACACGCTTCGCCAGCAGATTGCCCGGCTCCAAACCCAGCAGGCGCAACTGGTGGAGCAGAACAAGCGACTCGCGGAAGACAGCATCACCTTCGCACGGGAAAACGCCAAACTGGAGGAAGCGAACCGAACCCTGCAAGCCCAGAATGCCGAGCTGACAACCAAAAACCAGCAACTCCTGCAGGAGAATAAAGACCTGGAGGAGCAAAACGAAATCCTGCTGCGGCGCAACACTCAGTATCGCGCCCAGTTAGAGCAGCTGCAAAGCTCCGTAGAAGAATTGCTCCAGCTGGCGAATCTTCGCCTGAAACCCGTCGCATTCCAGATTGGCGAGGAGCTGGCGCGAGTCTCGCTGCGGGCAGGACTGAGTGAGGTGCGTTTGCGTCAGGCGTTGCAGGACCTGCTAACGCAGGCAGACCGCTATGCACGGGAACGCGGCGCGCAGGCGTCGCCGGGCAAACGCGCCGCGTTCATCCCTGAAAAGCAGGTTCGGCTCACAGGAGGGCAAGAGGTCGCCGTGGATGAGGCGGAAAGTCTGGAAGCGATTGTCAACCGATTGCGTGAAGCGAATGAACCTGTGGTAGCCATCGTCCGTGCGCTGATGAACACCGCGGAAGGCGAGCCAGTGCCCGTAGAAATCCAGTTGTATCGCAACACGCTGGTGTTCCGTGCGGGCACTCTCATCGCTGAAACGACTTTAGATTGCCGCCCCGACCAGGATGTGCTGGCGCAAATCCTCCGATTCCTGCGTACGGAGGTGCGTGAGCGTGCGATTCAGGCGGGGCTGATTCCCGTGCAAGAGCGCGCCCATGAGCCTGCCACGGTGGGGGAGACGGAGCCGCGCCTGCTGGCACAACTGCTCCAGCAGGTGCGCGAGTGCCGCGCGACCCGCGTGCATTTGCGTGCCTATGCCCTCAAAGACACCTATGCTGGCGACCGCCTGCAGCTTCGTTTCGAGGCGCTCCCCGAATCGCGAGCAGGAAACGCCCCCCTTTCGGCGAATCGGTAGGCGCTATGGAACGGCTGATTGGCGCGCACATGTCGGTTTCAGGCGGACTTCAGAACGCGCTCTACGAAGGGAAAAAAATTGGCTGTACCGCAATCCAGATTTTCACCTCCAGTCCCCGCCAGTGGCGCCCTGTGGCTCCCAAGCCCGAAGAGGTTCGGCGTTTTGAACAGGCAAAGCAGGAAACGGGAATTGATATGGTCGTGTCGCACGCGGCGTATCTGATCAATCTCGCCTCGCCCGACGCCGAGACGCGCCGCAAATCTTATGAGGCTTACCTTGCCGAACTGCAACGCTGTGCCGAACTCAAAATCCCCTACGCAGTGCTACATATGGGGTCGAATCCCGACTTTAATGAGGGCATGCGCTTGCTGATTGAGAACCTGCGTCAGTTGCTGGCGGAAATGCCCGACGGCGTGGCAATCGCGATGGAGACGATGGCAGGGCAAGGCTCCGCGCTCTGCTATCGGTTCGAACATTTCACCCAGATTCTGGAAGCGTTGCCCGATGATCGGCTGGTGATTTGCGCCGATTCGTGCCACCTGTTCGCGGCGGGCTACGACCTGCGCACGCCTGAAACCTACGCCGCCGTGTGGGAGGCGTTCGACCGCGCGATAGGGCTGGAACGGCTCAAAGTGTGGCATCTCAACGACTCCAAGAAGCCGCTCGGCTCGCGCGTAGACCGCCATGAGCACATCGGCGAGGGCGAGCTGGGTGAAAGCGCTTTCCACCTGATTATGAACGACCCTCGCTTCGCCCACCTGCCGATGCTAATTGAAACTCCCAACGAGGAGCGCTTCGCGGAGGATATTGCGCGCTTGCGGGACTTGATCGAAGCGAGTTAGCTTCCCCTTTTATCAGCGTACCAGCGATTGCCCGCGCGGCTCGGGGAGGCTCCAGGGCGCGCTGATCTTGCCTGCCGAGTCGCGCTCTATCAGCAGAATGGCAGGACTGCGCGTCGCCACATGCCCGTCGGCGTGAAGCACATTCACGCCCTTGCCGTGAAACGAGCGCAGATTCTCGGCGACCCAATCGCCCCCAGAGTCGCGCCGCCACACCGCCAGCCGCGCAATAAAGCGCGACTGGGGCGTCGGGCGGAACAGCGCGTCATCAAAACTCAGCACAAAGCCATCGTTGCCCTCGATCAGCGGCATGGGGTCTATCGTGCCGAGTTGACCCCCTGCCACGCTGTCGGCAATCAGCACGGTTGCGCCCGGGTTGGGAATCGATTCCAGCTTCTGCCCTGAAAGCGGCAGATAAAATCCATAAG
>CAZQPV010000160.1:0-4857 GCA_964595265.1 uncultured Fimbriimonadales bacterium
TCAATCGTCTCTCCGCTCAGCGACCCCACCAGATCGGCGAACAGGCGTGCGCTAACAGTCGCCGCGCCCTCCTCGCCCACAATTGCGGGGATACGATGCTCCACCCACTGTTCCAGGTCGCTCCCCACCAGTCGCAGGTGGTCGCCTGAGGCTTCGATATAAAGGTGGCTCAAAATTGGCAAAGAGGCGCGACTCGCCGCGGCACCTGCCACCACGCCCAACGCCTCGTCCAACAACTTCCGCTCGCAAGAAACCTTCATCCCTGTCGTCCTCCTTCTATGATGGCGAATTGTACCCCATGCCCCCTGCGATGGGCGCCGGGGGTAAGAGGCAGGAAGCTGCTTTCCTGTCGCGAAATTCGCGCCTCGGAGATGTGCAATGACCATGGCAACACCAACGGGGGAACAAGAGCGCATCCATGCGCTGGACGCCCTGCGCGGGATTGCGCTGCTGGGTATCCTGATGGTGAATATGGGGGCTTTCAAGGGGCTTAGCACGCTGAGTAACTTCCCGCGCATTGAAAGCCTTACCCAGCCTGCAGACCAGTACGCCTTTCTGGCGATTGCGACGCTGTTTTTGGGCAAGTTCTACCCCATCTTCGCGTTTCTGTTCGGGCTGGGGTTCGCCCTGCAGATGAAGCGAATTGAGGCGCGCGGAGCGAACCCGACACCAATCCTGTTGCGGCGGATGCTGGCGCTGCTGGGGTTCGGGCTGATTCACGGGCTGTTTATCTGGACAGGGGATGTGCTGTTTTTGTATGCGCTCTGCGGGTTGTTGCTACTAACGCTACGGAACCTCGCGCCGCGCAAGGTGCTTTATATTGCGCTGGGGCTGTGGGGCATGCAGGCGCTCTGCTGTTTCAGCTGCGGCGGTTTAACCCTTTGGTGGGCCTCGCTGGGCAACTATAGCGTGCCGGGACGAGGAGATATATTTGGTTCGTTTGTTGAGCGCGCTCGAGAGGTATATGCGGGGGGCAGCTACTGGGAGGTTCAGCAATTTCGGTTTGTGGAGTGGCTGCTTATGTTGCTGTATGCGATTTTCTTCGCCCCAAATGCATTCTTGGCGTTTCTGGTGGGGCTGTACGCGGGCAAGCTGGGGGTTTTCGAAAATCTGACCGCTTACCGCCGTGTGATGGGGTGGCTGGCAGCCATCGGGCTATCGATTGGGCTGGCGTCGCAGGTAGGGTTTGGACTGGGCATTCTGGACGCCGTGCGCACAAATAAAGAGATGGTGGGCTACGGCTTGCTGACTTTGAATATCGTCTTTGCTCCTCTGCTCTCGATGGGCTATGTGGGGCTATTCGGCTGGCTCTGGAGCGCGCTTCCTGTGCTGGAGCGGATTCTGCAACCAGTTGCGAACGCGGGCCGCATGGCACTGACAAACTACATCACGCAATCGGTGGTCTGCACGCTCCTGTTTTACGGCTACGGCTTGGGCTGGGGCGGCAAGGTAGGGATCGCGCAGGGGATAGGATTGACCGTGCTAATCTGGCTGGCACAGGTGATTTTCAGCAGCCTCTGGCTGAGAGGGTTTCAATACGGACCGCTGGAGTGGGTGTGGCGCGTGCTGACTTATGGGCGGGGCGTGTCGCTACGACGGTCGGCGAAGGAGGTACCCTCCCTACTTGACTCACCTCCCTCGCAGGGGGTATAATCATGGCGTCTAAACAGGCGAAGGAGACAACAGCGTGGAACATCATGTCTCACCGTGGGTCTTTCTGGCTTTCGCCGGCATCGCCTATGGGGTGCTGGTGCTGTTCGCGCTTTTCAGTACGCGCAATCTTCAAAAGCGCCCTGGACGCTGGCAGAATTTCGTAGAAGTGATTTACGAATTTTTTGATAACCTGGCGGTCAGCGTCGTGGGCGAACACGGGCGCAAATATGTACCCCTTGCCGGCACGCTGTTTCTGTTTATTCTCATCTGTAACCTGATGGGGTTGATTCCCCCTGGGCTGGCGCCGACCGCCAGCCTGAACACGACGATTGCGCTCGCGCTGATTGTGATTATCTATGTGCAGATCGAGGCAATTCGGGCACGAGGCATCGTCGGTTACTTCAAGCATTTTGCTCGCGTGGGCGAAGTGCCCATTCTCATCTCCCCGCTCCTCTTTATTATCGAGGTCGTGAGCGAGCTGGCTAAGCCTGTCTCGCTCTCGATCCGTTTGTACGCCAACATGTTCGGCAAGGAGCAGGTCACGCTGGCGCTGATTACCGCCTTTGCGGTACCGCTCTTCCAGAAGGCGTACCTGCCGATCCCGTTCCAGTTCCCTGTGATGATGCTGGGGCTGCTGGTGGCGTTCGTGCAGGCGTTCGTCTTCTCGATTCTGACACTGATTTATCTAGCGCTGGCAACGGAACACCATGAGGAGCATCACGAGGCACACGCCCATGCGCACTGAACCGTTTCCTCTCGTTAGAGAGGAGAATCTCGCAGAGGAGTGCGAGACCAAAATAAAAACACAAGGAGGAACGCTATGGAAGTTGGCACCGGACTGTATCTGATGGGGCTGGCTCTGGCTGCGGGCTTGGGCTTGCCCTTAGCGGTTATCGGAGCGGGATTGGGACAGGGACGCGCAGTCGCCGGCGCGATGGAAGGGATGGCGCGCCAACCCGAACTCGCTGGGCGCATCCAGACGGGTATGATTATCGGTCTGGCGTTCATCGAGTCGCTGGTGCTGTTCTCGTTCGTTATCTTCTTCCTGCTTCAGGGGCGATTGCCCACCGTGACGCCCTAACCCAGGCAGATGCTGTGTGGAGGGGAGCCGGGGGCTCCCCTCTGCGGGAGGCATAAGCGATGATAGAACGCCTATTCTGGTCTTTACCTGTGCTGCTCAGCGCGGAAGGCGGGCACGGCGGCGGCATTCTGGAGCTGCTGGGCATCGACTTCAACATTCTGATTATCCAGATGGCGGGGTTTTTGCTCCTGCTGTGGGTGATGACCCGCTATTTCTGGAAGCCGATTCAGGCGACTCTGGAGGCGCGTCGAGCCGACATCAACGCGACCTACGACAAGATTGAGGCAGACCGGCGTGCGATGGAGCAGTTGCGCGCCGACTACGAACAGCGACTGGCGCAAATCGAGGCGGAGGCACGCGAGCGCATCCAGCAAGCCGTTGGAGAGGCTCACGAGCTGCGTGAGCAGATTCTGGCAGACGCTCGACGCCAGGCAGACGAAATTATCGCCCGCGCACGCGAGCAAGCCGAACTGGAACGCGAGAAACTCACCACCGAACTGCAAGAGCATGTCGCCACGCTCGCGCTGCGTGCGACTGAACACCTGCTCCGCGAAACGCTCGATGAGCCACGCCACCGCCGACTCGTGCAGGAGTTCATCCAGCAAGCGGAGGTGCGCTAAATGGTAGACCTGCGTGTCGCACGACGCTATGCAAACGCGCTCTTCAAAGTCGCGCTGCAGGCGAACACGATTCAGCGCACGGGGGAGGACCTCGCGCGCCTGCGCGAACTGCTACGACAGTCGGAGGCGTTCCGCGCCTTCCTGTATGACCCCCGCATCGCGCGCGACCGCAAGAAAGAGCGTATCCGCCAGCTCCTGCACGAGAGCGTGATGCCCGAAACCCTCCGCGCCCTGGAACTGATTATCGAAAAACGGCGCGAGAAACTCTTCGAAGCCATCTGCGACGAGTACCAGAAACTGCAAGAAGCCCATCAGGGGATTGTGCGCGCCACCATCACCAGCGCCGTCCCCCTCACCGAAGCCGAACAGGCTGCCCTTGTGCAAAAACTGGAACAAGGTATCGGCCAACAGATTATCCCTACCTACGAGGTCAACCCCAACCTGCTGGGCGGCGTCAAAGTCCGTATGGGGGATTACGAAATCGACGGCTCGATTCGGGGCGCGCTGGAGAACCTGAAGGAGCGCATCCGCCTCGAAATCGAACGCCGCACCATAGCGCGATAGAGGTGAAGCCATGATTAGACCCGAAGAAATCACCAGCATCTTAGCCAGAGAGATAGAGAGTCTGGATCAGAAACCGACCGCCGAAAGCGTCGGCACCATTTTGCAGGTCGGCGACGGAATCGCCCGCATCTACGGCTTGCCCGATGCGCAGATGGGTGAGCTGCTCGAGTTCCCCCACGAAGTGATGGGCATGGTGCTGAACCTCGAAGAGGACAGCATCGGCGCGATTGTGCTGGGGGAAGACAAAGAGCTCAAAGAGGGCGACCCGGTAAAGCGCACAGGACGCATCGCGGAGGTGCCTGTGGGCAAAGGACTGTTGGGGCGCGTGGTGGATGCACTTGGACGCCCCATCGACGGCAAGGGCCCTATCGTCGCCGACGAGTATCGCCGTATCGAGGTGATTGCCCCGGGCGTGATTACGCGCCAGCCCGTTAAGCAGCCGCTCCAGACGGGCATCAAAGCCATCGACGCGATGATTCCCATCGGGCGCGGACAGCGTGAGCTGATTATCGGCGACCGCTCCACAGGAAAAACCGCGATTGTGCTGGACACCATCATCAACCAGAAATACACGCACGAGACCGACACGCCCGTCTACTGTATCTATGTCGCGATTGGGCAGAAGATGGCGGCGATTGCCCGCTTCGTGGACACGCTGGAGCGCTACGGCGCGATGGAGTATACCACCGTGGTCGTCGCCTCTGCCAGCGACCCCAACAGTCTGCAGTATCTTGCGCCTTATGCTGGGTGCGCTATGGGCGAATATTTTCGCGACAACGGCATGGACGCGCTGGTGGTGTACGACGACCTTTCCAAGCACGCACAGGCGTATCGTGCGGTTTCGCTGCTGCTGCGCCGTCCGCCAGGGCGCGAAGCGTATCCGGGGGATGTGTTCTATCTCCACTCGCGCCTGCTGGAGCGCGCCGCGAAGATGTCCGA
>CAZQPV010000161.1:0-4843 GCA_964595265.1 uncultured Fimbriimonadales bacterium
GCGAGCGCCCGATACATTGCGCCCGTGTCCAGATAGACAAACCCCAGCGCCCGCGCGAGGTTCTTCGCCAGCGTGCTTTTGCCCGACCCCGCGGGACCGTCAATCGCAATCACACTCATTGAATCTCCGCCCGAATCTCCTGAAGTTTCTCGGCAATAATCTCAATCAACAGTTCCAGCTCTTCTTCCAGGGGTCCGAGGTGGCTGGGGTGCATAGCGCTCACATCCAGTCCCTCGAGATAGCGTCGGAATTTGCGCACTTCAATAGCGGGACCGCGCACTTCCATCGCCGCCAGCACCTGTTCGGCGGGTTGCTCCAGAATCTCCTCGGCGCGTTCGGGCGCTTCGCGGAGCGTGCGCACCAGCGCGGCGGTCTCATCGCTGGTGAGCTCCTCTTCACGAATCTTTTCGGCGACACGGGTTTGCAGCTCGGGGTCTTCCAGGTCCATCAGGCTTCGGGCGTGGCTCTCGGTGATGCTCCCTGCGGGTGGGCGCCCGGAAACCGAGATGACCTGCTCGCCAATCTCCTCTGGCAGCTCCAGCAGTCCCAACCAGATGCTGATGGTGCGCTCGCTCAGTCCCAGCATTTGCGCCAGCTCGCGGTTTGTTAGCTTGCGGGAGTCTTTGAGCTGTTTGAGCGCGCGCGCCTTGTCGATTGGCGCGAGGTCTTCGCGCTGAAGGTTCTCAATCAACTGCTCGGTGATGGCTGCCTCGTGTTCTATCGGCTTCACGATGCAGGGGATGTCGGTGAGTCCTGCCATTTCGGCGGCGCGCCAGCGTCGTTCGCCCGTTACAATCTGATAGGTTTTGCCATCGGGGAGCGGGCGCACCGTAATGGGGTTGAGCAGACCGTAGCGGCGGATGCTCTCTGCCAGTCCGTGCAGACCTTCCTCATCGTAGCCCTTGCGGGGCTGGTCGGGGTCTTCCACAATCTGATGAATCGGGATGAGCTTGACCTCCATATCGAACGCCTCCTGCCTCAGAGTATACCCGTCTCAGAAGCGGTCGCAGGTATCATTAAGTTTGACGGAGCCGCGGGTATAGAGAGTACCCTGCAAGATGAGCAAGACTTTGTTGTCCTGGTATGTATGGAAGCCGAGTGCGTCCAGCGTGGTCGCCTATCCCAGCACGGCTGAGATTGACCACCGTAGGGCGCTCTATTATGCGTCTTCGGACTACACGGGCGACATCCCCGACAGCACGGATCTGGGGAACGCGCTCCTCGTCCAGTGGAGCAACGAGGTGGAACGGGTTTTACGCCCGCTACGAGAGTTCCGCTGGGTACGTCCCGATGTTCTGGGCAATGAATTTCGACTTGTTGTTTATGACGAGAATCCTTTACAAATCACCGACGTCATTAGCCTCAAGCATACAACGCTCTTCGGTGTCTCTCAGCGCGTTGTGGAAGTTCTTCAGCGCCAGGATGTTATTGGGCGCCTGGTTCAGGTTGTCCCTGTTCCTCTTTATGCAGGGGGTGGGAATCGCTTTTGGGGAACGGTTCACCTGATAAATCCCCTGCTGGGTCTCAACTGTACTGATGCGGAAATCTCCAACTGGTGGGAGGAGCGTCTGGTACTGCGTGCAGGGTTAGTCCCACACGAAATAATGTTTTGCACCCCTTCAGGGGAAGGGACTGAATTTGATCTGGTAATAATTCGCGAGGAGTTGAAGCAGGCGTTGGAGGCAGTTCCGATTACAGGCGCTCGGTTCATCCCCGTTGAAATGAGATAAATGCCGCGAGGTTGTAGAAGATGAAATACTATGAGGTGATTGGCAGAAGCAGCGCTTTCTGGGACCTGGGACCGACGGCTGCGATGCAGATCACGCTCTCGGACATTATACGGTGGTGGCGTTTGTTGGATCCGCGTACAGAGCCATACGAGTCAACAGGAGAGATTACGCGCTTGCCACGCTGGTGGGTTGAAACATTATCGGATGAGATTGGCGATTTCTGCACTGTTAGCGTGTTTGCGTCGAGACCTCCCGTTCACCTCTACTCACCACGCTTATGCTGGATGATACGACAACAGGAGGTGGCAGGAGAAATGCAGTTTTTTCCGGTAAGTGTATATAATTATGATAGATTTGTAGATACTTTCTTTGCGGTGTGTTATTCCCGATCGATGTGCCTACCGTGCCTGAAACCTCTTCCCCTATACCGCCCTGTGGCTGACCCCCACAAAGGCTATAGGGTCTACCGTCGTCGGGCGAGTCAGCTGATTCTGGACGCGACAAAAATAGGTGGTTTAAAGTTGTTTCGTGTGGTGAATGAGGAACAGGCTCCTCTGGTGGTGCGGGAAGATGTGGTTGAGCAGTGGTGGGGAGCGGGCATAGACGGTTTTGAGCTGAACGAGGTTATTCTGGAGTAGTATGTTCATATTGGCGGCCGTGCCCCTACGGATGCCCGTACGGAAGCGGTTCCCGCGTCCTGCCCCGTTCTTTGCAACAGAGCAGCTCCAGTCGTCAGGCATTTTTACTAACACCCTCTCAAGCTTCTTGACGAAACGCTTCGTTCCATGCCATAATATCCCCAACCAAATAAATTTTCGATGAGCGCCAATGGCACACAGGCTGAACTTGCTGTCGCATCCTGATTACAGGAGGGACACTGCAATGAAGCAGGTACAAGTAGAAGCTTTGCTGATAGTAGCAAGGGGCACAAGCCAGGACAGTTTGCTGTGCCCCCCGTGCAGTACGATGGCGCAGGCTATCCCTTCGCCGTAGCGCCCGACGGCAGAATCGCCCTCTGCAACGACGCTAACCTGATCCTCTTAGACCCGCGTCGGAACACAAAACGCCTCCTCCAGGCGCCCTTCGGCAAGCGAACCGATTTCTGGGGCGTCGCCTGCACCAACGACATCCTCGTCGTGACGCTATCCGACTACACAATAGCCGTCTTGGGCTGGGATGGGCGCGTACGCCAGCGTTTTGGCGGAGGATTCGGCAAAGGCAAAAACCAGATAAGCGACGCGCCGCCTGTACGGATGGTAATTGTGCCTTCAGGCGCCGAGGTCTGGTTGCAGGGAGACAATCTATATCGGATTGTCCTCCGCGAGGAAAAGATTGAGCGAGTCGTGGCAGAAGATCGTGACAAAAGCCTCACGGGACTGGCGGTGGACGCCAGGGAGCGGGTCTATGTGAGTGGCGATGTGCCGATTGCCTCTACGGAACGGTTGCAGTGGCGGGCGATACCAGAGCAGGTGAAGCGCCTTTCTCCTCAGGTGTGGAGCGGGTCTTTGTTTGGGATCGACGAGTTGGGGAACTTTTACTGGCAGTGGCACCGCTTTGCCAAGCGTGGGAACTACCCGATATCCGAAGTGGTTTGTGAGGGCCTACTGGGCGTCTTCAGTGGCATGTTGTGTTGAATGGGGCGTCAGGTGTAATAAAACCGCTACGGAGCGCTTCTCAGATTCAGTGGCTTGAGGTGGATCGGCAGGGGCGGTTGTATGCGCTGGGCTGGACATACATGGGGCTACAGAAACGGGTGGGACTGTTTCGAGTGATAGCTGGCTAACAAACTTGCTGGGAGAGCAGTTTGCATGCGGGTGCAGAGAGCGTTTCTGCCAGACGGTGCAGGCTATGCAAGCCAACGCAGGTCGGCTTCGTTTGCTCAGAAAGGCTCCACCCGCCCCAGCTAACCGCCTTGCACTCAGAAAGCCGCCATTATGCTAAAACCACAAAAAACTGTCCGATTCTGTGGAGAACGCCCCTGGACGCCAGTTGGTATACTTATCGGGGCGACGACATGAGCAGGAGGCGGATTGGGTTCTGGCTGGGCATACTTCTGGCGTTCGCAGGATGCGCGCGGTTCCCCGAAGTGCCCACGGAGCGTGGGGTACGACGATTAATCATCGAGATGCAGGTGGCAGGGCGCATTCGCCCAGAATATCACTATTTCGTGGTGTTCAACCTGAGCAACGACCCGACCGGGAGCGCGGGACCCCTGCCCGTCGTTTCACCCCCATGGGGAAGCGGGTTTGCGAGTGGCGCATTTACGCACTATGTGCGCTATGCCCCCTTCCTGCCTCAGGGCGGCTACGCGCTCTACCGCGTGGAACCAGGCACGGAGAGCCAACCGCCACCCCATGTCTATCTGGGTGTGCCAATCCGTGTGGAACCAGTGGACGCGAACAGCAGCCGTCTCCGGTTTGAGATTGATATTATACAACTGATTCCGAACGAACGCGACGCACGGCAAATGCGTTTCATCCAGCTCAACTTTATCACAACCGACATTATCCCGACCGACCCGAATGCGCCCGTGCGCAAAAACGGCGATTCGCTGGGCGATTCGCGAATCGGGGAGTTTCGTTATCTGAACCTGCGGATTGATCAGGATCGGCTGGTGCGCAACAGCGACTTGGCGCTGGAGCCTGCTGACGATGTGGCGGACCCGGATCTGGATATCGTAGACTGGCGGGTGGAGGTGCGGACGCCGTGAGCCAACCCCAGCCACTGAGCCGGCTGGAAGTGGCGCGGGGGCTACGCTGGGCAACCTGGGACGCGGTTTTCTTCACGCTTTATGTGGCGCTCACCACGGGCGCGTTCCAGATTGGCTTGGCGCGCTATCTGGGTGCGAACGACCTCTGGTTGGGAATCATCACTTCTGTGCCGTCGCTGGCAGGCGCGCTCCAGATTCTGACCGCCTATCTGGCGGACATCAGCCCCAGTCGGAAGGCGCTGGTGTTGCGCTATGCGTTGCTCTCACGGTTGCCGTTCGTGGTGATTGCCATCCTGCCCCTGCTGAACGATTCCCTGCCGCGCCTGCCCCTGTTTGCAGGGCTACTGATTCTGTCGGCGGTGCTGGGTTCATTTGCGGGACCCGCGTTTCTGGCATGGCTGAG
>CAZQPV010000162.1:0-4830 GCA_964595265.1 uncultured Fimbriimonadales bacterium
CCGTTGTGGCGGGGCAGCAGACCTCCATCACCTACGACCTGCGCCGCTACCGCATCGAAGCGAACCCTGCCACGATTGAGGTGTGGGTCAGTCAAGCGGTTCAGGTAACTGCCACGATGTACGACCAGAACAATCAACCCGTGAGCGCGAACTTCGTGTGGACGAGTCAGAACCCCGCGATTGCGACAGTGGATAGCACAGGGCGCGTGGTGGGCGTGCGCATGGGCAGCACCAAAATCATCGTAACCGACACCCGTACGGGGCTGAGCATGGAAATTCCCACTACCGTGCTGGACTTCCCGCCGCCGCCAGGCGATTAGGCGAGTTATCCGATCCAGCGCGAAAAACAGATAGCCCTTGATAAACGAGGGCGTTGCCTGAAACACGAACTTCAGGAACTGGCTCGCAAGGGGAAGCGGCTTTCCCCTTCTCGCGGGTATAATCCTGCCTGATGAGAGAGCCACTTCCGCGCGACTATGCACCCAACACCGATGCGCTCTTGCTGAACGGGAAGGCGCTGGCGCAGCAGATTCGCGAGTCGCTCAAGGAGCGTGTCGCTCAACTCCAGGCGCAGGGGATTACCCCATGCCTCGCGGTCATGCTGGTGGGCGACGACCCTGCTTCTCACACCTATGTGCGCACGAAAGCGCGCGCCTGTGAGTCGGTGGGCATTCGCTCCATCGTGCGCCATTACCCTGCGAGCGTCTCCCAGCAGGAGCTGGAAGCGCAGATTGACGCATGGAACGCCGACCCCGCAGTACATGGCGTGCTGATTCAGCATCCCGTGCCCGCCCCGCTGGACGAGTCGGCGCTGCTGCGGCGGCTGGACCCCCGCAAGGATGTGGACGGCATCACACCTCGTTCGCTGGGCGCGCTGTTGACAGGCGAGGAAGCGTTCGGCGCCTGCACCCCGCTGGGCATCATCACGCTACTGGACGCCTACGGAATCCCCATCGAGGGCAAGCACGCGGTAGTGGTGGGACGAAGCGTGATTCTGGGCAAGCCGATGGCGCTGATGCTGCTGAACCGCAATGCGACCGTAACGATATGCCATTCCCGCACGCGCCCGCTGGAGCATTACACCCGTCAGGCGGATATTCTGGTCGCCGCGCTGGGCAAGCCTGAATATATCACAGGCGAGATGATTAAGCCGGGCGCAGTTGTGATCGATGCTGGCTATAACCGCGTGGAGGGGCGCACGGGCGATGTCGGCGATGTGCATTTCGAATCGGCGGCAAAAGTGGCTTCCGCGATTACCCCGGTGCCGGGCGGCGTGGGTCCGATGACGGTGGCGATGCTCTTGCAAAACACGGTGCTTTCTGCGGAACGCTGGGCGACCTATGCAAGCTGAAGAGTATGCCCGCATGTACGCCTGCGAGGGCGACTACTGGTGGTTCGTGGGGCGTCGCATGCTGGTCCAAACGCTCATCGAGGGGGTGGCGGGTTCGGTCTCAGGCTGGGTTCTGGACGCAGGCTGCGGCACAGGCGCAATGCTGGCGGAGCTGGCGCCGACGAACAGGGTCGTGGGGGTGGATGTGGAGATGCAGGCGCTACGCTACGCTCGTCAGCGGGGCGACTTTCCCCTGATTCAGGCGCGATTGGAATCGCTCCCATTCCAGAGGGAGGCATTCGCGCTGATTACAGCCCTCGATGTGCTGGAACACCTGCCCGACGATTTGTGCGCTCTTCGGGAGCTGTGGCGCGTGCTGCAACCGGGTGGCTGGCTAATCGCGACCGTGCCTGCGTATTCGTGGCTGTGGAGCAAGCACGATGTCGCGCTCCATCACTATCGTCGCTACACGGCGCGCGCCCTGAAGCTACGGCTGGAGCAAGCCGGGTTTGAGGTGCGGAAGCTCTCCTATTCGGTGATGTTTCTGTTCGCGCCGATTGCGCTCTTTCGGTGGCTGGATCGGTGGCGTCCTGCGCCCCCTGCGGCGACGGTGGTTCCCGTGCCCCGATGGCTCAATCGGTGGCTGATTCGCTTGCAGGCGCTTGAGGCGCGACTGGTGCGGCGGTTCTCTTTACCGATGGGCGTGAGCCTTGTAGCCGTCGCACGAAAAAATCAGGTATAATCCCCCCCGTTTATGGCAATCGCAGTTGTGTTTCCGGGTCAAGGCGTGCAGCGCCCAGGGATGGGCAAAGAGCTCTATGAGCACAGCCCTGCGGCGCGTCGTGTGTTCGAGATTGCGACCGAGCTGTCGGGACGCTCTTTCACCCAGCTCTGCTTTGAGGCGGACGAACAAACCCTGATGCGCACCGAGAACGCCCAGCCTGCTCTGCTCACCGTCTGCTATGCCGCCTGGGAGGCTCTACGCGAGGCGATTCCCGAATTCACCCCCGATTTCGTCGCTGGGCATAGCGTGGGCGAGTATCCGGCACTGGCGGCGTCGGGCATCTGGACGCTGGAAGAAGCCTATCACTGGGTAGAAGAGCGGGCAAAAGCCATGCATAAGATTGCGAACCGCATTCACGGCACGATGGCAGCCGTGATTGGGCTGGAAGCCGAGAAAGTGGAAGCGGCGTGCGCCCGCGCTCAGGCAGAGACGGGCGAGGTAGTGGTGCCCGCGAACTATAACTCGCCCGGACAGATTGTGATTTCTGGCACGGTGAACGCTGTCCAGAAAGCCAGCGAGTATGCGAAGGAACTGGGAGCGCGCCGAATCATCCCGCTGGCGGTGGCAGGCGCGTTCCATTCGCCGATTATGCAGGAAGCGGCGGAGCTGATGACCGAGGCTTACAAAGAGGCACACTTCAACGCGCCCAAAATCCCCTTCTTCTCGACAATTGAGGTGCGCCCGCTGAACAATCCCGAAGAGATTCGCACCGTGATGGGCAGGCAAATTGCCAGCCCTGTCAAGTGGCACCAGAGCGTGGAGGCGATGCACGCGCTGGGTGTGGACACCTTCATCGAGGTGGGCGTCGGCGATGTGCTATCGGGTTTAATAAAGCGCATCGTGCCCGGGGTTCGCACCCTGCGTGTGGTAGACTCTAAGACGCTGGACGAGACCGTTCAGCAGTTGCGAGGCGAGGCATGACGATTTCGCTGGAAGGTCGCGTGGCGCTGGTTACGGGAGCAGGACGCGGGATAGGGCGTGCGGTCGCGCTGACGCTGGCACAAGCAGGCGCGAAAGTCGCGGTGGTCAGCCGCACGGAAGCGAACGCGCACGAAACCGCCCATGCGATTGAGCAGGCAGGGGGCGTCGCGCTGCCGCTACCACTCGATATCGCCGAACCCACCAGCGCCGAAACCGCCACCGAAACCGTTCTCAAGCAGTGGGAACGGCTGGACATTCTGGTCAACAACGCGGGCATCACGCGCGATACCCTGTTGCTACGCATGAAGGAGGAGGATTGGGACGCCGTGCTTCAGGTGAACCTGAAGGGGGCGTTCCTGTTCACACGCGCCGCCCTCAAACCTATGATGAAACAGCGCTGGGGGCGTATTGTCAACATCACCTCCATCGTGGGACTCACGGGCAACGCCGGACAGGCGAACTACGCCGCCTCTAAAGCGGGGCTAATCGCCTTCACCAAATCGGTCGCGCTGGAGATGGGCAGCCGCAACATCACCTGTAATGCGATTGCGCCGGGATTCATCGAAACCGATATGACCGAGTCTCTGCCCGAACAGGTGCGCCAATATGCCCTGCAAAAAATCCCGCTGGGGCGGCTCGGCACGCCCGAAGAGGTCGCGCATGGGGTACTCTTTTTATGTAGCGAACTCGCCTCGTACATCACGGGGCAAGTGCTGACTATCGACGGTGGCTTGACTGCCGGAATCTAAACCCAACTAAGAGGAGGTACGATACCGATGACACAGCAGGAGATCTTCGAGCGAGTCCAGAAAGTGATTATTGAGCAGCTGGATAAGCGCCCGGAAGAGATTACGATGGACGCGAGCTTCGTCGACGACCTGAACGCCGACTCGCTGGACCTCGTGGAACTGGTGATGGCGTTTGAGCAGGAGTTTGATGTCACCATTCCCGAGGAGGAGGCGGAGCAGGTACGCACAGTAGGCGACGCGGTGCGTCTGCTCAGCGAAAAACTGGCTGTAGAAGCCGAATAAGCCTATGCGACGACGCGTTGTGGTTACCGGAATGGGGCTTGTCACCCCGCTCGGTCTGGGAATAGAGCCTTTCTGGGAAGGTCTCATCACCGGGCGGCGTGTGATTGGTCCCATCACCCACTTCGATGCGAGTGAGTTCAGCACGCGCATCGCGGCGGAGGTCAAAGATTTTGACCCCACCCAGTTTATGGAGAAGAAGGACGCCAGGCGCGCCTCGCGCTTCATCCAGTTCGCGATTGCGGCGACCCATATGGCACTCGCCGATGCCCAGCTCCAGATAACCCCCGAAAACGCCGAGCGCATCGGCGTGTTGATTGGCTCCGGGATTGGCGGCGTGGACTACATGGACACCCAGATGCGGGTGCTGGTGCAGCAGGGTCCCGACCGCCTCAGCCCCTTTCTGGGAGCAATGATGATTGCCGATATGGCGTCGGGGATGGTCTCCATACACTTTGGTGTGAAGGGACCGAACCTGTGTGTGGTAACCGCATGTTCCACAGGGGCAGACGCGCTGGGTCAGGCGATGCGGACGATTATGTATGGCGACGCCGAGGTGATGATTGCAGGCGGCTCGGAGGCGGCGATTGTGCCCGTCGGGATTGGCGCGTTCTGCGCGGCGCGCGCGATGTCGACCCGCAACGACGACCCCGAACATGCCAGTCGCCCGTTCGACGCCGAACGCGACGGCTTCGTGATGGGGGAAGGGTGCGGCGTGCTGATTCTGGAATCGCTGGAGCATGCGAAAGCGCGCGGCGCCCGAATCT
>CAZQPV010000163.1:0-4829 GCA_964595265.1 uncultured Fimbriimonadales bacterium
GCAAGATTCAGGAGATTATTCTGGCGCAGGAGATGGAGCGCCGCCTGAGCAAGGAACGCATCCTGGAGCTTTATCTCAATCAGGTCTATTACGGCAACGGGGCGTATGGGGTCAAAGCTGCGGCAAAGGTCTACTTCAACAAGCCGCTGGACAAGCTGACTCTGGCGGAGTGCGCTCTGCTGGCGGCGCTACCGCAACGCCCGTCCGCTTATGAGCCGTTCGGGAACCCCGACGAAGCCATCGAGCAGCGCAATCTGGTGCTGGCGCTGATGGCGCGGGAAGGCTATATCACGCCCGAACAGCGCGACGCCGCTAAAGCCGAACCCCTGCGCCTCGCGCGCAACCGCCCTCGCACGCAGTTCCTTGCACCCTACGCTGTGATGGACACCATGCGAGAGCTGGAGCGACTCTACGGCAAGGAACTCATCCTGCAAGGGGGGTTGCAGGTACAGACCGCCATTCATACGGGCATGCAGCAAGCGGCAGAGCGCGCCCTGCAAAACGGCGTCAAAGCCTTTTCTGCGCGGGGCGTCACTCAGGGTGCCATCCTATTGATCGACCTGCGCACAGGCTATATCCGCGCGATGGTGGGCGGCGTGGACTTTCGCAGGTCGCAGTTTAACATCATTACTCAGGGGCGCCGCCAGCCTGGCTCTGCGTTCAAGCCCATCGTGTACGCAACGGCGTTCGAACTGGGGAAACTGACTCCAGAAAGCGTTCTGCAAGATAGCCCGCTCAGCCTGCCAACTGGCGTGCGAGGCAAATACTGGCATCCTCAGAACGCTGACGGCAAGTTTCGTGGGGCGGTAACAGTGACGCGCGCGCTGGCATATTCCATCAATATCCCCGCGGTGCGAGCGGCGCAGCTCGTCGGGGCAAAAACGCTTGCCGAGTTCGCCCACGAGCGATTTGGCATCGAGTCGCCGCTGGAGCCTGTGCTACCTCTGGCGCTTGGCGCCTCGGCGGTACGCCCCATCGAACTGGCAAAAGCCTACACCGTGTTCGCCACGAAAGGCAGTCGTATCGAACCCATCTTGATCAGGCGCGTGGTGGACCGCAATCATGTGGTATTGCTGGAACAGCAAGCGCGGGTTGTGCCCCAAGTGCTTTCCGAGCGAAGCGCGGAATGGATTGACCAGATTCTCCGGGAAGCGGTGGTACGCGGTACGGGCAAGGCGGCGGCGCGAATCCCGAACGCTCGCGGCAAAACCGGCACCACCAGCGACCACCGCGACGCATGGTTTGTGGGCTACACAGACCACTATCTCGCCGTTGTCTGGGTTGCCAGTGAACATTATAATCCACAGACCCACCAGTGGGAGTATCGCCCGATGAATCGGGTCTTCGGCGGCACGGTGTGCGCCCGTATCTGGGCAGACCTGATGGAACAGGTGCTGGCGATTGATGCGAAATTACAGGTTCCAGACCGCACGACACCGCCCGCCGCATCGGAGCCAGCGACGCATGCCAGCACGGAACCTACTGTAAGTCTGCCCCAGGATGGAAGTGTACCCCCCGACACCCCTGTGAGTTCGGAGGGAGGAACCGCCCCGCCCAGGGGCGAGATTCCCGCCGCTTCGCCCGCGATTTCCCAGCCACATTCAGGCGAGCCAGCAGCTTCGGGGGCTACCCCCAGCCTGCGCGAGGCGCCCAGCACCCCCAGCGTTTCAGGGGGAGCGCTCAGAGTGCAGACTCCTCCTCCGCCCACAGGACCGCCCGCACCGCCTGAAACCGTCAGCGTGCCGATTTGCGTCGACACGGGGCAGGTCGCGACCGACTACTGCCCTGAGGTGATTACCCGTCAGTTTCCCGCAGGCGCACGGCCGAAACAGAAGTGCCGCAAACACGGGGTGCGTGCGCGATGATTCGGCGTCCGAAGCGGTATTTGGGGGTTCAAGCGGAGACACAACGCATCATTCGCCCGCGCGAATACATGATGCTGGCAGTTGTGGGCGTCGTGCTGCTGATTCTGGGGGTGCGCCTGTGGTATTTGCAGATTCTCCACGGTGCGGAGCTGGCGGCTCGCGCGGAACTGGTGCGTACACGGCTGATGCGAATCCCGCCCCCACGCGGGCTGATTGTAGACCGCAACAACACGCCCATCGCCGTGAACAAAGCGCAGCTGGTGGTCAGCGTGATGCCCTATCTGCTCCGCCAGAGCCCGGAGCGCATCCCGCTCGTTGCCCAAAGACTCGGCATGGCGCCCGAAGACCTTCAGGAGATGGTCGCCAACCCGCGCATCAACCCCTATGTGCCGCTGGTGGTGCAGAAAGGCGTGTCGCACGAGCAGGCAGTCGACCTGCTGGAAAGCCAGTATAACCTCCCCGAAGTGGAAGTGACGATGCAGGCGATGCGTCGCTACCCCTATGGCAAACTCTATGCCCATATCGTGGGCTATGTCGGGCAGATTTCAGAAGACGAACTCAAAGAATATACCAGGAAGACCCGCCAGGAAGAGCCAACCGACTGGCTCACCGCGCGCCTTTACGACGGAACCGACTTCGTGGGCAAAAACGGGCTGGAAAAAGAGTACGAACTCTACCTGCACGGCAAGCCAGGCGGTCAACAGGTGGAAGTCACGCCGCTGGGCAAGATTCATCGGGTGCTTCAAGAGTTTGAACCCGAGCCGGGCGCGAGGCTGGTCGTCAGCATCGACACGCGCCTCCAGCAGAAAGCTTTTGATCTGCTCCAGGGGCACAAGGGCGTGCTGGTGGCGTTAGACCCCCGCACGGGCGAGGTGCTGGCGATGGTCAGCCAGCCCTCGTTTGACCCGAACCTGTTTGTGCCCCGAATCCCGCGCGAGGTGTGGCGCTCCCTCATCAACAACCCCGACGCGCCTCTCAACAATCGCGCCGTCCAGTCCAGCTACGCGCCCGGCTCCATTTTCAAGCCGTTGCTCGCGATCGAAGGGCTGGAGCAGGGGCTTATCTCCACGCGAACCGCGATTACCTGTCAAGGAGGCTATCGGCTGGGCGCACGCACCTTCCGATGCTGGAAACGCCACGGCTATGTGGACTTCTATAAATCTATCGCTATGTCGTGCGATGTGTTTTACTACCTGTTGGGGCAGAAGCTGGGTCCCGAAAAGATTGCGGAGACGGCGCGCTCCTTTGGCTTGGGACAACCGACCGGGATTGACCTGCCCCACGAGCGCAAAGGCTTGGTTCCTGACCCCGACTGGAAGCGGCGCGTTTTGAAGGAACCGTGGTACGGCGGCGAGACGCTCAACTACGGTATCGGACAGGGCTACCTGCATGTGACTCCGCTTCAGATGGCGGTCGCAGTCATGGGGATTGCGAATCGCGGCGTGATGTACCGCCCCCACCTGGTGAAACGGATTGTATCGGAGGAGGGGCAGGAGATACAGGCTTTTGAACCTGAGGTGATTCATCAGGTACAGGCGAACCCAGCCCACTGGGAGGCGGTGATTGAGGGTATGGTACGCGTGGTGGAGCAGGGCACGGCGGGCGCGGCGCGCGTGCCCGGCGTGCGAGTCGCGGGCAAAACAGGCTCCGCCGAGTTCCGCAAGGGGGGCAAGACCCATGCGTGGTTTGTGGCGTTTGCGCCTGCCGATCAGCCGCGCGTGGTGGTGTGCGTGATGGCAGAGGAATCGGGGGGCGGCGGCGCGATCGCCGCGCCAATTGCAGGCGAGTGGCTTCGCACTTTCTTTGAACTGGGCTATTAGCCCTGCCCACCGCGACGCTTTTTGATTTCCAGCAGGCGACTCGTGGTCTCCTGTGGTGTGGTGGCAGGCGGAGGCTTGGGAGCGGCGACGTCGGAAGCCACAGGCGAGGCTGGCTCTGAGCGAACCGGAGGCGATACAGGCGCCTGAGGACTCGCCCCAATTCCCTGACGCACACGCCCCTTGACGCTCAATAAGCGTGTTGAAGCCTGCGCCTGCGGCGCGGGGCGCCGAGCGCGACCCAGCGACGCCACCCGACGCGGCAACGCCCGAACCCAGCCCCATACCGCCTCCACAGGAATCATCACGCGCCGCAGGGTAATGTCTGCCAGCAACAGCAGCAACGCCAGCCAGAGAAAGCTCTGCCACAAGTCGCGTACGGAACGCCCCTGCCGCGCGGGCACGCGAAACACTTCCGCAGGTTGGGGGTTTACCTTGCCCCCTGTCAGCTCCGCGATGCGGTTCAAAAGCGGCATGTTCGTGCGAGTGAAGCGATATTCCGAGGGATACGGCACAGCAAACCCCGTGGTAAAGGTGCGCACGGTTCCGTCGGGCTGTTTCTCCACCATCGTGAGCAGGTAGTCGCCAATCTCGCGCAGGGAGAAGCGTCCCTGATAGCGGCCGGGTGCTTCCTGGTTGAGGTTCAGGGTGAAATGCTCCCCTGAAGGCGCACTCGCGCGCAGCTCGGGCTGGAGGAAGTTGATGGGGTCGCCTTCAGGGGTGAACGCCTGCATCTCCACGACTGCCTGCCCACCTTCCTGACGCACGGTGAGCTGATAGTCTTTTCGGCTCCCTTTGCGCAAAATTGTGCGTGTGAGCTGCGTCCAGAACGGGACGAACTCGCTCCAGCCGATCCAGCGCTGTGCCCAGCGCGGCTTCGCATCGGAAGTGAACGCCAGCGAGACGCCCAGCCCATATTGCCACACCGCGAGCAACGGGTCGTCTTTGTGGGTGCGCATCAGTGTGCGCGCCAGCGGACGGTCCGAGGTCAGATCATACGCCAGCAGGGGCGGTGTGCTGTTCCAGTTAATTCCCTGGAGCATTTCGTCGCTCGCTGTGATTTTGGGGATGAAAGCGCCCTCTTCTATGGCGGAGCGGGTCATCAGGCTCACATCGGCGGTGAAAAGGCGCGGCAGGTCGCGAGCGC
>CAZQPV010000164.1:0-4748 GCA_964595265.1 uncultured Fimbriimonadales bacterium
ACCTGCTGGTTGGGTTTTGCCATGTAGAGCGCGCGGGTCAGGTCGGCGGCGGAGCGGATAGGTTGCCCGTTGAAGCCCGAAATGTAGTCGTTGACCTGCAAGCCAGCGCGCTGGGCAGGGCTATTGGGCGCCACACGCACGATGCGAACCCCCGCAGGCGTACTCTGGTAGTCCACCCCCAGCCAGGCGTATTCCACGACGCCGCGCGTGCGCAGCTCGTTCACGGCGCGCTGGGCAATCTCGCTGGGAATCGCAAAGCCTGTTACGGCAATCGCAGGGCGCACTGGCATTCCCTCCACGGCTTGCAGAGCGCCCACCATCACGCCGACCACCTGACCCCGTGCGTTCAGCAGTGGTGCGCCCGGCTCGCCTGCGCCGACTGTGCCGTTGAACTGCAAGAGCAGCACCACACGCCCCGTTGTGGGACGCACGCCGACCCTATCTTTGCCGCCAATCGTGCCGACGGTAACGCTCCCTTCCAGACCGCCGCGATTGCCAATCAGAATTGCGGTTGCGCCGACGGGCAGGGTCTCCGCGCTGCCCCAGCGCAGGCTGGGCAAGCCTGACGCCCCCTCCAGCCGCAGCAGCGCAATCCCTGTGATGTTGTCGATTCCCTGCACGCGCGCGGGGAACACCTGACCGTCAGCGAGGTAGACCCGTGCCGAGCGTGCCTCACTGATTCCCTCGGCGGCGCAGACGACCCAGCCTGCGGGGTCTATTATGAAGCCGCTGCTGCGAAGGGTGCGCCCCCCTGCAAGGACGCCTTCCACCGTAACAATCGCCGGTCGCGCCGACTCAACCACCTGACTCACTTCGGTGGCGGCGCGTCCCAGCACCGAGTCAGGCACAGGCTGGCTCCACGCGCCTGCGAACAGGCAGGTTATCATTAACCCCATAAAAAGCAGATTAAAACGAACAGATAATCGCGTTCTCATCGATTCCCTCCGTAGCGTGCTGTGTCTCCGAAGGAATGGCGCGTGCGGCTTCGGCGGTTGCCGCGGGCTCGCCGTAGCGCACAGGCAGATACTCGGTTTGTGGGGTATCGTCCAGAGGTACAATCGGTTCAGGAGTAAGCATCGTGATTTGCGTTGAGGCGGGGCGCACCGCTCCGCGCATAGAGGCGGATTCGGGGGCGCGCGCGATTCGCATCCGTGCTTCGGGAATCGCTTTCGGCAGGACCGCAGACTCACCGTCGCTATGAGTCGGTTTGGGTTCCGTCAGCACAGGCTCGGCGGCAGTGATGGGCTGTGTCTCACTGGCAGTCGACTCCCGGCGCCAATCGGCATGCGCCGCAGGGGCAGGCTTGCGCTGGCTAATCCGAACGGAAGCAGGGCTTTGAGTGGGGGGCGCCATCTGGAACCACAACCCGATTGCAACCCCGACGGCAAGCGCCATTCCCAGTCCCCATGCCAGTCGGGGCATCCAGAGGGTTCGTCGCTGGGGGCGGGTTTCAAGGCGTGAGGCGATGGTCTCCCAGCGCAGCTGACACACGGGCACAGGCTCCGAACGCACCTGATTCAGCAGCGCACGGTACGCCTGTTCCTGTTGCCAGAGCGCACGGCACGCCGCGCACACCTCCAGATGGGCGTGCCATGTTTCGGTTAAACCGCTCGGCTCGCTCTCAAGCCACTCCGCAAACTGACGACAAGGGTTTCTCATTCAATCTCACCTATCTCGCGCAACAAAGGCTCTAAAACGGCTTTGAACGCGCGGCGGGCGCGCATCACACGCAACTTCACGCCGCCCACCGTCGTGTTCAAAATCTCCGCCATCTGCTCATATTCCATCTCTTCCAGATCGCGCATCACAATCAGTTGCCGATGGTGTTCGGGCAGGCGGTTGAGCGCGGTATAAAACGCCTCGTGGAAGGCGTTCTGCTGGACGACCTCTTCGGGTTCGGGCGGGTTGGGATGGGTCATCCACGCCAGTTTATACTCCGCCTCGCGCTGGAGCAGTTCCGCGTGTCGCTTCTGGGCGCGGGCGCGATCCGTACACAGGTTCAGCGCAATCCGCATCAGCCATGTGCTGAACCGCGATTGCTCACGGAAAGTGTGCAGGCGCTCAAACGCCTTCAGAAACACCTCCTGCACAATATCTTCAGCATCGTCGGCGTTTCCCACAGAGCGATAGACGAGTCGAAACACGGGCTGGCGATAGCGCACGAAAAGCGTTTCCAGCGCATCCATGTCGCCTTCCTTTGCCCGCGCCACCAGCTGCTCATCACTGAGAGTCGGATACGCCAGCCCTGAAGCGAAGTCGTCCATGGCGACGGTTCCCGCGCGGTTCATTCCGCATGGTCTGACGAATCAAAGGGAGGGGCGTTTCGCATCAGGCGCACGCGCACCACGCGCTTCGTCTGGGGCGTTATGCGAACGCGGTGGGCAATGGTGTAGTCGGGAATCCACACGATGCCTGCGTCATCACAGAGCAGGGGCAGGCGGCGGCGCTCGTCAGGCGGGACCTTGCGGTCTATGAAGATTCGGCTCACCTTTTTGGGGTGTGCCATCCCCAGCGGCTGGAATCGGTCGCCGGGTCGCCAGTTGCGTACCCTCAGTTCCCCCTGAAGGGCGTCGGCGTCCAGCACGACTTCCTGAGCGCCTGGCTCGGGGCCGGCGGGCGGTGTCGCCTCCGCTTCGCCCCACGCTTCTTCCGTCGCTTCCAGCCATACGCCTGCCTGCGGTATCAGCACAGGCGTGTCGGGGTAAAGGGGATACTCGTATTCTGGCGTCTCTTCAGGCGTGATGGAGCGCATGGTCGCGCCGTGGGGGGTGGTCAGCAGGCGCCATGCGTGGCTAATCTCCCACGAGGACGATTTGCCGTTCACCAGCGCCCGACGGATCGATTCCAGAATGTCGTAGGGTGGCATGGCGAGCGCGTCGGTATGCGCCTCAATCCACGCCCGTAGCAGTCGGCGCTGAACTGCAGGGTGCTGTCGCTGGAACATTTCAGCAGGCAGGCGCGCCCCACGCTGGAGGTGGTTGCCGAAATGTTCACGCAGGTAGTAGTCCCACCAGCCCTCCTCGTTTTCCACAATATCGGCGAGGCGGAGCAGGTGGCGTTCAAAGGCGGGCGCGAGCTGCTGGAGCAGGGGCACCAGTTGCGAGCGTACCCGATAGCGCAGCTGGCGCGGGTCTACATTTGTGCGGTCAAACACCGTTGGCAGCCCGCGCGCCTCACAATAGGCGTGGGTCTCGGCACGCGACACATCCAGCAGGGGGCGGATGATGCGCCCGCGCTGGTAGGGGATACCCCGCAGCCCGCGCGGTCCCGTGCCCCGCAGGAGATTAATCAGGATGGTCTCAATCTGGTCCGTTCGGGTGTGGGCGGTGGCGATGGCGACGGCGCCCAGCGAATCGGCGAGCCGCTCCAAAAATGCATAACGCGCCTTGCGCCCCGCCTCTTCTATAGTGATGCCCTCGGCTTTCGCCAGCGCAGGCACCTCTGCCCGCTCCCAGTGGAGTGGCACGCCCAGCGATTCACACACCCCCCGACAGACCGCCACATCCTCATCCGCTTCGGGGCGCATGCCGTGATGCAGATGCGCCGCATGCACCCGAATCATCAACTCGTCTTGCAAACGGGTGAGAATATGGAGCAGGGCAGTGGAATCGGCGCCCCCCGAATAGCCCACAATCACGATGCCTCCTTCAGGGGGGATCATCTGCCGCTCCAGAATTGTCTTTCGGACCCGTTCGAGGGGATTCATCGCTAATCACGCCCGACAAATGTGTCAAGAGATGGAACCATTAGGATGGTTGAAGGTGGTGGCGTGCTTCATTTTCCACCTCTGCTAATAAGCTCTCCAGTAGCGTCGAATCAGGTCGCGTGTTTTGCGGACGCCCTCGAGGGGGTCGCCCTCGCCCATGTATTCGATGGAGAGCGCGCCGCAGTAGCCTGTCAGTCGCAGGTGGCTGAGCAGGCGTCCGTATTCCAGCTGGGTCTCCTCGCCGCGCGCGTCGAAGGCGTGGCTTTTGGCATGCACATGGAACGCATAGGGCGCGAGCTGGCGACAGGTCTCGTAGATTCGTTCGGCGGGCGCGTTGCCGAAGTCAAGACATGCGCCCACCCAGCGGGAGTCTGTGCCCCGAATGAGGCTCACGAGGTTCTCGGCGCGGTGCGCCACGCCGTCGCGGTTTTCCAGCGTAATGCGAATCTGGCGTCGGCGCGCTTCGGGCAGCAGCCTCTGCAGGAACAGCCCTGCCCGTTCCAGAAGGTGGGTATCGTCTTCGCGCTCGTTGCCCGAGCCGCCCAGATGGAACCGCACCAGCGGTGCGCCCAGCGTGTAAGCCGCCTGCAGGCACTCCACGCACTCGTCCATCTTGCGGCTCAGGTTCGTCTCGTCCTGAATCTGGAGTGGTTCTGACACCATCAGCCCGGTGATGGCGATGCCGTAGCGCGTGAACAGCTCGCGCAGGGGTTCCAGCGTGCGCGGGTGCAGGTTGGGCAGGTGGCGCGAGTGCAGGCTTACCCCCTGAATATCCAGCTCGCGCAGGGTATGAGGCAGGCTTTCCAGACTCAGAGCGCCGCTTTCCAGCAGTTTGTGGAAGGCGGTTGTTTCACAGCTGAGCAGCGGGAACAGGGGCGCTGGCTTCGGCTCGCCGCGCTCCAGCAGCTCGCCGACGCGCTCCAGTCGCTCAAAAAGCCCCCCAAACCCCGCGTTCACCAGCGAGCGCACGCCCTCACGCAAAAAGTCGCGCCGACTGGTGGGACGATCATGCCGACTCATCAGGGTAATTATACCACCCTTG
>CAZQPV010000165.1:0-2112 GCA_964595265.1 uncultured Fimbriimonadales bacterium
TCGGTCTCGTTGGGGGAGACCACTTCCACCACCAGGTCAGGCACAATCGGGCAGAAGCCGCTGGGGAGGTCGGTTTGAGGGAGGCGTTCTTTGCGGATGAACGCCACATCGGGCGCCAGCACGCTTTCGCCCGCAGGCGTGCGCACCACAAAACCCGTCTCCGCAGCAAACGCAACACCCAGCTGATGCCGACGAACGAACTCGTGAATCGCGGCGCCAATATGAAGCGCAATTTTGCCGTGTCTGAATCCTGCGGGCATGGTTTCGCGTACCTCCCCGCGCCAGAGTTCGGCGCGCTTGCCGAGATAGCGCCGCTCGAACTCCGCCACGCTCAATCGCTCACCAACGGCACGGGACATTCAACTCACCAGCAGGATTATACCTTGACAAAGTATAATTCGGTCGGGTGAGTATCGTGTAAGAGGTAGAAGCAGCCTATCGTCCGCAGCTTCCGTCGCCGAATGCGTTTGACTACTACTATGAGGCGGGCAGGACGCTGGAGACGCTCAGCGCCTTCAGCAGCGACAGGCAGCCTCCCTCACGCGAAGAACGCCAGTGGGTGGAGCGCCATCAGCGCGCTTACACTTTGCTCCGTGAAGGCACGCGCCGCGCCTACAGCCTGCCTGAATTCTGGGTCAACTCCGAGCTGTTTCCGTATCTCGCATGGTGGCGTAATCTGGCACGGCTTGTCAACGCCCGTATCCGCTACGCGATTGCCCTACAGGATGGTCAGGACGCCGTACGCGACTGGCAGGCTGGCTTCAAATTCGCCCGCGATATTCAAGGCGCCAACCTGCTCTCGCTGCTGGTGGGGTTTGCCTGTGAGCCGCTGGTGCATGCGCCAATCGTTCACCAGATGGACTTCTTCTCGGCGCACGAATGTCGCCAGATGGCACAGACCCTCGCCGAGAGCGAGCGCCAACCCGACCGCCTCCCCTCGGCGATAGAGGGCGAGACGAAAATCATGCTAAAGTGGCTGGACAAAACCTTTGTGCCTGACCCAGATCGCGGCATCATGAACCTCCTCGAGATAGCGGGCTTTTCAGGAGTAGGGGAAGAGCGCTCCGACACCGAGCTGCAGCAGCGAATCGAGGCTCTGAATCGGCTGCGTCAGAACCCTGACGAGTATGCTCGTTTCACTGAGCAGGTGCGCCAGCACGCCCTCCAGGAGATTCAGCGGTTTTCAGAGGCGTTTACCCTGAAGCGTGGGCGGTTTCAGCGCGTGCCCGATACCGAGCCGCGCACTCTTGTGGAGATGGTTGCCTCTGTCTTTGCCCCCAGTACGGCTATTCCCGGTCAGCGTTACTGGGAGACTCGCGCGCGGCGTCGGCTGATGCCGATTCATCTCCTGTTGCGGGTGCATTACCTTGCGGAGGGGCGCTACCCGCCTACGCTGGACGCGCTCAACCTGAAGGAGCTGGCGATTGACCCCTTCAGCGGCGAGCCGTTCATTTACCGCCTGCAGGGGGAGCGGTATGTGCTGTATAGCGTGGGCGCCGCGGGGCGCGACCTAGGGGGAAGGCGCCGACAGCTCGACGATCCCCCCAACACGCCCGAGAACCTCTTCTTGACCCGCAACGGCTGGCGCTGATCAGTCGTGCCTGCCGGGGATGCCTGGCTCGGTCATCTTGAAGGGGTCAAACACCTCGCGGATTTGCTCTTCGGTGAGCAGGTTGCGCTCCCGAACAATCTCAATCACGCTGCGGTTCTCGCGCAGGGCTTGCTTGACCACCTCTGCGGCGGTGGCGTAGCCCACATAGGGGTTCAGCGCGGTGGCGAGGCTGGGGCTGGTCTCGGCGTACCAGCGGCATTTCTCCTCGTTGGCGACAATCCCGCGCACGCACCGCTCGTCCAACTGACGGAGCGCGTTCGTCATAATCTGGGTCGCAAACAGCGCATTATACGCCATCACCGGCATCATCACATTCAGCTCCAGCTGCCCCGCCTGCACGGCGTAGTCAATCGTGGTGGCGCACCCCAGCACCTGAAAGCACACCATGTTCACCATTTCGGGGATGCTGGGGTTCACCTTGCCAGGCATGATGCTGCTGCCTGGCTGGACGGCGGGCAAAATAATCTCGGCGAATCCCGTGAGCGGGCCCGACGAGAGCA
>CAZQPV010000165.1:2212-4744 GCA_964595265.1 uncultured Fimbriimonadales bacterium
ATCTCAATCGCGCGGTTTGCCAGCACCTCGTTCACATTCATATGGAACGAAGTGCCCGCGCCTTGATGGAAAATATCGGTGGGGAACTGGTCGCGAAACTTGCCTGCAAGAACCTCGTCCGCCGCCTGCACAATGGCTCTGCCCACATTTTCGGGAATCAGCCCCAGCTCGGTGTTGGCTTGCGCGGCGGCTTTCTTGAGAAGCACATAGGCATCAATCATTAACTTCGGTTCGGTGATTCCGCTAATGGGAAAATTCTCCTGGGCGCGCAGGGTCTGAAGTCCCCAGTAAACCTCGCTGGGGAGTTCGCGTTCGCCCAGCGCGTCCTTCTCAATTCGGGTCGCCATGGCAAAAAACCTCCTTGTTTTTGGGTTGGTTTAGTATGCGAATTGTACCCGTTAGCGTCGGGTTTGCTTGCGGACAGTTTGATCCAGCCAGTCGGCGATGAGCTTGAGCGCCTCCTCGTTGAAGGTCTCCTCTATCTGGGCGTATTCGGTAATGAGTCCAGTTCGGGCTTTCTGGAACAGGTGGTTCAAGCCAGGCAGGCGCTTGATGGTGAAACGACGGTTCCCCTCTTCTTTCAGCGCGCGCTCGATAGGGGGCAGGTTCTGGTCGGGGTCTACCTGCAAGTCTAACTCGCCGTTCAACACCAGCACAGGACAGCGCACCTTACGCAGATAAGGGGCAGGGTCCAGCGTGATGAAGGTTCGGAACCATGGGCTGGTGTAGGCTTTCGCCTGCTCGCGGAGGGTGGCTTTCTGACTCTCGGAGAGGGGAGCAGAGCTGCCAAGGTTCGCCACCATCGCTTCGTAGATTTGCTCGGCGGCTTTTTCGTTGTCGGGTTCGCGCTTGAGAATCTCGAACACGCGCTCCTGAAGCTTGCGATTGCGCTCGATAAGAGTTTGCGGCACGCCCGATTTCTGCGCAATCAGCTCTGCCTGACGATAAAGAATCTGCTCGCCTGGCACGCCAGTACATGCCAGCAGAATGGCGAAGGCAATCTCGCGAGGCGCCTGAGCGCAGGCAATCGCGGCGACCAGGGCGCCCTCACTGTGCCCCAACACGCCCACACGGCGGCGGTCTATCTCACGGCGCGTCTTGAGATAGGCGACTCCCGCCAGCAGGTCGTTTGCAAAATCGAGCGTGGTGGCGTTTTTGAGGTCGCCTTCGGACTTGCCCGTGCCTCTGTCGTCCATCCGCAGGGTCGCATAGCCTCGACGGGTCAGGTAATCGGCAATCACCAGAAACGGTTTATGTCCGAGGATTTCCTGATCGCGGTTCTGTGCGCCAGAGCCAGTGAAGAAGACAATCGCAGGGAAGGGGGGCTTGCCCTCGGGCAGGGTCAGCGTGCCTGCGAGCTGAAAGCGTTCCTTGCGTTGGGGAATGATGACCTCTTCGGTGCGGTAGGGGTAGGGTGGCTTCGGCTCCTGCGGGCGTTTAGGCTGCGGCGGCTCACCCGGACGGAGAGTCAGGGCAAGAGTGGTCCCACCTTGACGCCACTCGCCTGTGATTTCGCGCCCGCTTTCCGCAAGAGCGCCCTCAAACTCGCCCTGCACCGACTCGACTTTCACAAAGACTCGACGCCCCTCAAGGCGTATCTCGGAAATGGGTATCCCCCACGCGCCCTGGTCGGGGCTGTCTATGCTGCCTGTCCATGTGCCGTCGGGGTTCCGTTTGAAGCGGAGCACGATTCGGAGCTGGGCTGCGCCAGCGCGCAACACGCCCCACCAACTCCCCTCTATCTGTTGTGCCATGCGTCGTGCCATAGGGGGTATTGTACCTCACGCCAGCAGGAAACGCCCTGCCGCAGGCGAAGTGGGAACTTATGCCACTCATCAAACCACGCGCGATTTCACCAGGTGATACGATAGGTGTTGTTTCCCCGTCAGGACCGATGACGGAAGCGGACCTGGAGAAAGGGCTTGAGCCGTTTCGCCAGCGGGGCTATCGGATTGTGCTGGGCGAGTATGTGCTGGCACGACGGGGTTATTTGGCAGGCACCGACGAACAGCGAGCGCACGATTTGATGGCGATGTTCGCGCGCGAGGATGTGGAGGCCGTGATTTGTTCGCGAGGCGGCTACGGCGCGGCGCGAATTATCCCTTATTTAGACCCCGCCGTGTTTCGCAACCACCCAAAAATCTTCGCGGGCTACAGCGACATCACGGTGTTGCACCTGTGGCTCCAGCGCCATGTGGGGTTGGTCAGCCTCTATGCGCCGATGCCCATCACCATGACGCGCGAAATCCCCGCGCACGCAATGGAAGTGTTCTGGCGTGCGCTGGAGCAGCCCGAACCGCTGGGCGAACTCCCCCCATGGCAGGCGCCTTACCGCACGCTCGTGCCCGGCAAGACGCAGGGAACGCTCACCGGCGGATGCCTCTGCCTGATGGCGGACTCCATCGGCACGCCCTACGAGATCGACACCCACAACGCAATCGTGTTTATCGAAGATGTGGACGAGGCGCCCTATCGGCTGGACGCGATGATTAACCACCTCAAGCTTGCGGGGAAGTGGGACGCCTGCCGCGG
>CAZQPV010000166.1:0-4742 GCA_964595265.1 uncultured Fimbriimonadales bacterium
CCGTTTCGCCTGCCAGAAACACCACTTCGCACTTTTCGGCGAGCGCGTCGGGGTCGTAGGGCGTCAAGGGGGGAAGAGTCAGCCCATGCAGATGGGGCAGTACGGCGCTGAGGGGCTTGCCCGCTTCCGAGCGCGAGGTTAGCGCCGTGATCTGCACCCGCGGATGCTGGCTCAACAGGCGCACCAGCTCGCTGCCTGTGTAGCCTGTCGCGCCAACAACCCCAACCTGCACAGAAGACTTCATCTCAACCTATCAACTCTTCGGGGGAGAACCAGAGGTTAATCTCGTAAGCCGCGGCTTCGGGGTCGGAGGAGCCGTGAATCACATTCTGCTCGATGTCCAGCCCGAAGTCGCCGCGGATGGTGCCCGGCGCGGCGTTCAGCGGGTTCGTGGCGCCCATCATCTGGCGGGTCACCTCAATCGCGTTTGGACATTCCAGCACCATCGCCACCACGGGTCCGGAAGTGATGAACCGCACCACATCCTCAAAGAAAGGCTTGTCGCGATGCACGGCGTAGTGGCGCTCCGCCAGCTCGCGCGTGGGGTGAACCATCTTCAGCCCCACAATCCGAATTCCGCGCCGTTCGAAGCGCTGGATAATTTCGCCTACCAAGCCTCTCTTTACACCGTCTGGTTTGACAAACACAAGAGTACGCTGAATTTCTGCCATTTTTTGCCTCCTTATACGCCGAAAGTATACCCGAAAGGGCGCAAGTGGGGTATAATCAAGAAGGTGGCGTCTTCACGCCTTCAGAACACGCTCGAAAGGAGGAACGATGCGATGAAGCGATTAGTTTGTGGCACGATAGCGCTGCTCTGTGCGGCGGGGCTTGCCAATGCGCAGGTTGTCATCAACGAGTTCGCCTACGATGATACAAGCACAGACGATGTGGAGTTCGTCGAGCTCTACAACGCAGGTTCCAGCCCCGTGGACATCAGTGGCTGGATATTGGAAAGCGGCGACCTTGTGTCTGGCGATAACAACCCGGATTACACGATTCCTGCGGGCACAGTGCTTCAGCCAGGCGACTACTATGTGATTGGCTCCGGCAATGTGCCGAATGTAGACTTCGTTGTAGGCGCAAATAACCTGTTTGAGAACGATAATGAGTGGATCGTGTTGCGCGATGGGAGCGGGAATGTGGTGGACGCGGTCGCCTATGAGACCAACAAAGCGCCTGATCTCACCACATGGGTGCCTGCTGATGTGATTCCGCAGTTGGGTCGAGGAATCTGGGGTAACTATATCACACTGCAATCAGGGACTTCCACTGACAACACGCTCCTTTCGCTGGGGCGCTGGCGCGACGGCTACGACACCAACAACAACGGCAACGACTTCGGGCATATGCCGTGGACGCCAGGCGCGCCCAATAACCCGAATGTGTTCAGCGGCTCGATAGTGATGAACTTCGACGACCTGAATGTATACGACTTTGTGCCAAACCTGAGCGGTTCGTTCCGTGCACCGCGCGCGATTGACCCCACTCAGGGCGATCCCGCCTACATCACGACGCCCAACCCGAACAGCATTCCCCCATCCCCACAGGGCGGCAACGCCATGATAGTCTGGGACTGGGCGGGCGGCGGCAACATGGCGACCTCCACCGCTATCTTCGAGGGGCGTGCGGGATACGAGATGTATGTCTATATCGACACCACAGCTCCTGTACCCGGTCAGCTGGAGTCGTGGATGATTGGCGTGCTGGGCACATGCGAATCGTACTACAATATTCCCTATCGCTTCGTAAATCCGAACGCGGGCGGAGCGACGGGTATTGGCTGGTATTTCCGTCGCGCCAACACTACCACCGCCGACCCCACTGAAGTGAAACTGCGCCTGCTGAACGCGGGCACAGGCGGAGACAGCAACCCGAGCGGCAACAACACATGGCAGAACTACGGCGAGATTGACCTCTCCGCGCTGAGTTCGGGCTGGTATCGCCTGCGACTGGAGGTGCGCGGCAACCGCATTCTTGGGGTGTTCGGCGGCACCTACGGCTCGCTGAGCGACGGAACTCTGATTACAGCGACCGCCACGCCGAACCCGTACGGCTCTTTCTACATCGGTTATCGTGAAGCGTTCACCGACGACAGTGCCACCAACCCCGTTCGCATCGACGCGCTCCGCCTCTTCGTGCCGATTGACGGCGATGTGGACGGCAACGGCTGCGTGGACGACGCCGACCTGCTATCGGTGCTGTTCGCCTTCGGCGGCACTGATCCGCTGGCGGATGTGAACGGCGATGGGACGGTGGACGATGCCGACCTGTTGACCGTGCTGTTCGCCTTCGGCACGGGGTGCTAACATCCTACAAAACGGGGACGGGAAGCTCACCTGTCCCCGTTTTCTTCATCGGGCGTTTCCTTGCTGCCCACAAGAAGCGAAAGCACCACACTCATGAGAAGAGTGCTCGCAATAAACCCCAGCGATGCCCCAGGAGAAATTTTATACACCGAAGCAAGGAGCATCTTCACCCCCACAAAGGAGAGAATCACCGCCAGCCCATAGTGTAAATAAACAAATCGGTTCATAAACCCTGCAAGCACGAAAAAGAAGGAGCGCAACCCCAGAATCGCAAAAGCGTTGGAGGTGTACACAATAAATGGGTCGCGAGAAACTGCTAACGCGGCAGGAATGGAATCGAGTGCAAACATGAGGTCTGTGCTTTCAATCAAGATAAGCGCGACAAGCAGGGGAGTGGCTACCAGTTGCCCGTGCTGGCGTATGAAGAAGCGCCCGCCATGATAAACGGGAGTGAGACGCAGGAACCGTCGGGCGACGCGCATCACGAGATTGCGTTCAATTTCCACCTCCTCCGAAGGCTTCCGCAGAAGGCGCAGAGCCGTCAAAATGAGAATCAGTCCAAAAACATAAGTCATCCAGTGAAAATGTTGCAACAGAGCGAGTCCCAACATAATGAAAAGGGCGCGCATTATCAGGGCGCTCAGCACTCCCACGAACAGGAGGCGGTGCTGTATGTCAGAAGCAATCCGGAAGTATCGGAAAATGACCAGAAACACAAAAAGATTGTCCACGCTCAGAGAGAGCTCTATCAAGTACGCTGAAAAGAACTCCACAGCGCCCTGACGATCGTACCATATCGCAATGCCGATGTTAAACAGAACTGCCAGAGCGACCCAGAGCGCCGCCCAGAAGAGGGCTTCACGCGGTTTGACCTCATGGGGGTTGCGATGCACCACAAAGAGGTCGATAGCCATTAGGCTGCCCACAATCAGCACAAACGCGAGCCAGAACAAGCGCTACTCCCCTCCGGGCGCTTATTATACCCCATGGGGTACAACATAGGCGATGGAGACGCTCTTGCACTGGGATAAGCAGCTGTTTTTCTGGATTTTTGAAGGCTGGCGCACCGACTGGCTCACACCCGTGATGGTGTTTTTCTCGGACGCGCTCAAAAGCCTGCCTGCAAGGGCGGCGGTGCTGATGCTCTGGGGCTGGATGGTGTGGCGCGGGGGCAGGCTTCGGCAGTTCGCCTGGCTCTTGTTGCCCGTTTTGATTCTGACGAACGAGAGCAGCGACTGGCTTAAAACGTGGGTGGGTCGGGAGCGACCGTGTGTGGCGCTGCCAATAGAGCCTCTCACGGGGCGTCTCACTTCCGGTTCTTTCCCCTCGGCGCACGCGGCGAACACGGCGGCAATCGTCGCCTTGGCGGGGGCGATTGGAGGCTGGCGTCAGGCGCTCTACTGGGGCTGGTTGCCCCTCTTCGTAGGAGTCTCGCGGGTCTATGTGGGAGTGCATTACCCCCTGGATGTGCTGGGGGGCTGGCTGCTGGGGGCGTTTTATGGCTGGGGTGTGGGCTGGCTCTGGTGCAAAATCACCGCGCGACGGGTGTCCACGCCGTCTGAATCGAACCCATCCAGCCGCGGCGAATAGGGCACGATTCGCGAGACCCCACCTGTCATTGTGACGCCAAGCCAGTGCTGGGCGACCGCGGTGGTGATAGGGTTATGCGTGACGATTAACACCTGTGTGGTCTGGGCAATCTCTTTGAGGTGGTCGGCGAAGCGTTGTACATTGCGCCCGTCTAAGGCGGCGTCCACCTCGTCCAGAATGTAGAGGGGGCTGGGGCGCACATCGTTCAGCGCGAAGAGCATCGCGAGGGCGGTCAGGGCGCGTTCGCCGCCTGAGAGCAGTTCCAGTCGCTGGCGGCGTTTGTTTGGCGGCTGCGCTTCTACAATCACCCCTGCCGAAAGCGGATCGGCAGCGTCGGTCAGGATCAGGTCGGCGTTGCCCCCTTCAAACAGGCGCTTGAATCGCTCCTGAAACGCATTGCGCACCTGCTCATAGGTTTGCGAGAATCGGGCGCGGGCGTCGGCGTCGATCTCGTGCAGGTTCTGTTTCAGCTGTTCGCAGGTCGCTTCCAGGTCGTGGCGCTGGCGTTCGAGGGTCTGATAGCGCTCGGTGAGTCGGGCATACTCTTCGGTCGCGCCGAGGTTCACCTCGCCCATCTCCTGCAGGGCGCGTCGCAGGCGCTCCAGCTCGGCGCGGTTCACAGGAGCTGGTGGCTCCATCGTCTCAAGCGCAGGCAGTGGCTCATCGGGGAAGAGCTGGCTCCACGATTCCTGAATTTCATTCAATCGGACTTCGGCGCGAGCAATATGTAGTTCCAGGGCGCGCTCGCGCTCGGCGAGGACTTGCCGTTGCTGGCGATACGCCTTCGCTTGCTGAGTGAGGCTGAAGCTGGTTTCCAGCAGTTGCTGACGCTCGTGGCGCATC
>CAZQPV010000167.1:0-4742 GCA_964595265.1 uncultured Fimbriimonadales bacterium
AGAGTCGCAACGAACAACTCCCTCAGTGGCTCGCCTTCTGGGACGCTCACCGGGAGTGCCTGCAGGATACGCTTCAGCTCTTGCTGGAACAGACACAGACCGAAGCGCTCTTTGAATTAATTGTGTCGCTGGATCGGTACTTTCTTTCCCGCTGTGCTTTGCCGTGGGTGGCGGCGTTCCTGAAGCAGGCATTTTTGCTGCCCGACGGCGCGCCTCTCGTGCGGTGCCGCTTGCTTCAGCTGCTAACGGGCGTCGTCTTCAAGCACGAAGACTTTGAAGCCAGCCACGCACTGGCGCACGAAATGCTTGCGCTTGCCGAAACGCTCCCCGAAAGTCCCGAAACGCTCGGCTGGGCGCTCTACTGGGTGGTGCAGCACGCGCTCACCGCCCGCGACTGGGCAACGGTTTACCATTACTGGCAGCGCCTGTGGCAAATGCATCCCTGCCCCGAAAATAGCGAGCTCCACATCCAGATACACTACCTGGCGGGCTATATTCAACCCCAGAGTCTGCCAGGCGACTGGCGCGAGCAAGCCGTGCGCGAAGCGTTCCAGCAGCCTGATTTACAGGTGCGCCTGTCGGCGTTGCTCGCTTACAGTGAGGCGCTGATGCTAAAAGGCGATTACGAGAAGGCGCGGCTCATCTGCATCGAGGAAGCGCAGCTCGGCGCCCAGCCAAACGATCCTGTCCCTGTGGGTTCTGCACTGGTGAGCCAGCTCTCTATAGCGATTCAGCGGGGCGAACAGGAGGTCGCCGAGACGCTCCTGCATGACCTACGCCAGTTAGACCTGCAGGTAGGGCGGTTCACGGACACGCTCCTGTGGCTGGAAGGGCACTGGCTCCCGCGACGGGGCGAATATGAACAGGCGCTTCAGGCAGCGATGGAACTGGTCGCCCGCCACTTACCCTATGACCGCCCGCACGAGCTGGAGGCGCGTGGGATCTTGCCGCGCTCGTTGCGACAGCACAGGGCGCCCTGCATGCGGCTCTGCGCTACGCCGAAAACGCGCTCCACGCCCGCCGTCAGCAGGAAGACGCCTATCGCCTCCACGCCAGCGAAACCCTTTATTACAGCATTCGCGCCATGCTCCAGCCCGACCCTGAAGCGGCGCAGGCGCTGGAGGCATGCCTCGCGTTCTGGCAAGAGCGCGAACTGCGTCCATCCCAGGCGAACACGCTCTATTACCTCGCTCAGGCTTATAAAACGCTGGGCGATCTCCCCCGCGCTCAGCAATACCTCCAGCAAGCCCTCCAGATGAATCAGGCGATGGGACGCCAGCCCGCCCTCCAGCAGTGTCGCGCCCTCCAGGCCGAAATGGCGAATTCTTAAGGGAATTTCACCCCCGAAAAACCCCCAAATCAGGACTTAAGTCCTGTAGACCCCCCGATTTTTCAAGACTCTCGTAAGACCCCTCATGGATAATGAGGGGTATGGAGGTCAAAGCGATGCTCAAACGATGGGTTTTGCTATCAGGCTTATTGACGACTCTGGCGCTTGTATCCGCCTAGCCGTTTACCTATCAGGGGGTGCTCAAAGACGGCGGCAACCCTGCGAACGGCAACTACCAGATGACCTTTCGGCTCTATAATGCAGCAGCAGGAGGCACGCTGCTGGGTACAGTGGGTCCTGTTGCCGTGCCCGTGAGCAACGGCTTGTTCAGTGTGGAACTGAACTTCCCGGCTTCGATCTGGGACGGCGGAACCCGCTACCTGGAGATTCAGGTCGGTTCCACGACCCTCTCGCCCCGTGTGAAGATTAACCCGACGCCGTATGCCAGCACCCTGCGGATGTTTGAAAGCGGCGCTGGCAACCCCGACCGCATGGTGATTGCCCACTCGCCCGCTTTCACGAACTGGGGTCTGATGTATCGGGATACCAGCGATGAGTTCCATTTTATGAGTAGCGGTAGCAGCAGCCTTTCTGTGCGTCTCGCTGACGGGGACATAACTTTCTACGACGATCAGGGAAGCATCATCTTCCCCACAGCGGCTGCCACCAACGCGCCGATGATTATGATGTTCAGCTCGGGCAGCACCAACGCCGGCCGCATGGTGATTGCCCATTCGCCCGCTTTCACAAACTGGGGCTTGCAGTATCGCGACTCAGACGATAAGTTCAACTTCATGGGTGGCGGTCTGACGGCGCTGAGTGTCGATCTGGCGAATCTCTATGTAGGCGTGCGCACCTTTGTACCCGAAGTGCCTCTGCATGTCGCCAGCGGCACTGATAGCTCCCTCGGCGGCGGTTATGTTCAGATAGGGCTGACCTCTGGCGCGAACCTCAACATGGACAACAACGAGATTATGGCGCGCGATAATGGAGCAACCTCCACCCTCTTTTTGAACCACAACGGTGGTAATGTGATTATCAATGGCACCAACGGCACGGGCAATGTCGGTATTGGCACGACCGCGCCTGTCGCCAAACTGCATGTGAACGGCACGGCACGCGTGAGGGTGCTGGAAATCACCGGCGCCGACTTCGCCGAGAAGTTCCCCACCACCGACGAAGTGCAACCGGGCATGGTCGTGGAGATTGACCCCGATAACCCTGGCAACCTGCGTCTGTCGCGCGGCGCGTACAATAAGCGCGTGGCGGGCATCGTCGCGGGCGCGAACAGGCTGTCCAAGGGCATCGTGCTGGGCAACCTGGAGGGCAGCGAGAACCATGCGCCGATTGCCATCAGCGGGCGCGTGTGGGTCTACGCCGACGCCACCGAACACGCGATTATACCGGGCGACTTCCTGACCACCGCCGAGCGCCCCAGCTACGCGATGAAAGCAACCGACCTGCAGAAAGCACAGGGCGCGATCCTGGGCAAGGCGATGACACGTCTTGAAAAGGGTCAGACGGGCTTCGTGCTGGTGCTGGTCAACCTGCAATAAGGAGGCGAACACCATGAAAACACCCAGAGGCATTTGGGCGATGGTGGTTCTCAGCACGCTCTGGCTGGGTGGGCAGGCACAACTTTCTGCCCCACCCCTTTTTACGCCAGTGAAGACGACCGTGCCTGCGGACACCCCTGCTTTGCGCAATGCGAAAGCCTACCAGCCGGTGCGCATCCGCTGGCAGGTGGTGCAGAGCCTGCAATCGGGCAGCCGCGTGCTGTTCAACCTGCTGGAAGGGGTCAACCCGATAGGCGTGGTGGAGCGCGTAGAGCGGCGGGATGAACGGCGCTACCCCTGCTTCGGACGCCTGGAAGGGCTGGACGGCAGCCTGCTCATTCTGGTGGTGGAGGAGGACGCGCTCGCGCTGTTTGCCTCCGCACCGATGTATGAGGCGGTGTTTGACCTGCGCTGCTACAAAGATGATCTGTATGTGGTGGTGCAGGTTGGCGAGGAGCCGCCCTGTGGGAATCGGGAGAACGAGACGCCGCCGTCGTTTGAGATGACGCCTGAAGACGCCGAGTGGCACGCCCACTTTGCCAATCAGGATTTTGAGCTGGCAGGGGGCGATGATTTCGGCACCGCTGCCTGCACACAACCACAAGCTGTGCTGGATATCGCCGTGTACTCACCACGCAGGCGCGTCAGGCGATCGGTGGGGTCAATCAGATGAACGCGCGCATCCAGCTGTTTATCGACCAGTGCAATCAGGCGTATCAGAACAGTCTGGTGAGCTTGACGGCGCGTTTAGTGCGGCGGCTGGAGGTGAACTATGCCGGTGAAGGAAACGGAGACAGCAGCACGCAGCTGGGGCATCTGACCGATCCTGGCGATGGCGTGCTGGATGGCATCCACGCCGATCGCACCAACTTTCGAGCCGATCAGGTCATCCTGCTAGTGAACGATATGGACGCCTGTGGGCGTGCCTGGTGTGGGAATGGCAGCGACCCGGAGAATGCGTTTGGCGTGGTGCAGTACACCTGCACGACCTACACCTTTGCTCACGAGGCTGGTCACAATCAGGGTTGCGGACACGACCGGGATAATGGGGGCTGTGGCTTCCGTTCGTACGGGTTCGGCTGGCGGTTCAACGGCAACGATAGCGTGCAATACCGCACAGTGATGGCGTATGCACCGGGCACCCGTATCCCCTACTTCTCCAACCCGAATGTGACCTATCAGGGTGTGGCAACAGGCGTGCCGATAGGGCAGCCGAACGAAGCGCATAACGCGATGGTGATTATGGAGTCTCGTCGGTCGCGTGAGACCTTCCGTTTGCTGGACATCTGGGTGGACTTCAGCGCAGGTTTTCCTGAGCTGGGCACCTTCACCTTCCCGTTCAATACGGTGATCGAAGGGGTGAACGCGATAACGACCTTTGTGGACACGGCGGTGCTGGACTTCTCGACGCTCTACATCAAGGCAGGTTCACGCAACGAGACCCTGACCATCAGCAAGCGGATGCGTATCGAGGCGTGCGGCGGTGTCGTGCGTATCGGCGCGCCCTGATACCCTTACCCTTGCCCCTCTCCTGCGGGCGGGAGAGGGGAACAGCAACAAAACGATGGAGGTCAACAATGATGAGAACACTGATAATGAGCGCGTTTCTTGCGATGCTAATCGGCGTCGCCGGCGCCCAATCGGGCGGCGGCTACGAACTCAGCTGGTGGACGATTGACGGCGGCGGCATCACCTTCGCCACTGGCGGCAGCTTCCACCTCGGCGGCACAATCGGTCAGCCCGACGCCAGCAATACCCTCACGGGCGGCACTTACAGCCTCACGGGCGGCTTCTGGTTCACGCCTGCCTGCATCCCCACGAATGGCAATGTGGATGGCAGCGGCTGTGTGGACGAC
>CAZQPV010000168.1:0-4729 GCA_964595265.1 uncultured Fimbriimonadales bacterium
CTACAACCTCAAGAAGCATAAGGTTCTGTTCGGCGTGGACGCGGGGGGTTCCTGCACAGCGGTTTCTACACGGGAACACTGGCTTGCTCTGTAGCACAAAGCAGGAGCTTCGGAAGCCGCACCCTCAAAAGGCGACGCGGGAAAACGAGCAATTCTGCACGACGGCTGAATCCGCTCCTATCACACAAAGCCGACCTCCTTCGGCTATTTGAGTCAGCGCAGGCTGGCTCGGTATCCTGAAAACGGCTTCAACCGTCGGAGAAAACTGCCCAGATGCAGAAAGCACGGCGACCGCGCCTTGGTTTCCAAAGGGCTTTTTAAGCGAGCCGCTTCCGAGACGGGATTCTTCGTCCCCTCCTCTACCCCCTTGACTTTCACGGCGCAGTTCAGGTAAAATTTAGCCACGCTAAACATCAAGGAGGTCTACCGTGAACGAGAAGAAGCCATTGCTGGAAGTGCGCAATCTGTGGGTGAAACTGCCCGATGAGGACGAGTTCATCCTGCGTGGGTTTGAGCTGACCATCCACGCGGGTGAGGTGCATGCTCTGATGGGTCCAAACGGCTCCGGGAAGTCCACGCTGGCGAAAGTGCTGGCGGGGCATCCGGGCTACGAGGTTACCGAGGGAGAGGTGCTGTTTAACGGTGAAAACCTGCTGGAGATGGAGCCCGATGAGCGCGCGCGTGCGGGGCTGTTTCTGGCGTTCCAGTATCCGATGGAGGTGCCCGGCGTTACGATTGCCAACTTCCTGCGGCTGGCGTATCAGCGCCGATTCAATAAAGAGGTCAAATACACCGAATTCTACAAGCTTCTGCTGCAGCACCTAAAGCGCCTGGAGATGGACGCTTCGTTCGCCTCACGCCCCGTGAACGAGGGCTTTTCGGGCGGCGAGAAGAAGCGCTTCGAGATTGTGCAGATGTCGCTTCTTGAACCGACCCTGGCCGTGCTGGATGAGACCGACTCAGGTCTGGACATCGACGCGCTCAAGGTCGTATCGCAGGGTGTGAACGCGATGCGCTCTCCTGAACGCGCTTTCCTGGTGATTACCCACTACCAGCGCATTCTGAACTACATCACGCCCGATTATGTGCATGTGATGGTGGATGGGCGCATCGTGCGCTCTGGCGACGCCCGTCTGGCGCTCGAACTCGAAGAGAAGGGCTACGACTGGGTGCGCAACGAGCTGGCAACGGCGGGCGCATAAATTCTGGAGGTGAGTTTCTATGGCACAGCACGATATTCTGCGTTTGGATGAAGACTATATCAGCAAGTACGGTTTCTACGACACTATTAAGCCTGTTTTCGCCACGGGCAAGGGTCTCAGTCGCCGCGTGGTGGAGGAAATCTCGTATCAGAAGAACGAGCCGAAGTGGATGCGGGATTTCCGCCTGCGCGCTTATGAAATTTTCCTCACTAAGCCCATGCCCAGCTGGGGTCCCGACCTGTCGGGTTTGAACTTTGATGAGATTGTCTACTACATCAAGCCGACGGAGGGTCAAGGGCGAACCTGGGATGAAGTGCCCGAAGAGATTAAGCGCACCTTTGATCGGCTGGGTATCCCCGAATGGGAGCGCAAGTTCCTTGCAGGGGTGGGGGCGCAGTATGACTGCCTGACAGCCGATTCGATGGTCTACACCGACTCTGGGTTGGTACCGATTTCCGAAACTCAACCCGGTCAGTGGGTCTATTCACTTGACCCCGACACGCGCCGCATCATCAAGCAGCGCGTGCGTGCCGTGATGTATAAGGGCAAGCTACCTGTCTTTGAGGTTAAGGTCGCGGGGCGCACGCTCAAGGCAACCTACAATCATCCCTTTTACGCGATTGTCTACGAGAAGGGCGAGGGCAAGCAGCGCGGTACGATTCGCCCTCAGTGGCGCTATCTGTCGGACCTGCAGCCGGGCGACTACATCGCGATTGCCCGCCAGGTTCCTGATGAGGGCAAGCCATACCGATTGCCAACTGTCGAGATTTCAGCGACCTACACGGGGCGCAACCAGTCGCATGAGTTTGAGGTGAACGCTCCCAGCTGGCTCTACACACGCCAGCAGCGACATCTGCGCCTGCCGACAGAAACTACGGAACCCCTGATGTGGTTTTTGGGCGCGTGTCTGGGCGATGGCTGCCTGCGACGGAAGACGTCCGGGAAACCTTACACCATCGTGGACGTCGCCTTTCCTGCGACCCAGCCCGAGCTGCGGGCACAGCTGGCGGACGCGCTCTGCGAGGCGTTCCACTATCGCCTGCGCCCCAGCAGCGACCCCTATCGGGTGCGCATCTACAGTGCGCCAATTGCCCGATTCCTCGAGACGCTGGGGATTACAGGCAACGCTTCCACCAAGTCGGTTCCCGACTGGGTTTTCAGCCTGCCGCGCAGCCAGCAGCTGGCGTTCCTCGCGGGGTACATCGACGCAGACGGTGAAGTCCGATGTAGCGAGCACAATAACGATGTGCTACTCACCAGCGTGAACGAATCGCTTCTCAAAGCGATGCATCGGCTCGCAATCCTGTGCGGTTTGAGCGTATCGGACATCGACACCTTCACCTCGCGGTCCACCTACAAAGGACGCACGACGGAGCGCGTCGGCTACCGATTCCTCATCAGCGGTGACCTGACGCCGCTGGCAGAATACTCCGTGAAGGTGCGCAATAATCTCACCCCACGCCGCCACTATCACCAGCCCAAGTCGTACCACGGCGTCCCCATGAATGCCCATGTCAGCGACGACATCGAGTTTGCACGCATAGAGTCCATCACTTATGTCGGTGTCGAGGACACCTACGATATTGAGGTGGAAGGCGTGCATAACTTTATCGCTGAGGGCATTATTGTGCATAACTCCGAAGTGATTTACCATCGCCTGCGCGAGGACCTCGAAAAGCAGGGCGTGATTTTTGTGGACACCGACACCGCTGTGCGCGAGTACCCTGACCTTGTGCAGGAGTATTTTGGCACCGTGATTCCGCCCGATGACAACAAGTTCGCAGCGCTCAACTCGGCGGTGTGGTCGGGCGGTTCGTTCGTGTATGTGCCTGCGGGCGTTCGGGTGGAGATCCCGCTTCAGGCGTATTTCCGAATCAACGCCAAAAATGCGGGTCAGTTCGAGCGCACCCTGATTATCGCCGAGGAAGGCTCGTTCGTGCATTATGTGGAGGGCTGCACTGCCCCGGTATATGCCGAGTCTGCCCTGCACAGCGCGGTGGTGGAGATTATCGTCAAGCCTGGGGCGCGTGTGCGCTACACCACCATCCAGAACTGGTCGAAGGATGTGTATAACCTTGTGACCAAGCGCGCGGTCGCCTATCGCGACGCCGTGATGGAATGGGTGGATGGCAATCTCGGCTGCGTGTGCGCTGGGGAGCTGGTCTACACGGAGCGCGGTCCTGTGCCGATTGAGCATGTCGAGCCAGGCACACGCGTGTGGAGCTTCGACGAGTCGCGACGGCTCTGGGTGTTGCGCCCTGTGGTGGCGCGCAAGGCGAGCGGCATGCAACAGGTGTACGAGATTGCGCTCTCGAACGGGCGCACACTCCGCCTGACCGCGAACCATCCGCTGCTGACAGTGCAGTACGATCCGACACGCCCGAAGAAGCGGGGACGCTACAGCCTGCGCTGGAAGCCCGTCGAGGCGCTCACAGCCGGCGACCTGATTATCTTCCCGACCGCGTTGCACGCTGAGGGGCAGCCCTACCGCTTCGTGCGTCCCGAACAACCCGACCAGTTCACGGGACGCAACCAGTACGGCGCAGAGTACCCGATTGCTTCGCACTCGCGCCAGGCGGTTCAACTCCCCGAATACGCCGATGAAGACATCTGCTGGCTGCTGGGGCTGTGGATTGCCGAAGGCGACTACACCATCCAGTCGGGGCGCAACGGGCATCGGTATGGGCGCGTGGGGTTCAGCGTGCCGACGACTGACCGCGCCTACCCGCGTCTGATTTCGCTGCTGACCCGCTACTTCGGCAATCACGCGATCGAGCTGCGCAAGGACGAGCGCTACCTGCGCGTCAACTCGCTGGAGTTCGCGCTGTGGCTCAAGGCGAACGGCTTTGTGTCGGGCGCGAAAGAGAAGCGCGTCCCCGCCTGGGTGTTCACCCTCCCCACTCGCATGCAGGCGGCGTTCCTTACGGGCTATATCGACGGCGACGGTTGCGCCCGATACAACCAGCTCTCCCTCAAGTCGGCGAACCGCGCCCTGCTCCAGGATGTGCAGCAGCTCGCCCTGCAGTGCGGTCTTTATGTAAGCGCCATCTACACCAGCACCGTCGCAGCGGACCTCAACCGTGTGGGACGCACCCAACGATGCACGGTGCATCGGTTGAACCTGGCGAATGTGGAACCCCTGTTGCCCCATCTGACGCCTGCACTCCGCGAGCGGCTGAACACGCGCAGGAAAGCATATCGCCATCGTTATCTGCGCGGCTTCCGTGCGGTGAACTTGCTGACTCCTGACATGGGTGTTGCGCGCATCGAGGCGATAACTCCTTCCATCGTCGCGCCCACCTACGACCTTGAAGTCGCGGAGGCGCACTCGTTTGTGGTGAACGGCGTGCTGGTGCATAACAGCCGCGTCACGATGAAGTACCCCTCCGTCTACCTAATGGAGCCGGGGGCGCGCGGGGAAATCCTTTCCGTTGCGTTCGCTGGCGATGGACAGCATCAGGACACAGGCGGCAAGGTGATTCACGCCGCGCCGTTCACCAGCAGCCGAATCACCTCCAAGTCCATCT
>CAZQPV010000169.1:0-4640 GCA_964595265.1 uncultured Fimbriimonadales bacterium
TTTATTGCGATGTTCACCGACACGGAGCGCCGCCAGAAGATGCCTGTTGTGAGCCGCTATCTGGCGCCCCATCTGGCGATTGTGGACCCCGAAATGAGCCGCCGTCTGCCGCCTGCCGCCACTGCCCAGACAGGCGCGGACGCGCTGACCCACGCGATTGAAGCGATTGTCGATGTGCAGGCGAACCCCTTCTCTGATGTGCTGGCGTTCGAGGCTATCCGGCTAATTTTCCAGTACCTGCCGCGTGCTGTGGAGGATGGTGAAAACGACCTCGAAGCACGCGCGGGTATGGCGTTCGCTGCCACGATTGCAGGCGCCGCCTTTAACAACAGCATGGTGGGACTGGCGCACGCGATTGCCCACGCGCTGGGCGGGCTGTACGACCTTCCCCACGGACTCTGCTGCGCCCTCGCGCTCCCCGTGGTCATGCAATACAACCTGCCGCATCGCCAGGAGCGCTTCGAGCAGATTGCGAACGCGCTGGGCATGCCGATTGCCGAAGATAGCGTGCTGAAGGTGCGCCAGCTCCTGACCGAAGTGGGCATCCCCGCGCACCTGGTAGATGTGGGAATCGAGGTCAGCGAAGACGACCTGGAAACCCTGACCGACCTCACCTGCGCCGACGGCTCCATTCTGTTCAACCCCGTTCAACCGACGCGCGAAGAGGTCAAGCAACTACTACGCCATATTGCGACCTATACCCCCGAATAAGGCTGAACGCATCTGCCTCAGGCAGGATTCAGTCCAGAGGGGCTGAATCCTGTTTTTTATGTTCAAGAGGGAGATTTGGGGCATACCCACAGGGATGTGGATTGTGGGCGTGGTGTACCTTGCGCTCACCGCTCTGTTGCGTTCGTACTATGTGGACTATGAGAGTCTACGCCAGATTGCCGCTGTGGCGGAAGGGTTTCGCCGCGACTCGCTGGGTTTCTGGAGCGGGCACGCGCCGCTGGGGATGCTGCTTTTCTGGGCGTTGACCAAACCGCTCGCGCTGGTGTTCCCCCTGCTGGAGAGCGCGCAGGTGTTGGGCGCAATCGCCATCACGCTCACAGGGCTGATTCTGTATCGCATTTTTCGGATGGTGGGCTTGAATGGGGGGTTGAGCGGCTGGCTTACGGGGCTGTTTTATTTCTCGAATGTCGCGCTGAATGCCGCCACGATGTTCAGCTTTGCCGCGATTGCGCTGTTTTTGATGGCGTGGTGGGCAAAAAGCGCGCTCCACGCGCTGGCGCCCCGTGAGGCAGACCCTGCCAGCCTCACCCGGCTGGGGATTGTGGGGGGACTCCTGTGCGGAATCAACCTCTTTACGCTTTTCCCTGCGATTGCTGTCGGGGTAGCTGGCACACGGCGCGGTCAGGCAGGGGGCTACTGGGCAGGGTTGCTGGGAGTCGTGCTGGTCGTTTACCTTGCGGTCTATTTTGTGGTGTTGCCGAACCCCGTGATGGCATATGGCGTGGAGCGTCCCAAGCCTTCGCTGGTGGAATGGGTGGCGACTGGGGATGTGGGGAGCGCGATTACGCCACCCCGCTTTTCAGGTCTCTACTGGCAGGCGACAGGCGAGCAGGCACAGAACGCTCTGCTGGCGCTGGGACGCCCTTTCCGCGTGCGGGATGTGTATCAATACTATGCCTACGGAACCTTCGTGACGCTGCTGAAAGGCGCGTTTCTGGCGCTGGCGCTGCTGACGCTGATTCTGCTGATTACGGTTGCCACCACAGGCGAGCGTATCATCAGCGATCGGCTGGTGAGCCTCACGCGCCAGATTGGAGGCTATTCGCTGGCGCTTTCGCTGATAGCGCTTATCCTCTGGAAAGGCGACTATCAGCCTCTGTACTTATGGACACTCTTCTGGGCATTAGTAGGGCTGGGCGGCTGGCTCGCCAGCTATGTGGAAGAGGATGTGCAGCGCGTGGTGTATGGGATCGCGCCCCTCGTGCTGGTGATGGTGCTGTTTGGCTTAATCAAGCAAAGCGGCTTGCGCTCACCCGAGATAGACGGCGAGCGTCAGGAGGCAGAAGCCGTGCGCGGGGTGCTTACCGAAAGCACAACGGCGGTTGCCGCCACGCGCATCGCTGAGTGGCTCCGCTACTACGCAGCGGGGCGCGCACGAGTGGTCGCCACCGAATACTGGCTCCAGCCCGAGGCCGAGTTTCAGCAACTCTTACAGGCGGCGAAGCAGAATCAGCAACGCCTGATTGTGTGGCAGTACGCGCTGGATCCCGAGATCTATCGGAAAGCGAACCTGCCTGTCAGGATGACATGGTTGGAGGCGCTGGAGAAGGCAAAGGCGGAGTTTGACAAGGGCGAGGGCGGACGCTTGCGCGGCTACACCCGAATTGTGATCTACCCCACGCTGATTGACCAGTGGGTCGGCGAGGTGCGCACCTACGGTGAGGCGCCCAAGCGGTAGAATCATGCTATGACTGAAGATTCCGTGCTGATTGAGCGTGCCAAAGCGGGCGACACCGAGGCGTTTGACCGCCTGTGGCTGCGCCATCGGGACAAGGTATTCCGCGCGCTCCTGAAAACATGCGGGGGGCACACGGAGACCACGCATGATGTGCTTCAGGACGCCCTGCTCAGTGCGTTCCGTGCGCTCCAGAACTTTCGTGGCGACGCCAGCTTCGCCACATGGCTCTACGCGATTGCCCGACGCCTCTGCATTCGCGCCCGTAAAGAGCTGGACCGCTTCTATTCGCTGGATGACCCCCTCAACAGCGAAGAGGGGAAGGCAATCCTGCGCGAATTGATTGACAAGCATGCGCAGGACCCCGAAGCGATTGTGATAGAGAACGAGTTGCGTGAGCGCGTTCGGCAGGCGATTGCGGAACTGCCCGATTCGTTACGCCCCGTGCTGATTTTACGGGATGTGGAAGGGCTTTCCACTGAAGAGACGGCGCGGCGTTTAGGGCTGACGATTCCTGCGGTGAAGGCGCGGCTCCATCGGGCGCGGGAGATGCTCCGCCAGAAGCTGGAGGCGTACCTGCGCGAGGCGGAGCAGGTATAATCGGAACCGTGTCGGAGACGCCTTCGGCAGCGACCTTGCGGCGTGCGAAACGGCTGGGCTGGCTGGGCTACACATTGGCGCGTGCGATTGGACGCACTGTGCGCCTCTATGTGGAAGGCTGGGAGCCGATTGAGCACCACCTGCAGGAGGGCACGGGCGCGGTAATGGTCTCATGGCACGGGCGCACGCTGATCCCGGCGAACTTCATGCGGGGGCGGGGTATCTGGGCGCTAATTTCGCTCTCGCGCGACGGCGAAGTGCAGGCAGAAATTTTCCGTCGCTTCGGGTTCAACATTCTGCGCGGCTCCACCAGTCGGGGCGGGGTGCGGGCGGCGCTGGAGGCGGCGCGCGAGGTGAAGCGGGGCGGCGTGCTGGCGTTCACGCCCGACGGACCGCGCGGTCCCAGTCGTAAGTTCCAGCCGGGCGCGCTGCTGATTGCGCAAAAAGCAGGCGCGCCGATTTATCCCGCAGGCGTCAGCGCGTATCCGCGCATCCTGTTGCCCACATGGGACAGCTATCTCATCCCGTTGCCGTTCGCACGCGGCGCGTTTCTCATCGGGGAGCCTGTGTGGGTTCCCGAAGACGCCGACAAGGACGCCTTCGCGCGGCTCGCCGAGCAAATGGAAGACGCCATTAATGCCCTCGAATCGCGCGCGGAGCAAATTGTACGGGGAGGGCGCCCCCGATGATACGGCTGGCGTACAACCTGATTCTGCTCCTCCTGACCCCCCTGTGGGCGGTTTATATCGGCTGGCGGGTGCTCACAGGCTCGTGGCGCGAGCGATGGTGGGAGCGGTTCGGGTTCGTCGCCGTGCCGCCCCCGAAGGGCAAGCGCCGAATCTGGGTGCATTGCGTGTCGGTGGGCGAGACGCTGGCGGCGCTCCCCGTGCTGAAAGCCATGCGCGCCGCCCTGCCCGACGCCGAGATTGTACTGACCACCACCACGCCCACAGGACAACGCACGGCGCACGACTCGGCGCGCGACTGGGTGGACTACATCGCCTACTTTCCGCTCGATTTTCCGTTTGCGGTTCGCCGTGCGCTGAGCCGAATCCAGCCCGACCTGCTCGCGCTGTTCGAAACGGAGCTCTGGCTGAATCTGCTGTCGGAGCAACATCGGCGCGAGGGGTTTACGCTTGTGCTGAACGGGCGCTTGAGCGACCGCAGCTTCCGCCGTGCCCAGAGGGTGCGCCCTTTTTACCGCCAGATGCTGGAGTGGGTGGATTTTGTATGCGCCCAGTCGCCGCTGGACGCCGCGCGCTTTGTGGCGCTGGGCGTCTCACCCGCCCGTGTGGAGGTGTGCGGTAACACCAAGTTTGATCAGGCGCTGGAGGCAACGGATGTAGACCCTGCGGAATGGCGTCGGCGGCTCTCGCTGCCACACGATGCGCCTGTGATGGTGGTGGGTAGCACGCGCACGCCCGAAGAGGAACGACTGGTCGCCGAAGCGTACCGTGCCGTGCAGAGCCAGATGCCCCATGTTTGCCTCGTGATTGCCCCGCGCCATCTGGAGCGTGTGCCCGAACTGGTCGCGCTGTTGCAAAGTTATGGCTGGAACCCTCACCTTCGCAGTCGGCTCCCGTTACCCGAGGGCGAGTATGCGCAGGTTGTGGTGGTGGACACTTTCGGCGAG
>CAZQPV010000170.1:0-4564 GCA_964595265.1 uncultured Fimbriimonadales bacterium
GCAGGAATCGCCCGCAGGGCGTGGAAACAGGTTGCCTATGAAACCGCATCGACTATGGATTCTGACTATCGCAAGCGTATGCTATGGCGTGGGAGCGGCACAGGAAGTTTTAACTCTGGAGGGGGCAATCCAACAGGCGTTGCAGAACAACGGTCAAGCCCGCGCGCTGTTCGAGGAGCGTGTGGCGTCGCGAGCGCGGCTGGAATCGGCGCGCGCCTCACTGTTCCCCAGTTTTGACATCGCCACCTCGTCCACCCGCACGCGCGTGGAACAGGGCGGCGCCACAACCGAACTGACCCAACGCCAGACCGCGCTGAATGTGGAATGGCTCCTGCTGGATAATGGCGCTCGCAATCTGCGCATTCGGCAGGCATCGCGTTCCAACGAGGGAGTCTTCTACTCCACGCAGGAGAGCCTGCGCACGCTGATTTTACAAACGGCACGCGCCTACTTTGAGGTGCTTCGCCGTCAGGAGCTGTTGCAGGTTGCCGATGAAACGGTGCGCCGCGCCGAGACGATTCTGCAGGCGGTACGGGCGCAGGCGGAGGTGGGTACTGCGCCCGCTAAAGATGTGCTGCAAGCAGAGGCGGACCTCGCGAACGCGCGCGTGCAACAGATTCAGGCGCGAAACGCCCTGCGACTGGCAGAAACCGACCTGAAACGCCTGCTCGGCTGGAGCGCCGAGAAGCCGCTCCCGACCCTGCAAAAGATGGCCCCCCCCGCAGCCACTCCAGTGAGCGAAAACCTGCAGGCGCTCTGGGAACAAGCGCGTCGCCAGCGCCCTGACCTGCGCGCCAGTGAACTCTCAGCGCAGTCAGCTCGGTTCGCGCTGGAGATTGCCCGCATGAACAGCCTCGTCCAGCTGCGGCTCAGCGTGAGCGGTTTCCGTGAGTTTGATCCCAACACACGCTCGCAGGGGCAAATCCAGATTCTGGCATCGTACCCCCTGTTTGATGGCGGCTTGTTGCGGGCGAACCTGCGCGAGGCAGAAGCCAGCTACCGAAGCGCCCTGTTCCGCCTGACGCAGGCAGAACGCGACGCCTATGCGGAGGTGGAAAGCGCCTATCTCAGCGTGCAGGAGACCCGCGAACGCCTGGGCGCGGCACAGCTGGCGCTGAACGCCGCCCAGCGTAACTACGAAGCCGCACGCGACGCCTTTCAGGAAGGCGCAGGCACGCTGATCGAAGTACTAACCGCCCAGCTGGCGCTGACCACCGCCCAGACGAACTTCGTGCAGGCGATCTATGACTCGGCGCTGGCGGACCTCCAGCTGCGCTATGCCACAGGCGCACGCCTGCCCGCCGAACCCTGAGGTATACTTAACCCGAAACCAAAACTGTTGGCACGAGTCTAACACAAAGAGGAAGTGATGCGGGTGTGCAATGGATGAGCGACGCGGATGAGTTCGACGCGCTGGTCGCCACTTACGAGCGACGCATTTACAACCTGCTCCTGCGTATGGTCAACGACCCCGAAGACGCTGCCGACCTGACGCAGGAGACTTTCTACCGTGCGTTCCGCGCTTACGAACGATTCCGCGGCGACTCCCAACCTTACACATGGCTCTATCGAATCGCGGTGAACTTAGCCAACGACCACCTCGAAAAGCGCGCCCGCAGACGCAAACGCGAAATTGATTTGAGCACACTGGAAACCGACGAATGGGGCGAGCCGATAGAGTGGGACCCGCCAGACCCCGGTCCCACCCCCGAAGAATATGTGCTGGAGCAGGAGCTGATCGAGCGCGTGCAACGCCTGATCCAGCAAATGCCGCCCGACTATAAGGAGATTATCATCTTGCGTGAATACGAGGAGATGTCCTACGAAGAGATGGCGGAGGTGCTGGGCATCTCGCTGGAAGCGGTGCGCAGCCGACTGGCGCGCGCCCGCGCATGGCTCCGCGCCCGACTCGCCCCTTACATGTATCAGGAGGAGGAAGAACGCTGATGTTCACAAAGCGTACCGCGGGATGGATTCTGCTGGTCATTCTGTGCTGTGCAACGGCAGTCGCACAAACACGCCGGATCGAATCGGTCACAATTCGAGGCTTGCGGAATGTTTCTGAAAACGCCGTGCTGACCGCGCTTCGGCTCAAGCCGGGCGAAGTGTTCAGCGAGTCTTTGCTGGAGTCTGATCGAAACGCCCTGCTTGGCATGGGGCTGTTTTCAGCTGTGCGCCCTCGCGTGGAGCAGACCGAGACCGGCGTGCGCGTTCAGTTCGAAGTGGTGGAAAACCCCCTCATCAAAGAAGTTCAGTTTATCGGCAACACGGTGTTCCGTAGTGAGCAGTTGCTGGAACTTATCCGCAACAAGCCCGGGATGGTGTTCAACACCAACTTCACCCGCATCGACGCAGAAGAAATCGTGCGTGCTTATGCGAAAGAGGGATACGCCGCGCTGATTGAAGGAATCGTGCCCGACGAAGAGACCGGCACGGTGCGGGTGTATATCACAGAGTTGAAGGTCAATTCCATCCGTGTGGAGGGCAACACGAAAACCCAGCCGCACGTGATTCTGCGCGAGGTGCGTACCAAGCCTGGCGACCTCTATAACCTCAATCGCTGGCAACGTGACCTGAATCGTATTCTCAACACGGGCTATTTTGAGACCGTGCAATATGAGGAGAATATCAGCGAGGGAGGCGTGACCGACCTCATTATTCGCGTCAAGGAACAGCCAACGGGGCGCCTGAATGTGGGGTTCGCGGTGGATTCGCGCCGTCGCCTGATTGGACTGGCGGAGATTTACGAGACCAACTTCCGTGGGCGTGGGCAGACCGTCGGGCTGAACTTCCAGAGTACGGGCGGACGACGGGGCAACAGCATCGAACTCTTGTTCAGTGAACCTTATCTCGATTCGCGGGGCACGCGCCTTTCCGTCTCGCTCTACGACAAACTGGTCTACCGCTTCACCTCCAACTTCTTTGGCGGTGCGATAGACCCGAATCTGGAACAGCAGTACGACGAGCGCCGTCGCGGAGTCTCCCTCAGCGTGGGACGCCCGCTGAACGACTTCTTCTCCACCACAGTTGGCGTGCGCACCGAAGATGTGAACACGAACCGTGTCGCCACCTCCACCAGCGGCGGCTTCATTCGTCAGGACGGCTCGATGTGGAGTCTGAGCCTGCGTGGGGTCTACAACACACGCGATTTTGACCTAGACCCAGCCACAGGACAATATCTCTCGCTCACGCTGGAGCCGGGGCAAACCAATATCCGCTCGGTGGAGCAGCAGTTTCTGGATGCGGGTGTGGTGCGGCTGGGGCGCTCCAATTTCCTGCGAATCGGGCTGGATTATCGCTACTACTACTCGCCGCAGGGGGCGCGCCGACAACCTGACGACCGCCGTCAGGTGCTGGCTGTACGCTTCTACTACGGCACCATCTCGGGCAACATCCCGTTTTTTGAGCAGTTCTTTATCGGCGGCGCCGAAACCCTGCGCGGCTACCCCGAAGACCGATTCTGGGGACGCAACGCCGCACTGCTGAGCATAGAGTGGCGACAGCCCATCGAAAAGGCGTTCACAGGCGTGCTGTTCGTCGACATCGGGCACGCATGGGGCGGATACCCCACTGTCAACCAGTTCACGCAATCCAGTAGCTTCAAACCGCAGGTGGGCTTCGGCTTCGGCATCCGCGTGCGCACTCCTATCGGTCCGCTCCGTGTGGACTACGGCATCGGGCGCGATGGCGGACGCACCCATTTCAGCATCGGGCAGCAATTCTGAAATGGAACTTTCTGCGCACCCGAAAGGTATACTTCGAAGGACATGGAGGTCAAAACGATGAAAACATGGATGCTTCTGACACTGAGTCTTGCCAGCCTGACGCTGGCAGCTGCCCAGAACTTCGGCGTGATTGACGAGCGCCGAATCATGGAAGAGTCTAACTATGTGAAAGCCGTCAGCCAGCAGCTTCAAGCGGTGCAAGCGCGCTTTGTTCAAACGCTCCAAACTCTGCAGGAGAGTCCCATCCTGAACGCGGACGAGCGCGATACCCTGTTCAACCTGCTTTTGAAGGAAAACCCGACCGAAGCAGAGCGCCAGCAGATTCAGCAGCTGATTAACACCGCACGCCAGCGATCGGCGGAGCTGGCAGCCCTGCGCCAAAAAAGCGAGTTGAACGAGACCGAGAAAACCGCCCTGGAGCGCTTCACCCAGATGGAGCGCGAAGGGCGCGAAAATCTGCAGGTTCGTGCCCAGCAACTGGAACAACAGCTCCAGCAGCAGGTTCAGCAACAGCGCGAGGCAACCGAGAAGCGCATCCGCGAAATTGTCGCTCAGATTGCCAAAGAGAAGAAGCTGGTGATGGTCTTTTCCAGTGATGTGGTCTACTACGCGGAGAACGATATTACCAGCGAGGTGATCAAGCGATTAGACGCACAGCAGCCCAATCAACGGCGCTGAGTTATTTTTCAGGCGGGAGCGCGAGAAGCGCTCCCTCCCGAACTGCCCTGCTCTGCACTCTACTGGCGTCGGCTCTATGTCTGGGGGGATGTGGCTCGCAACCAGAACCTGTGCAGGTTCGGCTGCCACGCCCTGAAACGCCTCCTGTTGCTTCGCTCCCT
>CAZQPV010000171.1:0-4436 GCA_964595265.1 uncultured Fimbriimonadales bacterium
GGCATCGGTTCCGGCTGGGCGCAGGTGCTTTCCAGAACCCGATGTGCCCCCGAATCGGACGATTCGTTGAACGCCAGCATCGCGTCCAGCACATGATAGGCAAGCTCTCCGCTGGCGCGATGGGGACGCCCCTCCTGAATCGCCAGAATCATGTCCGCCAGCCCCAGAATGCGGCTCTGGTCCGCGTAGGGGTGCGTGTGGGGCACTTCCACCCATTCCGTGCTGTCTTTCGTGCGTAGCAGCACGGTTCCCCCAAAGCCGTTGGGGTCAGGCACGCCCAGGGAACCCTCGGTGCCATAAATCTCGATACACGGCAGTCGGTGCGCCCACACATCGAACGACATAATCACTGTCGCGATGGCGCCGCGCTGGAACTCAATCGCGCCTGTGATGTGGGTGGGGGTTTCCACCTCGATCACCTTGCCGTATTTGGGCTGGCTGGTGATCAGGCGCGTGGGGAAAGTGATGCGGCTGATACCCGCCACGCGCTTCATAGGTCCCATCAGGTTCACCAGCGCGGTGAGATAATAGGGTCCCATATCCAGCATCGGACCGCCGCCCACCTCGTAGTAGAATTCGGGGTTGGGATGCCAGCTTTCCACGCCGTGGCTGAGCATGAACGCCGCCGCGCCGATCGGTTCACCGATTGCACCGTCGTCAATCAGTTTACGGCATGTCTGATGTCCTGCGCCGAGAAAGGTGTCGGGGGCGCAACCGACTCGCAGCCCCTTCGCCTGCGCCAGCTCCAGCACTGCGCGCGCCTCTTCACGGTTGACGCCGAACGGCTTTTCGCAATAGACATGCTTACCTGCCTCCAGCGCCATCCGATTCACGGGCGCATGGGCTTTGGGCACGGTCAGGTTCAGCACCACCTCAATTTCGGGGTCCGCTAAGAGTTCTTCAGGGGTGCAGACTTTGGGGATACCGAACTCTTCGGCACGGCGCCGGGCGTTTTCGGGCATAATATCCGCCGCGGCGACAATCTCGATCATCGGGAAGCGTTGCGCTACCCGCAGATAGACCGCGCTGATGCTCCCACAACCGATAAGACCGACTTTCATAGGGTTTGCCTCCTTAAACTGAATAAGCACTCAGTTGAACCTGAGAATTGGTCGCCCGCATCACCAGCAGCAGCGTACGCCCTTCGTTTTTCGGGTCGCCCGTGCGCACGGCGAGCGCGTTCTCGCGGCGCGGACTGCCGAGACTGCGAAAACTCAGTTGCCATGCGTTATAGGGGCGTCGGTTAGGGCGCAGTTCCAGCAACGCCAGCCTGTCGGGCGCGACTCCATAGACTTGTGCTGGCTCCTTTGCGCTCCACCGATACCGGCAGAGCCAGCGATAGCCATTCGCATAGAAGTTGCGGAACGATTGCGCCAGTCGCGGCAGGCTCATCACGAGGCTCTGCAGGCTTTTGCCCGCGTAGAGGTCTTCAGGCTCAATAAAAAACTCGTCTTCTTCCAGGGGCTTCTCCAGCACATAGTAGAAGGGGCGTCCCGACTCGTGGTCGAAGCACACGAGGCGCTCGATGCCCTCTTCGTCCACCGCGCGCCCGATGGGAATGCGGCGGGCGGGGATGTCTTGGGTGAGGGTTTTCTCGCCCCACTCCCAGCTGGAGCCGTCGGTGTATATCATGCGCCTGCCTCGCGGTCCGTTAGAGAGGCAGTACAGGTCCCGCTGGAGCAGGTGCCGCTGCTGACGGATGGGTTCAAAGCGGCTGCCGCCCCACAGCCAGAAGCGAATCTGCTGGGGATCCAGAGTCACCAGCAGCGAGACGAGTTCTGGTTTGTCCGCCCCCTCGCGCTTCAAGAACACGGTCAGCACATCGAAGCTGAGCGTGTCGGGGGGTAGGCTCTCTTCCCACGCAAGTTTGAGACGCACCATAGACCCTCTTTTTTATGCCCCAAACTTTTCCTGCACACCCATCAACTGGGTCAGGATGGGCACAAGGTCGCCGCCTCGCAGGCGTCCCATCCCGCCCGACTGACAGGCGCGCTCGTGAAAGTGAAGCACATCGTCGCCGCGCAAATCGGGTCCGTGCAACAACACGGGCACGGGGTCGCCTGAATGGTCGCGCACTGAACATGGGGTTGAGTGGTCTGCCGTTACAATCAGGTAAAACGGTTCGGTGTAGCGCTGAAGCAAGTGGGCGACCATCGCGTCGATGCGCTCGATCACCTGCGCTTTGAGCTGGGGGTTGCCGTCGTGTCCACAGAGGTCGGGCGCTTTCACATTGCACAGCACGAAATCGTACTCCGTGAGCGCGCGCGCCAGCGTTTCCGCCATGCTGATAAGATCGGAATCGACGCCTCCTGTGGTGCCGGGCGCTTCAAGGGTGTCCATCCCAACAAATCGGGCAATCCCGCGGATGAGTCCCGTCTCCACGACAGCGCAAGCGCGTACTTTATGGCGTCTGGAGAACGGCTCCAGATGGGGCGCGACGCCCGCCCCGCGCGGCAGAATGATGTTGGCTGGGGGCAGGCCCTGTTCCACCCGCGCCTTATTGACGGGGTGGTCTTTGAGGCGTTCGTATGATAGGCGCACGAAGGCGTTCACTACCCGTGCGGTACGCGCTGCCGCGGCGTCGCTGGGGTCTATCGGCTGGCACTCGGCGACTTTTTCTCCCTCCGTGTGGGGGTCCGCATCGGTGATGTGGGGGCTGAGGTTTTCGCCGCGTAGCACCAGCGCGCCCCGATGCGCCACCGACTCCTTGAAAAAGCACTGCACGCCTTCAATTTCCACGCCGTTCACGGCTTCTGCCAGTTCGCGTGTGCCTTCGGTGATGCGTCCTGCGCGGCGGTCTATCACGCGCCAGCTCTCATCCACAGTGCTGAAGTTGCATCGCAGAGCGACATCGCCGCCGCGCACTTCCATGCCAATCCCCAGCGCTTCAAACGGTCCGCGCCCCTGATAAACTTTGTAAGGGTCATAGCCCAGTATCGCGAGATGGGCGGTATCGGAACCGGCGCGAATGCCCGGCGCAATCGGGTCCATCAGCCCACACTCGCCTTCGCGCGCAAGACGGTCTAAGGTGGGGGTTTTAGCATATTCCAGCGGAGTCTTATTGTCCAGTTCTGGCACGGGGCGGTCGCCCATGCCGTCGCAGATAAGCAGCAACCCTTTGAGATGTCGCCCAGCCATAGCGAGCAGATTATACCTTCAGCGGGTATACTTCAGGCTATGCACCGCAAACCTGTAATCGCCATCGTCGGACGCCCCAATGTCGGCAAGTCCACGCTGTTCAACCGCCTGATTGGGCGGCGCGTGGCGATTGTGGAAGACACCCCCGGCGTCACGCGCGATCGGCTCTACGGCGAGGGCGAGTGGCAGGGGCGTCCCTTCGTGGTGGTGGATACGGGAGGCATCCTGTTCGGCGAGGAAGACCCCCTGATCGAGCAGGTGCGCGTGCAGGCGCAGGTCGCGATTCACGAGGCGGATTGCGTGCTGTTTCTGGTGGACGCCCGTGAGGGGCTGACTCCCGCCGACGAGGAGGTCGCCGAACTGTTGCGCAAAGGCGGTAAGCCCGTGTTGCTGCTGGTCAACAAAGCCGATAACCCCGACCGCTGGGAATATCAGCGGGCGGAGTTTTTCAAGCTGGGGCTGGGTGAACCCATCCCCATCTCGTCGATTCACGGGCACAATATCGCCGATGTGCTGGACCAGGTGTTTGAGCTTATCCCGACTCCGCCCCCCGAGTCGGAAGAAGAGGAAGGTTTGGAGCCTGTGCGGATAGCGATTGTGGGGCGTCCGAATGTGGGCAAGTCGTCGTTGCTGAACGCGGTGCTGGGCGAGCCGCGCGCCATTGTCAGCGAAATCGCGGGCACGACGCGCGACACGCTGGACACCGAAATCACATGGAAAGACCAGCCCGTAGTGTTGATTGACACTGCCGGGCTGAAACGCCCGGGCAGAGTGCAACGCTCGCTGGAATATTACGCCCAGATGCGGGCGCAACGCGCACTGGAACGCGCCGATGTGGCGCTGGTGGTGATCGATGGCACAGAGGGCTTAACGCACGGCGACCGCCGAATCGCCCAGTACGCTGTCGACGCAGGGCGCGCCCTCATATGGGTGGTCAACAAGTGGGACCGTAAGGAACCTCCCGACGGGCAGGTGGACAAAATGACCCCTGCCAAGCGCGACTTCCTGCGCCTAATCGAACAGCAAGCAAAAGGGCTGGACTATGTGCCCGCCGTGTTCATCTCCGCGCTCCATCGGACGGGTATCGAGGCGATGCTGGATACCGCGATGCAGGTCGCCGATTTCCACAGCATGCGCGTCGGCACGGGCGAACTGAACCGCCTGATTCACGACGCCGTGTATGAGCGCCCCTACACCCGCAAAGGCAAGACGCTCAAAATCTACTATGCCACGATGGCGGAAGTGCGCCCGCCGACGGTGGTGCTCTTTGTGAACGACCCTGAGATTGTGCATTTCTC
>CAZQPV010000172.1:0-4431 GCA_964595265.1 uncultured Fimbriimonadales bacterium
ATCGATATGATGGAAGACCGCATGATCGGACTGAAGGTGCGCGAAAACTACGAATGCCCCGCCGCCGTTACACTCATCACCGCCCACCGCGCACTGGAAGCGCTCGTCTGCACCCGTGACGAGCTGCGCTTCAAAGCGCAGGCAGACCGCGCTTGGGCAGAACTCGCCTACGCAGGACTGTGGCTGGACCCCTTCAAGGAGTCGCTGGAGGCGTTCATCCGCAAGGTGCAGGAGCGCGTGACGGGCACGGTAACCCTGCGGCTTTACAAAGGCTCCGCCGTCGTGATTGGGCGCCAGAGTCCGTGGGCGCTTTACGACGAGTCGCTCGCCTCGTTCGATGACAAAACCTTTGACCAGTCCGAAATGAGCGGCGCGGTCAAAGCGCACGGCTTGCCTGCGCGGCTCTACTACCAGCTCAAACGCAAGCAGTCGTGAGTTTCGACGGGAATGGCTACCGTGCCGTCCCCACGCGGAAGAAACGCCATGCAGAGCCTCTATCACCTGCCGATTGGTGAAGAAGCACCGCAGATTGTGCCTGTGGTGGTGGAAATTCCCAAAGGCACGCGCAACAAGATCGAGTACGATCCTGAGTATGGAGTTTTCCGATTAGACCGCGTTCTCTACTCGCCCCTGCACTACCCCGGCGACTACGGCTTTATTCCCCAGACCCTCTCGCTGGACGGCGACGCGCTGGATGTACTGGTGCTGGTGACCGACCCCACCTTCACGGGATGTGTCATTATGGCGCAGCCAATCGGTACGCTAGTGATGCGCGATGAGAAGGGCGAGGACGAGAAGATTCTCGCCGTGCCTGCCCATGACCCCCGTTTCGAGGAGGTCAACGAACTGACCGACTTGCCCGCGCACACCCTGCGTGAGGTGGAACACTTCTTTGAAATCTACAAGCTGCTGGAGGGCAAGCCGACCGCCCTGCTGGGCTGGCGCGAGGCGCACACGGCACACACCCTGATTCAGGAGGCACACCAGCGCTTTATGGCAGAATATGGCGTGAGCAGGTAAACTGGGGAGCAGGTGAACCGTATGCCTTCCAAGCGGGGATTTACCCTGATAGAGCTGCTGGTGGTGATTGCGATTATCGCGGTGCTGGCAGCGTTGTTGTTTCCCGTGCTGAGTCGGGCGCGAGAGAAAGCGCGTCAGAGCCAGTGCCTGAGCAACCTGCGCCAGCTCGCCAGCGCGCTCGCCCTCTACCGCGCCGACTATGAAGGGCGCAACCCCGGCATGGGCGACGGAACCTACTGCCCTGGCACGGTCAATCCGCAGTTCTATCCACGCTGGATAGGGGGCGTCCGCACCACCGCACAGGGGCAGTGGGTTCCCTGCTACTGGGTGATTTATCCGCCGTTAGACCCGAACGCGCCAGTGGGCGCGCTCTGGCGGCAGACGGGCGTTAAGCAGGGCGCGCTATACGCTTATGTGCAAAACGAGCAGGTCTACATCTGCCCTTCTGACCCGCGTGGGCAGGAGAAACGGCTGAGCTACTCGATGAACTATGTGGCAGGCTTTATCCCGGAAGCGGTGGTGGAGCGCCCTGCCCAGTTCGCCGAGATGGTGGACGAGCAGGCAACCCTGAACGATGGCGACCTGACCGCCTTTGACACCGCAGGACGCTACTTCAACTGCCCCACGATTGCCCACTTCAACGGGGCGAACATGAGCTTTTTTGACGGGCACGCGCGCTGGTTTCGTGCGCTCCACACCGTCCAGCACGTGCGCGAATGCCAGCGCACGATCCCAGCGCACTACTTCTGCCCGATGATCCCCTTCCCCGAGGCGGGCGGCTACACCCCCAACTGCCAGCGTGAGATGTAGGCGGGCGCTGGGGAACTCCCAGCCAGCGTATCAGGTAGAATTCTACGGGTGTTGCCCGTGAAGCAGCAGGAGGTTCAGCGTCTGGACCCGCGCAAGTCGGCGATTTTGAAAGCGGTTGTGCGGGATTATGTGGTGACAGTAGAGCCAGTTGGCTCGGAGGCGCTGGCACAGCGCTATCCGCTGGGTGTCAAACCCGCTACGGTGCGCAACGAGCTGGCGCGCATGACCGAGATGGGCTACCTTATCCAGCCGCATCCGAGCGCGGGGCGACTGCCCTCCACGCGCGGGTATCGCTACTATGTGGAATACCTGCGCAGTGAGGTGCGACGCCTGCGCGTGGAGCGCTACCTCAAACGCGCCCCCCTGCAGGCAGGCGAGAGCCTCAACGAACTGCTCGAAAGCACGCTCCAGACGCTCGCACACGCCAGCCGCCACACCGCTTTTGCCACGATTGCCCACGATGACCAGCTGCGGCTCCTGCGGTGTGTGATTACTCACTGCAGTACCCGCCGCGCGCTGATGGTCGCCATCTTCGAACACGGCTATGTGGAGAACCGCCTTGTGGAACTCTCCCACGCGCTGAACACCCGCATGCTGGAGCGGTTCCAGAATGTGCTGAGCGCACTGCTCGAAGGACAGGCGGTGCGATTCCTGAGGGCAATCCCGCCCGACCACACACCCCCGATGGAATCACCTGCCGAGCGTGAGACGCTGGGGCTGTTTCTCAAGACCATGCAGGACATCGCGGAGGAAGCCGCCGACGGCGAACTCCACTATGAGGGCATCACCTACCTGCTACTGCAGCCTGAATTCCAGCGCGAAGCGCCGCGCGTGGAGTCGCTCATGCGCCTGCTGGAAGAGCGTAAAACCCTCTATCGCTGGCTGGAGCGCAACGCCCGACCGCAGGTAACCGTTACGATTGGCGAGGAGCATCCGATCGAGGCGCTCCAGCCGTTCAGTCTGGTGTTCGCACGCTACTACGCGGGCACGCGCCCCAGCGGCGTGATTGGGGTCGTCGGTCCCACGCGCATGGACTATGATCAGGTCGTGCCCACGGTGGAGCGCGTGGCGCAGGCGCTCAGCGCGGTGCTGACCCAAACCCTCTATTCGTGAGACGCCTATGGTTCTGGTGATTGATAACTACGACAGCTTTACTTACAACCTGGTGCAGTATCTCGGCGAGTTGGGCGCAGAGGTGCGCGTGGTGCGCAACGACCAGATGCGCGTGGACGAGGTTCTCGCCCTCAACCCGGAGCGCATCGTGATTTCGCCCGGTCCCTGCACTCCCAGCGAGGCGGGCATCAGCGTGTCGCTGATTCGCGCCGCGGCAGGCAAAATCCCCATTCTGGGCGTGTGTCTGGGACACCAGAGCATCGGGAGCGCGTTCGGGGGCGAAATCGTGCGTGCGCCCAAGCCGATGCACGGCAAAGAGTCGCAGATAGTGCATCGGGGCGTGGGGGTGTTTGAAGGCTTGCCCAACCCCCTGCGGGTGATTCGCTACCACTCGCTGGTCATCCGCCGCGAGAGTCTGCCCGCTGAACTGGAAATCACTGCCGAATGCCCCGAAGACGGCACGATTCAGGCAGTGCGCCACCGGCAATATCCCATCGAAGGCGTGCAGTTCCACCCCGAATCGATTCTGAGCGAGGCGGGCAAACGCCTCCTGGAAAACTTCCTGCGCACGGGCAGGAGTCAGGCTGGGGTATAATTTTTGTCAGATATGCCAAAAGAGCCAACCGCTAAGCGGGAAACAAGAACGCAAACGATGGGTGAGCGTAGTTTTACGGACGACCTGCATGCCTTGCTGGAGGTGCTTCCGCCCACCATACGCCAGTGGTTAGAAGAGCAACCCGACCTCGATTCCCTGCTGGAGGTGGTGCTGGACCTGGGGCGGATGCCTGAGGCACGCTTCATGAAGCGCACTATCCGCCTCGAGGGCACCCAGGTGGAAGATTACGACCTGAAATATGTGGAGGAGCGCATCGGCGAGTTCGGCAAGGATAACCGGGCGGGAATCCCGCGCACGCTCCACCGCATCTCGGCGATTCGCAACCGGCAGGGGCGCATTATCGGGCTGACCTGCCGCGTGGGACGCGCTATCTTCGGCACGATTGATATCATCCACGATATTGTGGCGTCGGGCAAGAGCATCCTGATGCTGGGCAAGCCGGGCGTGGGCAAGACCACCCGCCTGCGCGAGGTGGCGCGCGTGCTGGCGGATGAGTACGACAAGCGCGTCATTATCGTGGATACCTCCAACGAGATTGCAGGCGACGGCGATATTCCCCATCCCGGAATCGGCTTCGCACGCCGCATGCAGGTGCCTGAACCCAGCCTCCAGCACGCCGTGATGATTGAGGCGGTGGAGAACCACATGCCCGAAGTGATCGTAATCGACGAGATTGGCACGGAGCTGGAAGCCTATGCGGCACGCACCATTGCCGAACGCGGCGTGCAGCTCATCGGCACCGCGCACGGCACAACCCTCGAAAACCTGCTGATGAACCCCACCCTTTCCGACCTTGTGGGAGGCATCCAGACCGTTACGCTTTCGGATGAAGAGGCGCGACGGCGCGGCACCCAGAAAACCGTGCTGGAGCG
>CAZQPV010000173.1:0-4316 GCA_964595265.1 uncultured Fimbriimonadales bacterium
TCTGCGGAAACAGTCGCCGCGCAATCAGCCATGTGAGCCCCACCACGCCCGCCGAACAGAGCGTGGAGAGCAGGCGCACTCCCTTGCCCGCACCCCCCACCAGATGATAGATGCCCCCCGCCAGAAAATAATACAAAGGCGGTTGATGCGCTTCGTAGCCCACGCCCTCGTAGCCTTCGAACACGGGCAGGCGCCATGTGCGCGCGACATACTCCACATACTGGAAATGCGCGCCTTCGTCGGGCGTGTTGGCGTAGCCGTTATTGCCGAAAGGGGTCGCCTCGTTGTAGGCGAGCGCCAGCAAGAAATGCGCCCCCACAATCATCAGGGGCGCATTTCGAATCCACCAGGGGGTCAGAATCCCTTGCTGGCGATGTATTTCGCGAGATCGGCGACGCGACACGAGTAGCCCCACTCGTTATCGTACCACGCTATCACCTTGGCGAGGCGCCCGCCCATCACCAGTGTGGAGGGCAGGTCGACAATCGCGCTCCGCTCGTCGCCGCGGAAATCCGAGGAGACCAGCGGCTCGTCGCTCACGCCGAGAATGCCCTTCAGCGCGCCCTCCGCCGCCGCACGGTACGCCTCATTAATCGCGCTCTCAGTCGCCTCACGCGAAAGTGTTACGGTCAGATCCACAACCGAAACCGTCAGCGTCGGCACACGCAAAGCAAAGCCGTGCATGCGCCCCTTGAGCTCGGGCAGAACCAGGTGAATCGCCTTCGCCGCGCCTGTAGAGGTTGGAATGATGTTCGCTGACGCGGCGCGCGCCCGACGCAGGTCCTTGTGAATCTGGTCCTGAACGCGCTGATCGTTCGTGTAGGCATGCACGGTGGTCATGATGCCATACTCGATGCCGAAGGTTTCGTGAAGGACCTTCGCCACGGGCGCAAGGCAGTTGGTGGTGCATGAGGCGTTGGAAATCACATGGTGCTTGCTGGGGTCGTAGGCTTCATGGTTCACCCCCAGCACAATCGTAATATCCTCGTTGGTGGCGGGAGCGGTGATAATCACCTTTTTTGCGCCGCCTTTGAGGTGGGCGCTTGCTTTGTGGGCGTCAGTGAACACGCCCGTCGACTCAATCACGATATCCGCTCCGACATCGCCCCAGGGAATCGCGGCAGGGTCCTTCTCCGCGAACACGCGAACGCGATCGCCGTCGACAATAATCGCGTTCTCCTCCGCTTTGACCTCGCCGGGATAGGTGCCGTAGGTGGTGTCGTACTTGAACAGGTGGGCGTTACTGTAGGCGTCGGCGAGGTCGTTGATGGCGACCACATCGAAGTCGTTGGGGTAATGCTTGCGGATGGCGCGCAGGGTCATCCGCCCGATGCGTCCAAAGCCGTTGATACCGATTCGAATTGGCATCGTAGTACCTCCCTATGTGCGCTAATTGTACCCTGTAAAGAGAACCGCGAGAGCCGAAAGCGCGGCTGGGGTTGGGCACTGTCGCCTCTGGGGTTTCCATGCTCTGCAAGAGAGACAGGCAGAACCGCGCTTGTAGGGCGCAAATCGGAGTAGCGCCAGAGCCTTGCCCTCCGCCTCTTGCTATCGTTGGCAGGAGTGAGAAACTGTCCAGCGAATGAATAAAATCATGCACGGCTATGTCATCGGCGTGGATGTGGGCACTGCCAGCGCTCGGGCGGGTTTGTTTGATCTGCAGGGCAACCGCCTTGCCATCGCGGTGGAGCCAATTCAAATCCATCGCCCGCAAGCCGAGTACGCAGAGCAATCGTCCGAAGACATCTGGCGGGCGGTGGGGGAAGTGGTGCGTCGTGTGGTGCAAGAGGCGCAGGTCCCCCCAGAGCAGGTGCTGGGCATCGGCTATGACGCCACTTGCTCGCTGGTGGTGCTGGACGCACACGACCAGCCCCTGAGCACCTCGCCCACACGCGACCCGCAGTGGAACATCATTATGTGGATGGACCACCGCGCCGTCGCCGAAGTGGAAGAGATTAACGCGGGCGACTACGAGGTGTTGCGCTATTCTGGCGGCGCGCTCTCGCCTGAAATGGAGCCTCCCAAACTGCTCTGGCTCAAGCGCCATATGCCCGATGTGTTCCACAGCGCGGGCAAGTTTCTGGATTTAGCCGACTTTCTGGTCTACCGTAGCACCGGGCGCAACCTGCGCAGTGAATGCACGATGGGGTGCAAGTGGACCTATCTGCCCGCCGAATCGCACTGGGATGAGCGGTTTCTGAAAGCGATAGGCATCGAATCAATTCTGGAGCGCGGGCGCGCAGGCGAGGCGATTCGTCCGCTCGGCGAGTCGGCAGGCACGCTGACCCCCGAAGCAGCGTGCCATCTGGGGCTAACCCCGCGCACGCAGGTCGCAATTGGGGTTGTGGATGCGCACGCGGGCACGATTGGTCTGCTGGGCGCCGTATGGCATAATCAGGAACAGCCCGACCTCGCAGCACTGGAGCGTGCGCTCGCGTTGATTGGGGGCACTTCCTCGTGCTTGATGGCGCTCTCACGCGAGGCGCGGTTTGTGCCAGGCGTATGGGGACCTTACTATGGCGCGGTGTTGCCCGGCATGTGGATGAACGAGGGCGGTCAATCGGCGGCGGGCGCCCTGATCGACTACACGCTGGAGCATCATATTCAGTACCCCGTATTGCGCCAGCAGGCAGAGGCGGAAGGCATCACCCCCTACGAGGTGGCAAATCGTATCATCGACCGCCTTGCCGAAGGGCTACCTTACCCTGCACTGCTGACCCGACACCTGCATGTGTATCCCGACCATTACGGCAACCGTGCGCCTTACGCCGACCCCCACTCGCGCGGCGTGGTGGATGGCTTGACTCTGGACAAAAGCGTCGAGGCGCTGGCGCTCCTTTACTATGCCACCGTGCAAGCGCTGGCGTACAACATTCGCGATGTGCGGCGCGCCCTGCAGGAATCGGGCTATGCCATAGACACGATTTTCGTCACGGGCGGGAGCGTGAAAAACCGCGTGTGGCTGCGCGAGCATGCCGACATCACGGGCTGCCGGATTGTGATTAACCGCGAGCCAGAGGCGGTGCTGCTGGGGAGCGCGATTCTGGGCGCGGTCGCCAGTGGCGCTTATCCTGACATCCCCAGCGCGATGAAGGCGATGAGCCAGCCAGCACAGGTGATTGAGCCGAATCCCGCAACCGCACGCTACCACGCGGTGAAGTTTGAGCTGTTCCGCGAGATGTATCAACAGCACCGGGCGCGGCGCGAGCGCATGGCGCAGGTTTAGCCCGGATAGCCCGCGCCGCCGGGCGAGACGCTGCCCCGCTCCTGCGCAACGCGCTCTGCATAGCCCGAACGCCGAAACGCCTCTAACGGGTCAGGCTCCAGCCCCATCTCGAGGCGCACCTGCGCCAGCAGCGGGCGCACATCGGTCTCGTAAGCCTCCTGCAATATCCGATGTGCCTCCAGCACCTCGCCTGCTGCCTGCGCCGCGCGTAAACGCGCCCGATCCACCAGCAACGCCTTCGCATAAGCAGTCTGGATGTTTATCACCGACAGAATCATCGCCTCTATCTTCGGCTCAATATTGTGCGACTGGTCTATCATGTAGGCGACCTGTCGCGCGCAGGCTTGCGTGCGAGGGTCTTCTTCCGCGCTTGCCAGCTCGCAGAAAATGAGGAACAGCTCAAACGGATTGATGGAGCCGACAATCAGGTCATCGTCGGCATACTTGCGATTGTTGAAGTGGAAGCCGCCGAGTTTACCCTCGTCCAGCAGGAACGCCACGATATGCTCAATATTCGTGCCCTGCGGGTGATGCCCCGTGTCCACCAGCACCTGCGCTTGCTCGCCCAGTTTCAGCGCAAGGCTGTAGGCGACGCCCCAGTCGGGGATGTCGGTGTGGTAGAAGGCAGGCTCAAAGAACTTGTACTCGATCAGCAGTCGGCATCCGCCCAGTTTGGGAGAGATAGCTTGCAGGCTTTCCAGCAGGCGGTGCTTGCGTGCCCGAAAATCGTCCTGACCAGGGTAGTTTGTGCCGTCCGCCAGCCACAGGCTGATAATCGGGGAGCCAACGGCATGGGCAATCTGAATGCACTCCTCAACATGGGCAATCGCCTGCTGGCGCACGGCAGGGTCAGGATGGCACAGGCTGCCCAGCTTATAAGCGTCGTCCTGAAACAGGTTCGGGTTAATCGCGCCGATTCGGATACCCAGCGACTCGGCGTACTGGCAGAGCGCGTGCCAGTCGTCCACCTTGTCCCATGGGATGTGGATCGCCACCGTGGGGCAAACCCCCATGAAGCGATGCACCACGCTGGCATCCTGAAGTTTCTCGTACACATTTCGCGCCGCGCCCGGCCAGGGGAAGACCTTGA
>CAZQPV010000174.1:0-4303 GCA_964595265.1 uncultured Fimbriimonadales bacterium
CGCTTCCTGTGCAGATTGTGGACTACCCCCATCTGCGCTTTCGGGGCGTGCATCTTTTTCCCAGCACCGACCCCGACTTCCTGCCAAAGCTGATTCAGAATGTGATTGCCCCGCTGAAGTTCAATCACCTGATTATCGAGTGTGGCTACGCCCAGTGGGAAGCGATTCGCCCTGCGTGGGTGGAGTTCTCAGCGCCCAAGCCGCTTTTGAGGCAGGCGGTGGCGACCGCCCGCGCCCACAGGCTGGAACCCATCCCGTTGATACAGTCGTTGGGGCATATGAGCTGGGTGTTCCGCAACGGCGCATTTCAGGAGTTAGCCGAAGACCCCGATACGCCATGGGCGATTGCGCCGCGACACCCCGAAGCGCGCGCCCTGCTGGAAAAAATCTACGACGAAGTGTTCGAAGTTTTCCAGCCTCGCGCGTTCCACATCGGCATGGACGAGGTTACCATGCGCGGCAGGTTCCCTTTCCGCCCCGAAAGCGAGGGCGCGTCGGTCGCCGAGCTGTTCGTGGAGCAGACCCGCTGGGCATATGAGGCGCTCACCCGCCGCGGCGCTCAAAAAGTCATGATGTGGTCCGATATGGTGCTGGCTCCGGGAGAAGCGCACGACGGCGCGGCGAACGCCCCCAGCCCTGACGACGCCCGCTGGATGCGCGCCCAGCTCAGCCAGCTGCCCAACCTCACGCTCTGCGACTGGCACTATACCCCCACCCAACCCGAAAACTATAAAAGCGTGCCCACCCTGCAAAGCGCAGGCTTCAAAGAGATTATCGCCACCCCATGGTTCAACCCCCAGAACATCTACACTTTCGCCCGTGCCGCACGCCAGAACCGAATCGCAGGACTCCTGCAAAGCACATGGGCAGGCTATACCCTTAATGAGAACACTCTGCGCAAAGCCGAGTATCAGCAGTTCGTGGCGTACGCCTATGCGGGGCTTTATGCGTGGGATACGGACCAGCCTGCGCCGCGAGATTTGCCCTACGATATGGAGGGAGTGTTCGCGCGACTTTATCGGCGTGAACCCGTCTTTCTGAAGCCGAAGGCGGGCTTCCTCGTGGACCTGAGTGCGGTGGGCAACTACCCTCTGAGCGACTGGCTGAGCGCGCTCAGCGAGACGCTAATCGGCAGGACGCGCATAAAAGGACACCTTTTTACGATTGCGCCGCGCGCCCTTATGCTGAACGGCTACCTCGCGCCTGTTCCCGACGCGCCTCGTGTCGTGCGCCTTACGATAGACCGTCCCGTGCGCGCGCTCTATTTCCTGCACACCTGCGCCTTCCCGACGGAGATAAACGCCGAGGTTGCCCGCTATCGTTTTGTATATGACGATGGCACCATCGCGGAACAGCCGCTGCTGTATGGCATTCACCTGCGGGCGTGGAACGAGAACGGCTTCGCATTTGAGGGCGTACCGCTCTGGAGCCAGCCGCTGGGCGACGGGCGCTGGGCAAAACTCCGCCTGATGGTTTGGCAGAACCCCCACCCCGAAAAACGCCTGCGCACGCTGGAGATTCTGGGGATAGACCCCATCGCCAGCCTGATAGTGGTCGCGCTGTCAGGGGAGTGAAGCGAGGCGGTTATACCCTGTGCCAGCGAATGAGGCGCGTCCCATCGGGGTTTACCGCAAAAGCAACCTCCCACACATGGCTTGCAGGCAGGGGGTAGGGCAGGTTTTCCAGGCGCTCTGCCCACTCTATCACCACCACGCCCCCGCGCTCCAGCAGTTCGTCCAGCCCCAGCGTCGCCAGCTCCTGTGGGGTCTCAAGGCGGTAGAGGTCCAGATGAAGCAGGGGTAATCCTCTGAGCGTTTCAGGCTGGCGGATGGTGTATTCGTACACCAGTGCAAAGCTGGGGCTACGGATGGGTTCCTGCACGCCCAGCGCTTTTGCCAGTCCGCGCACGAAGGTTGTTTTCCCCGCTCCCAGCTCGCCCTTCAGCAGAATCAGCGTGTCAGGCTGGAGAAGGGGCACAAGTTCTGTCGCCGCCTGGTCGGTCGCTTCCGGCGATTCCGTGCGCCACTCGCGCTCAGCGCTGGAGTCGGAATGCATGGGGCAACAGCTCCGCGAGCGTGTAAACCCCCACGAGGTGGTCAGGGGTGGCAATCCAGACGGGGCACTCGCTGGGGTTGAGGGCGAATTCGGCAAGCACCTGTCGGCATGCGCCGCAGGGCGTGCCGCCATCGGGCGTTACGACCGCCACTGCCACAATCGCATGGGCGCCTTCGGCAACGGCGCGGAAGACCGCTGTGCGCTCCGCACAATTACTCAGCCCGTAGCTGGCGTTTTCCACATTGCACCCTGCAAAAAAGCGCCCATCGTCGGTCAGCACCGCCGCGCCTACCGCATAGCCCGAATAGGGCGCGTAAGCGTGGCGGCGCACCTCTCGCGCCAGCGCGATCAATCGCCGGGCTTCGGGAGAGATATTCATACACTATCCTCCTCCCCCCCTGCCGACTCGCCCGCGAGTTCCTCTTCGAACATCGCTTCCATCTCGTGGGGGTCTTCATCCATCGCCGCGCTCATCTCGCGCATAAAGCGCCGCATGGTCGCGGGGTCGTCGGGGTCGCCTGAAAACTCTAAGGTATCGGCGAGGTCGTCTAACATCTGATCTTCGCTACGCAGGCGGGCGACCCGCGAGACCAGTCGCTTCGTCTCGCTGTGCCCACAAAACGGGCAGGTCTGCGGGTCGTCCCGCTGGGCAACGCTCAGCAGCTTTACGAATCGCTTGCGGCAGGCTCCACAGCGATATTCGTAGAGCGGCATCTTAGCCGATCACCTTCTGCAGGGTTTCTTTCAGCACGGTCGCCGAGTTTTGCAGGGCGTTGCGCTCCTCGTCGCTGACGCCGATTTCAATAATGCCGGCGACACCGTTGCGCCCGACACGCGTGGGCAGCGAGAAGCACACATCCTGAATGCCCAGCGCGCCCCTCTGCAGGGTCGAAACGGGCAGGATGGCGTTCTGGTTCAGCGCAATCGCGTTCACCACCTGCGCGATGGAGACGCCCACGGCATAGCCCGCGCCCCCTTTGAGGCGAATCGCCTCCGCGCCCGCGTTGCGAGTCTGCTGGAAAATCTGCTCCATCGCCTCCTTACTGTAGCCAGGATAATCCTTGAGCGGCACGCCCGCAATCGTAGCGCAGCTCCAGATGGGCACCATCGAGTCGCCGTGTTCGCCCAGAATCAGCGCGTCCACATCCGTCGCCGCAACATTGAAATACTCCGCCAGATAAGAGCGGAACCGGCAGGTGTCCAGTACCGTGCCCAGCCCAATCACGCGCTCCGCGGGCAGCCCCGACTCCCGAACCGCCAGATAGGTCAGGATGTCCACGGGGTTGGAAACCACCAGCAGAATGGCGTTCGGATGCAGGGCGACCTGTTTCACCTGGTTCAGGATGTCGCGGAACAGCCCGACATTGCGGTTAATCAGTTCCAGTCGGCTCTCGTCGGGGCGTCGGCGCAGACCAGCAGTGATAATCACCAGCTCGGCGCCTTCGAGATCGGCGTAGTCGCCTGCCCGGAACCGAACAGGCTGTGAGAGCGCGGCGCCGTGGCGCAAATCCAGCGCCTCGCCTTCCGCCGCCTCACGATTAACATCTAACAACACGACTTCCGAAACTGCACCCATCAGTTGCAGGGCGTATGCGGCGTTCGAGCCGACACGCCCACCGCCACCAATAATGCCTACTTTCATTCTCTATACAACCTCCGTAAGGAAAAGTATACCCCCTGCCAGTGGGTATAATCTCGCTACAAGGAGAGAGGCGGATGGCAGCAATAGACTACATTCAGGCGCGAGAGATTCTCGATTCCCGTGGTCATCCAACCGTTGAGGTGGAGGTAACTTTAGACGACGGCAGTTTCGGCAGAGCCAGCGTGCCCTCAGGCGCTTCCACGGGCACTTACGAAGCAGTGGAACTGCGCGACAACGACCCCACGCGCTACCTAGGCAAGGGCGTACGCAACGCTATCGAGCATATCCATGAAACAATCACGCCCGAGCTTGAGGGGATGGACGCGCTCGATCAGCGCACCATCGACGAACTGCTGCTCAGCCTGGATGGAAGCGACAATAAGTCGAATCTGGGCGCGAACGCGATTCTGGGCGTCTCGCTGGCGGTGGCGCACGCTGCAGCAAACCACCTTAAAATCCCGCTCTACCGCTATATCGGTGGGCTGGACGCCCATGTGTTGCCCGTACCGCTGATGAATGTGCTGAACGGGGGCAAGCATGCCGAGGGAGGTGCCGATTTTCAGGAGTTTATGATTGTGCCCTACGGCGCTGAGAGCTTCAGCGACG
>CAZQPV010000175.1:0-4300 GCA_964595265.1 uncultured Fimbriimonadales bacterium
GAGGGTGGGCTGGAGCGCGGTCGGTTGCTGGGTTATCACGCGCTCCCATTCGTGGCGAATGCGCTCCGCGACTTCTGGGTTGCCCATTGGGGTCTCGCGGGCAGGTGGAATCTCGGCGTGGCGCACATCCCGAATGAGCGAGCGCTGGGCGGCGGGGTCAAACTTGCGCAGGCTGATAATCTCGTCGCCCCAGAACTCGATTCGCAGGGGCAACACCGCGCCCATCGGGAACACATCTACAATCCCGCCGCGCCGCGCGAAGTGCCCTGGCAGGCGCACGGGCTCCTGATACTCGTAGCCATCTTCCACAAGGCGCTGGATCAGCGTTTCGGGGTCTATCGCGTACTGATATGGCTCTGGCGCAGGGTTTTCCGAAACGGTCAGGCGAAGCCACTCCTTCTCAAAAAGCGCAGGGGGCATCGTGCGCTGGAGCGCGGAGCCAACGGGTGCAATCACCACCACCGGCTCGCTCAGACGGAGCATATGCAGGGCGCGAATGCGCTCGTGCAACACCTCCAGCTCCACCCCTGTCGGCTCCATCAAGGGGGTCAGCCCCAGCGGGGCGCGAATCAGCCGCTTCTCGGAAATGCCCAGACGGAACAGAATCGCGAACCACTGCTCGGCGCGTTCCAGTGTGGGCACGACAATCAGCGTCGGCGACGGGCGGTCTGCCACCAGAGTCGCCGTCAGCACGGGTTTTGATTCGTTGCACACTTCGAGCCAGCGGTAGCGTGTGGCGTCCTGAACGGGAGGCAAAGCATCGCGAAGTGTGCGTAACCACTCCGAACTCATAAGCAGGAGAATTGTACCCGTTTCAGAGCGCTTTGCCCAAAGAAGTACTGAAGTACCCAGCAACATAACGGCAGTGATTCTGTCGGCATTCAAGAACTTAGCTGATGAGAGGCTGTCTAGGAATTCCTGCTTGATGCCAGACGGGTGAACCCGTTCCTAATAAACAAAGCCAGCCTGCGCTGGCTCCTCGTAGCAGGGGCATCCTGCCCCTGTCCACGCGCAGGGATGCGCGTGCTACATAAGCCGACGGAGGTCGGCTTCGTCTCATAGGAACGGCTTCCGCCGTCGGGCACAAACGCCACGCGATTTGGTTGCTCGCTTGTTTTCCTAGATCGCTTCTGAGCCGCACATCAAAACAAAGCCAAAACAGAAGGAATCGTCCACTTCCGGATAAAGTATAATATCGGTGTAGGAAATCAGGGGGTGAAGCAAGGTGGATCTCCCGCAGGCTAACGAGGCTGCATGGCGCAAGGCGTTAGAAAGGAAAGCGGAAGGATACGCTGCCAACAATGAAGATGTGCAAGACATTGTGCAGGAAACTCTGGTTGCCTACTGGCAGCGCTTCGACGCGTTGCCGTGGGAACACCTCGAAGAGTCAGATACCTACAGGCAAGCGTGGGGGTGGTGCTGTCTGAAGATACGCTCGCTGGCACTCAATAGATGCAACTGTGCTTACAGCCGATACGAAAGATTACTGATAGACCACGAGGCGGGAGAACGGCTGAAAGTTGTAGAGGTTCAGGGGGACTGGATTCAGCAGATAGCTCTCGTGCAGTTCATTGCAAGTTTGCCTGACTATTTGCGTGTGGTAGCAGAAATGTATGAGTCAGGCTATAGCTATCAGGAGATGGCGGCGCATTTGGGCGTTTCTGTGGGGACCGTTCAAGGATATCTGGGACGGATTCGGAAACTGGGGCGCAGATTTTTTGGTCTGGATGGCAACAAACAGGGGCTTTGCGCGGTTAATAAAAGTGATAGCCCCAGAGAGGGCGAAACCAATCTCTCACAGGAGGTATGCAACGATGAGACGACGCAAGATGTTGCTGAGCGTTCTGAGTGTTCTGGCAGTTGCGAATGTCGTGGCGCTTCCCCACACCCTCGCCGCGCTCGCCGAAATCAGCGGGGGGGGGTAGTGTGTCGGTGAGACAATCGTCGCCCAAATGTGGCTGCAGAAACACTCTTGACTCGTTAAGTCCTGAGACGGTTAAGTCCATCCTCATAACGAACCGCAGTACGATCAACAACGAACCCTCTTCTGCAAGTCCAGCACAAGTGGGTGGATTACCGGGTGTGTTTCCGCCATGCACCAATCGGGTGCCAGGGGGAGGCATTCAGGAGTACTGCAAGGCTCCCAGCATCTTTAGTATATGCTGGTGGCAGGGCTTAAACATCAAGTACCAGCGTAATGTGTGTGCGTATAAGGGCAATCTTGTTTGTTGTGGGAAATGGCACTATGTGGGCTGCGCGAATTGTCTCGCTGGACCTGAACCTTTGTGTTCACTGCCTGGACGCAGCTTATGTATTGGTTGCACAGATTGCCCCTGAGACTGGTGGGGGGAGCTACCCCCCTCATACGGGAGGGATTCATGTACTGCCGGGGAGCAGGTTTTTGGGGAGCTCTTGGCGCTATAGTTGTGGGAATTTTCGCCGCTCATGGTTGGTTCCTGATACTGGGAGTTATTCAATCTCTGATGTTGTGGCAATCAGGGCAGGGATCCGTGCGAGCGTTGGCCACCGCATTCGTGACACCCCCCTTATGGTACTCGGTGCTTTGGGGGGGTGGCGTATCGCTTCCTATGTACTATCTGTGGGATCGTATGGGCAAGCGTCAGAGGCTTTTGTGTCTATTCTTGTTAGGGGCAGCCGCCACTTGTGTGAGTGCCGTTGTTCTGGGTTTTCAGCATGGCTTTGCACAACTGTTTTCTCCTGCTTTTTTAATAATGAGTGTGCTCTACATGGCGTCTTGCATCCTAATCACTGGAGGTGGACTATGGTATCTCAAGACTCGTTTGTTAGGCGAATCGGCTTAACTCTTGTAGAACTCCTTGTGGTGCTGGCGATTATTGCTCTTCTGGTGGCTCTGCTACTGCCTGTAGTGTCTTATGTGCGTAAGCGAGGTTACGAAGCGCACTGTATTAGCAACCTTCGCCAACTGGTCACAGCCTGGGGGTTATACACAGAAGACTACAAAGAATATCCCGCAAATATGGCACTCCTTCAGGCTTACACCAAGTCGCGGGATATCTACAAGTGTCCCAGCGACCCAACAGGGGGTTTAAATAGTGTCCTGACGCAAGAAGCTGGGTTTTCCGTTAGCTATCTTAATTTAGATGATGACTCGCAGTTTCGTATGAAGCTTCGCGAGGATTCGAATCACGGGGTGATTGCCTGCATTTTGCACGGTAGTCGAGTTTCAAACTTGCCTACTTTTATTCACAATCCAAGTGATTGGACAGGGCGCGTATTTCGTGCGCTGCATACGGGAAGCGTGATTCAAAAGCAGGTGTCCGTGCGATGCTATCGTCAACCTTCAGGGGGAATTTTGAGAATGCGAAGTTCTTGGAGCCTTTTCAGCGACCTACCCTGTCCTCGTGAGCTATGTCCCGAACAATACGAATTGCAGGAGATTCCATGTTTTTAGCTGCGATTGTTTGTTATCGATTTCTCTTTCTCTGTTGAAAGGATGCTTGTTCTGTCTGCGGACATAGATAACTTTCTGCGTGGAGCGCGGTCTGCTGCCCCCCTAATAGGAGGGCGTGATGCGAAGAAACCTAAGATTTAGTGGCTACACGCTTGTAGAGCTGCTGGTTGTGGTAGCGATTATCCTGCTGCTGACAACGCTGCTGCCGAGAGTCATCTTTATGGCGCGCCAGTACTCACTGCGAGCGGGATGCGCCACTAACCTGAGGCAGCTGTATGTCGCCCTGAAAGCCTACGAAGAAGACTACCAGAAGCCACCCCCCGATTTCGCGATAGACGAGGCTGGACGCACCCGCTAGGCATGGGATATTCTTGCTGCATATCGTCCTGCTGTCAAACCCTTGCTCCTTTAGGTTCCCCCTGCTCCGCCAGGATAACCGAACCCTGCCCCGCGCTGGGGCGTCTCGCGTCGCAGGGACTCCGTTCTCGGTTCCCCTCGCTGGCGGGGGGAACCTTGCGGAGGGGGGCGTTAGTGTTCCAGCAGGCATCTTTGCGACAGAGCAGGTTCACCCGTCTGGATTCGGTTACGAAACTCCTGCCTACCTTCTCAGAGATACTCCTTGAACCACCGCAGGCTCTGCTCAATCAGACTCTGTTCCCAGGAGGGCTGGCTGAAAATGTGGTCGGCTTCAGGAATCAGGCGGAACTCGCAGCGGCTGGCGTTCTGAAAAGCCGACTCGTAAGCGCGTCCCTCTTCGGGGCGCACCGCCTGATCGTTCGCGCCGTGCAAAATCAGCACCGCCCCCTTGAACGCGCGCGCCGCCTCCAGCGGCTTGAGGTCAGGCAGTTCCCGATAGAAGGCGGGTCC
>CAZQPV010000176.1:0-4277 GCA_964595265.1 uncultured Fimbriimonadales bacterium
AGGTAGAGCTTGCACTGGCGCCGCTTGGCGAATCGCCCCGCCGCGAAGCGCTGGTGATGGAAATCAGAGGAAAAAACCCGTGCGGATAAACCCCAAAATAGGACTTAAGTCCCTACTCCCTCGGAAGACTTCTGGGATACATTTAACTCGGAAAGGAGGTGTGTCTATGTGAAGGATATGGCGTGTCAACCTTGGTGGATTGTGGGCTTTCAGCTTGATAGTAGCGTCTGCGTTTGCAGGCGTGGGAAGTGTGGACGTCTATGTTTACGACCTGAAGACTGGAAGCGAAGTGCGCGCCTACACGGTACGCATCGTGGGCAGCCGTGGCACTGACCTTTCCCAGACCGTGGGCAACACGAACTACGCGCGCTTCAATAATCTCCCCACCAACGAGATTTATACCCTCACCGTGACGAAGGATGGCTATCACAGCCGTTCGATTCCCGGGATTATTGTTTCTGCTGGTTACACCCGCAGCTTCAACCTCGCACTGACTCCAACCAGCGGAGTTCCCGCGCTGTTCAGCATCAGTGGGCGTGTGGTGAATGCGCTCACAAACCAGCCCATTCCGAACGCCTACATTGTAGCCTACCGCACTGCAAGTTATCAATCTTATCGACGGGTGGATACCATTGCGTACCCACAGGGGCGGTTTAGCGTACCACACTGCATTCCAGGCGAATATTACCTCTATGCCTCAAAGGTAGGCTACTACGACTCGCCTGGCTTCGTGGTTGCGGCGTCTAACACAATAAGCGATGTGGTGCTGCCCTGCACTCCGCATGGCACTCCAATAGGAGGCTTTGAAATCTTTAGGGTTTACGATGCGCTGAACGGCAGCGAGCTGCGCGGACTGGACGCTGTGCTTCAGTGCGAAGCGGGTTGGAATCTGCGGTATTCCTTCTGGAGTGAATACCGTTTAGAACGCTTGCCCGCAAACCTGCGATATAGTGTAACCGTATCTTATCGCAACACGCCTGATGTCTACTGTCCATCAACTCGCGTGGGGTTTACTCTTGTGTCAGGGACTTATGTCTCCTATAACTTCTACCTGGTGCCGGGCGATGTGTCGGTCGGCACGCTCTCTGGGGTTGTACGGGACTTTGTTGGAGGCGCTCCAGTAGCGAATGCCTGGGTCGGCATCCTATGGCGACAGGTGGCTCTACTCTATGTACACCGACTCGCGGGGGCGCTATAGCTTTGGCAACCTGCCTCTGGGGTACAGCGGATTGGCGATAGAGATCGGCAAGCCAGGCTGGGTTTCTTACGGCTACCTCCTTGGAACGCTCACCTCAACCAGCACAAATAATGACCTGTTTATCCGCGCTGACGGCGTGCCTGCGGGAGGGCGCGACTTCTTTGTGTATGATCAGACAACGGGCGCTAACATCCCAGCAACGCTTCAGATTCGCATTCCCAGCGGGCACACCAGTCGTATAGCGCTGCCAAACGGCTACTATGACCGTCTCTCCGGCCTCCCCGCCTGGCAGACCTACGACTTCACCGTTACAGCGCCTGGGTATCGGTCGGTTACCTGGCTGAATCAGCAGGTCCATTACGATACATGGTGGAGCATTAGCTTCTCTCTGCCGCGCTCTAATCAGGCGGTAGGGCGCATCCTGGGCGTTGTCCGCAACCTGATTACGGGCAACCCCATTCCCAACGCCCAGGTCTCGTGCTTTGGCGCGGTTACGACAGACTCTCAGGGGCGCTTCACGCTGGAGAATCAACCTCTGGGAACCTACACGCTGGGCGTCGCCGCGCCTGGCTACACTAGCCGCTCGGTGCAAATCACCATCCACGCAGGGCGCGTACAGGCGCGGATCCAGATACGGGACCGCGATACGGGTCAAGTAGTGCGCGAGGAGACCGTTGCGCTGGGCGATTCAGGAGCGTTCGTCGTGCCCAATGTGCCCAGCGGAACCTACAAAGTGTGGGTCAAGCCGCTGGGATGGTGCGCCGAAGAGGCGGACGGTATCACGATGCCGAACCTGCTGCCCGTCGCTTTCTCGTCTGGCGCACAGGGTGATGTGAACGACGATAATGTTGTCGACGACGCTGACCTGCTGGCGGTGCTGTTCGACTTCGGAAACGGTGGCACGAATCCCTATCTGGCTGCCGACCTCAATAAGGATGGTACCGTCGACGACGCCGACCTGCTGATCGTTCTGTTCAACTTCGGCTCAAGCGGAACTCCGTAACGCCGGCTCACGGGGGCGGGCAGTGCCTGCCCCCTAACCCCACCCTGCAACGAGCGCCGCCCCCAGCGTCGCCAGCGCGTTGACCCCATTATTGTCCAGCCAGCGCCAGCCCGAACGCCATGCCGCAGGCATGCCACAGTGAACGCGCGACTCGGTGCGCTTCTGACACTTCTGGCATATAAACCGCGCCTGCACCGATGCCCCCAGCAGGCTGTCCAGCACCACGCCCGCCATGCCTGCGCCCCACGCCCACAGAAGTTGCCCCGCCAAGAGTCCCATCCCCAGCGCGCCCAATCCCGCGATTAGCCCGCTTCCCAGTAGTGCGCCGAGTGTGCCAGCGAGGCTCACCGCACCCGAAGTGCCCGGCGGCACAGGCGCTCCTGTGAGAATCAGGCGCGGTTGCCTGCCAAAGCGCATGCCTATCTCCGTCGCCCATGTGTCGCCCGTTGCACAAGCGAGGCTGGCAATATAGGCAAGCCACGCGCGCTCGGCAAGCGCGGGGGCAAGGAACGCCAGCCATACTGCCAGCGTCGGCGTGCCGCCGTTCGCCATCACCTGCCAGAAGTGGCGTCGCTCCGATTGGCGTGCGCGCCCCAGTACGCGCGGCAGCAGGCTGGAGGTGAAAAAGAAGACCACCATCAGCAGACTCGGCTGCCAGCCTCCCAGCCCGAACACGCTCGCGCCCACTACAACCGCGCCCAGTGCGCCGTCGCGGGTCAGCAGGCGCATGCGATACGCTCCCCACGCCACCCCACTCGCCAGCAACACGCCCAGTGCAAAATTCACTGCCCACGCCCCGACACACACGGATTGCCCCGCTCATAGAACCGCCAGAGCCGATCCGTTGCTTTCTGAATGCCGATACGGGGCGAGACGCCCACCCTTGAGTCGGGCACAGGCTCACCCCGCCAGATTTGCACGCGCCCGGTTATCAGCGACTCGCCGTTAAACGCCCGCGTGATGCCCAGCGCCCGACAGAGATTGCCCGGTCCGCGACAGAGCATCGTCAATGGGCGATGCCCCCGATGGCGAATCATCCACTCCACGCCCAGCGTCGGCTCCAGAGCGCGAATCAGCACCGCCTCGCCCACTCCCTCAGGCTGGCAAACGGCGTTGAAACACTCATGCACGCCGTAAATCAGGTACACATACGCCGTGCCCGGCGGTCCGAACATCGCGGCGTTGCGCTCGGTCTGCCCCCGATAGCTGTGGCTCGCGGGGTCATCCTGCGTATATGCCTCCGCTTCCACGATGCGCCCCCCAACCCAGCCCGCATCGGGATGGTAGACCACCAGCCAGTGCCCCAGCAACGCGCGCGCCACCTCTACCGTCGGCTGCAAGTAAAACTCCACGGGCAGGGAAAGCGGCTTCTCCATCGGCAACCTCATAACTGAAGCGTTTTCTCGTGCAGGCGGATGCCCAGTAGAAGTCCCACTGCCATCATGGACGCCAGCAGCATACTGCCGCCCAGACTCACAAACGGCAACGGGATGCCCACCACAGGGAACAACCCCATCGTCATGCCCACATTGGTCAGCAGGTGGAACAAAAGCAGTGTCAGCACGCCGCCCGCCACGAGCCGATAAAACTCATGGCGTGTCTCCACCATCACGTGCCAGATACGATACAAAAACAGTCCATACAGCACCAGAAACCCCGTCGCGCCCACGAAACCCAGCTCCTCGCCAATCACCACAAAAATAAAGTCGGTCTGCTGTTCGGGGATGTAGCGCAGATTCTTCTGGGGTCCCTGCAGGTAGCCCTTGCCTGTAAGCTGCCCGCTGCCAATCGCAATCCGCGCTTGCAGAATGTGATAACCTGACTGCTGGGGGTCTGCTTCGGGGTTGAGAAAGGAGACCAGCCGCGCCTTCTGATAATCGCGCAGGATATCCATGTGCCACATCGCGCCAAATCCGAGCGCACTTGCCACCACTGTGAGCGCCAGCCAGCGCCCCGGCGCCTCCGCCAGAAAGACCATCGCGAACCACAATACGCCCAGCACAATTGAAGTTCCCAGATCGGGCTGCTTGAACACCAGAAAAGCAGGGATGGCGGTATGCACCAGCGACAGCAGGA
>CAZQPV010000177.1:0-1332 GCA_964595265.1 uncultured Fimbriimonadales bacterium
GAGTTCAAACGCGCGGTTTTCATAGCCTCGCTATGATTGTACCCGCCGTCCCTTCCCGACAGGAGACCTCAGGAACCTCACGAATAAAGTGTCTATGTTCCGACAACAGCAGGCGAAGAACCCGTATCACCCGTTCCAGATGGGCATTCAGAGCTACTCGTTGCGGGGTTTTGGCTTTGAGGAGTCGCTGAAGCTGACACGCCAGCTGGGGCTGGAGTGGGTGGAGGCGTTCCCGATGCATTTTCCCTACTTCGCTCCGCGCGAGCAGTGGGAGAGCATGAAGGCGCTGGTGGCGCGTACCCAGACTCAGGTGGTTGCCTATGGGGTTGTGGGTTTCGGCGCGGATGAGAAGGCGGCGCGCGGCGTCTTCGAATTCGCCAGAACGATGGGCATCAAAGTCATCACCGCCGACCCGGAGCCAGAAAGCTTCCGCTACCTTGCACGGCTCTGTGAAGAGTTCCGCATCCCGATTGCGATTCACAATCACGGACCCAACACGCGCTACGACACCATCCGCTCGGTGGCGGACGCAATGCGCGGTCAGCCCGAATGGATCGGCGCGTGCATCGACACAGGGCACTACCTGCGCTCTGGCGAAGACCCCGTGGAAGCCGTGCGCCGCTTCGGCAAGCGTGTGTATGGCGTCCACCTGAAAGATGTCAAAAACCGCACACAGTTCACCGTGCTGGGCAAGGGTGATCTGGATACCGTCGGGTTCCTGCGCGCGCTCAAGCAGGTCGGTTTCCAGCACTGCCTCGCACTGGAGTACGAAGAGAACCCCAAAGACCCCATCCCCGACATTCAGGCGTGTCTGGACTACCTGAAAAGCGTGATGGGCAAAGTCTAAATGCTCCCGAAGCGGAAAAGGGTCGTGGAGTGGAACGGGGCGCCCAGGCGTAGCACGGGTGAAGGGAAGTGAGGCTGATTGGGGGCATCGGGCGGATAGTGCGTCTCGATGCAGAAGCCGCTCCATCGCGTGTAGACCTGCCCCGAACGCCCGCGAATGGAGCCATCCAGAAAGTTGCCCGTGTACAACTGGAATCCGGGCGCGGTGGTCCACACCTCCAGCGTGCGCCCGGATTCGGGTTCGGTGATTTTGCAGGCGCGGCGCAGGCGTCCCCAGCCTTTGCGAAGCAGAAAAGTGTGGTCGTAGCCCCCTGCTCGCTGAATCTGTTCATCGGGCGCCTGAATTCCCGTGCCGATCGGGCGCGTGCGGCGGAAATCAAACGGCGTGCCTGCCACAGAGCGCACCTCTCCCGTGGGGATGAGCTCCCCATCGACGGGCAGGAACGCATCCGCAGGCGTCTGGAACCGATGCGAGAGCACATCGCC
>CAZQPV010000177.1:1432-4271 GCA_964595265.1 uncultured Fimbriimonadales bacterium
TCGGTCGGGCGCCTGCACCGAGATGAGCGATGCGCCCAGCGCCATCAGGCGCACCCGCAGATACGGGCTGGCGAGGGTGAAGGCTTCCACCTCGCGCCCGTCGGGCAAGACACCAAAAGTCTCTCTGGTGAGCATAACTTCACTCCAGCGGCGCGCTTGCACGCACAATTTGCCCATCGCGGCGCGTGAGGAAATGCACCTCCTGAACGCCGTTTTGAAGCAGGTAGGCGCGCGCCTCTTCCAGTCCGAACCCCACCTGGCGCGTGTTGTGGCTGTCGTCGCCGATACAGAAGGGAATCCCTATGCGCGCGCCCAGCGCCACAATCCACGAGTCGGGGTAGGGCGTGGGCAAGCCTTTGCGCCAGCCTGCCGTGTTGATTTCCACGAGGCTCCCCACCTCGCGAATCACCTCCAGCGTGCGTTCCACCTCGCGCTGGACGGCGGGCGTCGCTACCTGCTCCACAAAGCCCAGCCGATGCGCGGCAAGCCGAATCAGGTCTAAATGCGCCACCACTTCAGGGCGCACTTTTTGCACCATCTCCGCCACTTTACGGTAGTAGGCGATTGCTGCTGCCTCCATGCCCCCATAGCCCTCTACCAGTTGCCGGAACACGCCCAGCGACTCGCTGCTCATGTCCACTTCCTCGAGGTGATGTACCGAGCCGACGCAGTAGTCAAACCCATAAGTCTGGCGGTAGCGGTCAATCCAGTCGGCATAGGAATCGGGCGGCACAACTTCTGTCTCAAAACCGCACAACACCGTAAGCCTGTCGGCGTACTCTTCGGCAAGGGGGCGGATGGTGCGGGCGTACTCGTCAAAAAGCCGCTGCAGGGTTTCTACCGTCCATCCCTTCTCCACCTCGCCGCTGTAGAGGTATTGGGGCTTGTGGCGTGGCATATGTTCGGAAACACCGAACACAGCATACCCCGCCTGCACGGCGGCGTCCAGCATCTCGCGCAGGCGGCTCTCGGCATGTTCACAAAAATCGGCGCTGTGCCCTCCGTGAAGCGAAATCTTCCATGATGTGGTGTGAGGCTCCATAGCAGGGATATGAAGTACGCCGCAGGGGGCGCATTTCCTGCCAGAGACCGCCTTATCAGGTATACTCCCCGTGGAGGCACGATTTTTATGCTGATTCGAAAACCGAACCGACTAATTCACGAGCGTAGCCCCTACCTGCTCCAGCACGCCTATAACCCTGTGGAGTGGTATCCCTGGGGGGCAGAGGCGTTTCTAACCGCCCGCATGGAAGACAAGCCGATCTTCCTCTCCATTGGCTATTCCACCTGCCACTGGTGCCATGTGATGGCGCACGAGTCGTTTGAACATCCCCAGATTGCGGAGATTCTGAACCGTTATTATGTGCCCGTGAAGGTGGATCGCGAGGAGCGCCCCGATGTGGACGAGGTTTACATCACGGCGGTGCAGCTGATGGCAGGGCGTGCGGGCTGGCCGCTTTCGGTGTTCCTTACGCCCGACGGCACGCCCTTCTATGGGGGCACTTACTACCCCCCACAAGCGTTTGCTGACCTGCTCCAGCGGATTGCGATTGTGTGGCAGCAGAACCGCGAGCAGGTGCTGGGAGGCGCTCAGCAGATGAAAGAGGCTCTGGAGCAGGTGGTGGCTCTGCGCCATAAAGAGTTGCGCGGCGAGCGCTCGCCCGAAATCTTTCGCGCTTACAAAGCGCAGCTTATCAGCCTGTTTGACCCCCAGTACGGGGGTTTTGGCGGCGCGCCGAAGTTTCCACCCAGCACCGCCCTGCCGCTGATGCTTTCACTGGCGGCGCTCTGGGACGACGAGGAACTGGGGCTGATGGCGCTCACCACACTCAACTTCATGGCGCAAGGAGGCATCTTTGACCACCTCGCAGGGGGCTTTCACCGCTACGCAACCGATGCCCGCTGGTTCCTGCCCCACTTTGAGAAGATGCTGTACGATAACGCCCAGCTGGCGCAAACCTATGCGCAGGCGTATCGGCTCACGGGCGATTCTACCTACGCCGAGGTGGCGCGACGCACCTTTGACTGGATGCTCACCGAGATGCGCCTGCCCGAAGGCGGCTTCGCCAGCGCGCTGGACGCCGACACCCCCGAAGGCGAAGGCTATTATTACACCTGGACCGAGCGCGAAATCTATCAGATACTGGGCGACGAGGACGCGCCGCTCTTTTGCGCCGTGTATGGGGTTCAGCCCGAAGGCAACTATCGCGAGGAAGCCACCCAGCAACTCACGGGCAGGAATGTGCTGGCACTGACAGGCAGCTGGCAGGAGATTGCCCGCAAGCTGGGCATGGACGCCGAGACGCTCCACCAGCGGATTGCGCCGATGCGTGCCAAACTGCTGGAGGCGCGCCGCCAGCGTCAGGCGCCCGCCCGCGACGACAAGGTGCTGACCGATTGGAACGCGCTGGCGGTCAGCGCGTTCGCCTTCGCCAGCGAGCCGCTGAACGCGCCCGAATATCTGGAAGTCGCCGAAGAGACCGCCGAGTTCCTCTGGAGCCAGCTCTATCAGGGCGACGGTGGACTCATGCACTGCTGTCGTGACGGGCACGCCTATACCCCTGGCTTTCTGAGCGATTACGCCCTGCTGGGGCTGGCGCTGATGAACCTCTACGAAGCCACGGGCGACCTTAAGTGGCAGGAGCGCGCCCAGACCCTCGCCGACGCGATGATAGACCGCTTCCACGACGCCGAGCTGGGCGGCTTCTACGACACCTATGCCCAGCACGATTGGCTCATTGTGCCCGTCAAATCGTTTCAGGATCGGGCGACGCCTTCGGGGAATGGCGCCGCGTGCCAGTTTCTGGCGCTACTGGGCAACACCGTCTCCCTGCTGGAG
>CAZQPV010000178.1:0-4246 GCA_964595265.1 uncultured Fimbriimonadales bacterium
GTCAACACGCGCCAGCCCGAACCCGCTTGCTCTGCAATCAGCAGCAACACCGAGTTGGAGCCGATATCAATGACGCCGACTCTCATGGCAAATCTTCCCAGTGGGCGGAACGCACTTCAGGCAGCTGGAGCAGGTCATGCAAAATCGCTTCAGGGGCATGCTCGTGATGCATCTGCACCTGCAGGGCGAACACGCGCGTATTGGGCGCATCGGGGAACTCCTGACGGAAGGCGGTCAGCTCCGCGCGATGTTGCGCCAGCACGCGGAACACCCCGTCCAGTGGCGCCATCGCCTCCAGAGTCACCCACAGCGTGGGCGTGCGCAGGTGGCGCTGAATACGCTCTTCAGGAATTCGCAGCAACACCAGCGCCCCGTAGGTGAACAGCGTCGCCACCAGCGCAAGCACATAGTAGTGGGGTGTGCCCATGCCCACGGTCATCCCGATCGCGACCACCACCCACAGGCTCGCGGCGGTGGTCAACCCGCGCACCACGCTCCCCTGTCGCAAAATCGTGCCGGCGCCAATAAACCCAATCCCGCTCACAATCTGCGCCGCAATTCGCGAGGGGTCCGAAGGCGACACGAACGCCCGCGAGAGAATCATCATCAGTGTCGTGCCCAGACAAATTAACACATGCGTGCGGATGCCCGCCGGGCGTCCCCGACGCTCGCGCTCCCAGCCAATCAGCGCGCTCAACACCAGCGCAATCAGCAACTGCACACTAACATGCCCGACCTCATGCCAGTTAATCGTCTGCACAGAGGGAAGTGTACCTGAAGCTACAGGGTACACTATCTGTGTGAATACCTTCGGGCATCTGTTTCGGATTACTACCTGGGGCGAGTCGCATGGGGGCGCAGTTGGGGTCGTCGTGGACGGATGCCCACCCCGAATCCCGATTAGCGTGGAAGCCATCCAGTACGAACTGGATCGACGCCGACCAGGGCAAAGCAAACTGGTGACCCAGCGCAAAGAGAGCGATACCGTGCAGATTCTCTCCGGCGTGTTTGAGGGACAAACGCTCGGCACGCCGATTCTGATGCTGGTCTGGAACGAGGATGCCCGCCCCGAAGCCTATGAGCCGTTTGCCCACCTCTATCGCCCCTCGCACGCCGACTACACCTATCAGGTGAAATACGGCATCCGCGACTGGCGCGGCGGCGGACGCAGTAGCGCCCGCGAGACCGTTGGGCGCGTAGCAGGCGGCGCCGTCGCCAAGCAGGTGTTGCGCACCCTCTGGAATGTGGAAGTGCTGGCATGGGTGGAGCAGATTCACACGATTCGCGCCGAAATAGACCCCAACACCGTAACGCTGGAGCAGGTGGAAAGCAACCCCGTGCGCTGTCCCGACCCCGAAACCGCGCAGGCGATGATTCAGCATATCGAAGCCATTCGCAAAGAGGGCGACTCGGTTGGGGGGATTATCCGCTGTATTGCCCGCAATGTACCGCCCGGCTGGGGCAGCCCCGTGTTCGATAAGCTGGAAGCCGACCTTGCCAAAGCCGTGATGAGCCTGCCTGCCACCAAAGGCTTTGAAATTGGCTCCGGGTTCCGCGGCGTGCTGATGAAGGGGAGCGAACATAACGACGAGTTCTATACCGACGAAACAGGACGCATTCGTACGCGCACCAACTTCTCAGGCGGCGTGCAAGGCGGAATCAGCAACGGCGAGCTGATTGATATTCGCGTCGCGTTCAAGCCGACCGCCACTATCTTCCAGCCGCAGCAGACAGTGGATGAATCGGGCAACCCTGCCGAGCTGAAGGCACGGGGACGCCACGACCCCTGCGTTGTGCCCCGCGCCGTGCCGATTGTGGAAGCGATGGTGGCGCTTGTGCTGGTAGATCACGCCCTCAGACACCGCGCCCAGTGCGGCGGCTGATGCAGGGATCCGAACCCTCTCACCCAAATTGAAAGCCTGTAAGGAGCAGCTGCCATGAAACGACTCAAAGGAAGCCCTAACGAGCGGGTTCGGCTCGCAATTATCGGATGCGGCGGGATCGGACGCCACCACTATCGCGTGTTCAGCCTCTTCGCCAGCCGCTGTGAGATTGTCGCCGCGGCGGATGTGTACGAGAAACAGCGCAACGAGTTCGCCCAGATGACGGGACGCACCGACCTGACTCTCGTCTCGGACTACCGACGCTTGTTAGACCGTAAAGACATCGATGCCGTTGTCGTCGCCACGCCTGACCACTGGCACGCCCGAATCACAATCGATGCTTGTGAAGCGGGCAAGCATGTGTATTGTGAGAAACCCGCCTCTCATAATGTGGCAGAAGGGCTGGCGATGGTGCATGCCGCGCGTGAACACAAGCGCGTCGTGGCAATCGGTCTCCAGCAGCGCAGTGGGGAACATTTTCAGGAAGCTGTCGAAATCGTGCGCTCTGGCAAACTCGGCAAAATCACGATGGTACATTGCTGGAACATGGACAACGAATCGCCCGACGGCATCGGCAACCCACCCGATAGCGACCCACCCCCCGGTCTGGACTGGGATATGTGGCTCGGTCCTGCCCCCATGCGGCGCTACAACCCTAACCGTTGTATCTATCATTTCCGCTGGTTCTGGGATTACGCAGGGGGCAAAGTCGCCGACTGGGGCGTTCACCTGATCGATATCGCTCTCTGGGCGATGGGCGAGCATAACCCTGAAACCGTTACAGCAACGGGTGGCAAGCTGGCTCTGCGCGATAACCGCGAAACGCCCGATACCATTGAGTGTCTCTGGCGCTTCAAGGACTGGGTGCTGGTTTATAGCCACCGCGCGGCGAACGCTTATCCCATGAATGGGCGCGGCTACGGCACGATGTTTTTCGGTACGAACGGCAGCCTGTTTGTGGATCGAGGCGGGCTGGAGATACATCCTGAAAAAGAGCGCGTGCCTGCCTACAAACGAGGTGGTTCTGCTCAGAGCGAGCCGCACGCTGAAAACTTCCTGCGCGCGATTCAGGAAGGCGTGCCGTTGATTTGCGATGTGGAAACGGGTGTGCGCTCCACGATTGTGCCCCTGCTGGGCAATATCGCCTATCGCGTCGGGCGCACCCTGCGCTGGGACGCGCAACGGGCGCAAATCGTGGGCGACCGCGAAGCGAACGCCCTGCTCAGCCGCAACTGGCGCGCTCCCTGGGGCATTCCCAAACGCTACATCAAGCCGATAGGGTGAGCGCGATGCGAGTCGCCTTCTTTGATCTGGAAGAATGGCAGGGCGACTATCTCCAGCGTCAACTGGAGCAGATGGGGCTTGCTGAAACCATACAGGCACAATATTTTACGAACCACCTGACCCCTGAAGTGTGCGATTCTATCGCGGATGTGGAAGCGGTTGGCGTGTTCGTCTGGACGAAGCTCACCGCGGAGGTGCTGGCGCGCCTGCCCCATCTGCGTCTCATCCTCACCATGTCCACAGGATATGACCACATCGACTTAGAGACCTGCCGCGCGCGGGGCATCACGGTGTGCAATGTGCCCCACTACGGCGAGAACACAGTCGCCGAACACACCTTTGCGCTGATTCTTTCGCTCTCGCGCAAGCTGCACGAAGCCTACTTTCAGGCGATTCGGGGCGAGTTTCGCATTCGCGACCTGCGTGGGTTTGACCTCTACGGGAAAACGCTGGGCGTGGTGGGCGCGGGCAACATCGGCTTGCATGTGATTCGGATTGCGCGTGGGTTCGGCATGCGCGTGCTGGCATATGATGTTCATCCACACCCGCTTCTGGCGGAGGTGCTGGGCTTCACCTACACCGATCTGGACACACTGCTGGGCGAGTCGGATATCATCTCGCTCCATGTACCTGCCACGCCCCAAACCTATCATCTGATTAATCGTGAAACGCTCAGCAAAGTGAAGCGTGGCGCCCTGTTGATTAACACAGCACGCGGCTCGGTGGTGGACACGGAGGCGCTCCTCTGGGCGCTGGATCACGGCATCCTGGCAGGCGCGGGGCTGGATGTGATCGAAGGCGAGGAATACATCACCGAAGAGAGCGCCCTCTGGCGGTTGCCTCCAGCGGAGCAGACTCTGCGCAACGTGGTTCAGGCGCACATGCTCCTCAAGCGCGAGAATGTGGTGTTCACGCCCCATATCGCTTTCAATAGCCACGAGGCAGTCCAGCGCATTCTGGACACGACTTTGCAGAATCTCAGGGAGTTTTTGCAGGGTCGCCCGCAGCATTGTGTGGCGTGAGGGGCGCGAAAACAGCGAATTTGCCCCGAAATTCGGACAAAACGGGCTCGAAACTTG
>CAZQPV010000179.1:0-4244 GCA_964595265.1 uncultured Fimbriimonadales bacterium
CTTCGGCGATGGTCCTGAGAATCTGCATAGGGAGAATCTTACCTGATAAAGGCAGACGCTGTACTCCTTTAGAGGCGCTACAGGAGAACGAGCCAGCAACGGAGTTGCAAGGCGTTTGTGCCCGCCGGCTGAATCTGCTCTCTCGCAAAGATTCGCATTCCGCCTCGTGTCACGATTAATCTCGCCGCGTGGGGCGCGGCGACCGCGCCCCTACGGATGCCCGTACGGACGCGGTTCCCGCGTCCTGTTCCGTGAATCCCCTGTTCTTTGCGACAGAGCAGGTTCACCCCTCTGGACACCTACAGAATTCTTGGACAGCCCCTTAGATGCGGCAAGCGTCTTCGTATGGAGAATAAAAGGTACAATTATAGGCGACTTTCAGATTCCCTCAAGCGAGGGGTAGACAGGAGGCGAAGTCGGAATCCTCTGGAACTGGGTGCGCCTGCTGGCGCTCGGAGCGTTTGGGTGGGCGGGGCAAGAGTGGCTCCTGCAATCGCCCTTGTTTTGGGCAGGGGGCGTGGGGGCGCTGCTGGCGTGGGTTGTCCTGTTCTGGCTGGAGCGGCGCTACTCTCAGGCGGAGTGGCTCGGGGCGCTGGGATTAGTCTATGACATGACTCTTGCGGGGGTGGGCGTGTGGCTGCTGGCACACCCCCAAGCTTGCTGGCTGTTGTTTGTGCCCGGCATTTATGCCGCGCGGCACTATAGAGCGTGGCATGCGCTGATGGGGGCACTTCTGGCGCCGCTGGCTCTGGGCACGATTGCCAGCGTGGCTCCAGAACAGTTCGCTGATACGGCGATGCTCTGGGGCTGGGGCGCAGGTTTGGTGGGCGGGCACCTTGCGCTTGCATGGATCGCCTATCGCCCCACTACGACACCCCCGCCCGAAATTATGGAGCAGGTCACGCGCGTGCTGGAGCAAACCGAAAGCGCTCACCGTGAACTGCGCCACAGCTACCGCGAACTGGCGCACCACTACCGACGCCTGCAGGAGAATCTGGAAACCCTCAACGATGTGGTGGAACTCTTTACTGCCCTGCGCCAGGCAACCACGCCCACAGAAGCGTATCGCCTGATTCTGGAACGGCTGCGCACTCGCTTTGGGGCGTCGGGCGCGGCGCTCTATCTGGCGGACGAAACGGGCTTCCACCTGCGTGCGGCGCTCGGCGTGGGAACCCTCGCGCGCCTGCAGGGCGTCGTGCGTTTGGACGCGCCCCGCAAAAGCGCACGCCAGGCGGTCGAACAACAGGTTCAGCAGGCACTGGAAACCCTGCGCGCGCATGTTCTCGAAGCGGGCACAGAGGCTCATGCCGTCGGCACAGAAGCAAGTCCGCGGTTGCTGACTCTGCCCCTGCGCACGCCCCAGCGATTGCTGGGTATGTTGACGCTGGTAGCACGCGACCCCGACGGATTTGATCACGCTACCGAGAACCGCCTACATGCTTTTCTTCCGCACCTGCTCGCGCTCGTGCAGCTCTATGAGCAGATCGAAGTGATGGGGCTGCGCCTTCAGGAGGTTCAGGCGTTGCATGATCTGGACAATCTGCTTTTTACCGTGTCGACGCCCGCTGAGATTCCGCGCCGTGCGCTGGAGGTTCTCCAGAGCGTCGTGCCCTTCGAGTGCGCTCAGTTATACCTGCCCGCGGAAGACCAGCTCATACTACAGGCGTCCATTCCCGCCACCGCTGAAATCCTGTCGATGCTTCAGTTCGGTTCGGATCGGGGCTGGCAGGGCTGGCTCCAGCAGAAAACACACCTGCTTTGTATCGCCGATACTCGCGAAAGTCCTTATGTCCCCGATCCTGCGGCGCTGGCGCCACTGCAGAGCCTGCTCTTGATTAACCTGCAAAGCGGCGCGCGCCCCACTGGCGTGCTAATACTGGGGCACTCGCAACCGCACTTTTTCTCCGAAGGGCAGAAAGAGCTGCTGCAGGTGTTAGCGGTGCATCTGGGGCTGGTGCTGGAACGCGCGCGACTGCTGATTCATCTGGAACAGCTGGCGATTACAGATGGGTTAACGGGCTTGCATAACTACCGCTATTTTCAGGAGCGCTACAGAGAGGAAGTGCGCCTCGTCAAGCGCTACCGCCATCCGTTGACGCTGATGTTGATAGACCTGGACAACTTCAAACAAATCAACGACCGCTACGGACATCTGGAAGGCGACTACCTGCTGGTGCAGGTGGCGGAAGTTTTACAAGGTACCCTGCGCTCCACCGAACTGATTGCACGATACGGGGGGGACGAGTTCGTAGTGCTAATGCCCTCTACAAACTTACAGGGGGCGCGAATTGCCGCAGAGCGACTGCTTCAGACGGTGTGTGGCACGCGATTCTCCACAACTGCAGGTCAGCCTGAACTCTCAATTACAATGAGTATCGGCATCGCCGCCTATCCTGACTGCACCGAAGACCCCCAACAATTGCTGGAATTAGCCGATTCCGCCCTTGAAAAAGCGAAGCGCACTGGCAGGAATCGAGCCGTGGCGGTCGAAAATACCGTATAAATCGGATTGGCGCCCGCACGGGGTTTGTGCTATAATGCTCAGACCTGTTGTGTGGGCGAAACGGAGAAAGCATCGATGAAGTCGGCTTTACGGGAACGAGCGGAACAATATGCCCAGCGAGGGCAGGTGAAACAAGCCATCCGTCTGCTGAAGCGCGCTGTGCAAAAGGGGCGCGCCTCCGTAGAGGACTACCTGCGCCTGGCGGAGCTCTACTCGCAGGAACGGGAGTGGCGTCAGGCGGTGTGGGCGCTGCGCCATGCCCGCTCTCTTTCGCCCCGCTCCGAACAGATTCGGGAGCAACTGGTAGAAGCGCTCCTGAACGCCAACCAGTATGAGGAAGCCATTCGCGAGTGCCAGAACTGGCTTCAGGAAACCCCGGACCACCCCATTCCCTTAGAGAACCTGCTGGACGCCTACATGAGCCAGAACGATCTGGCACATGCTCTGGCGATAGCGAACCAGCTGGTACAGCTCCAGCCGCTTTCCCCGCACTATCGCATGCGTCGCGCACGGCTGCTGGACCGTATGGGACGCTACATGGAAGCCGTTGAAGACTACCAGTGGCTCGTGTTTGACAACAATAGCACTCCGTTTGAGGTGCTGCTTTTTGCGCAGCTGGAGCTGGAGCGGTTGGACCTTCGTCAGATGGAGCTCCTGTTGCATCTGGTGTTGGACGACAGCGAGTTCCGTGTGCGCTTTTTGCAGGAGCCGGTGGAGGCGGCGCGTGAGCGCGGTTTTCGGTTCAGTCCTATGGGTGAGACGATGATTACGCAACTGCCCGACGCCATTCGTGATACGCTCCCCAGAAAACACCGCTATGCGCCCTATTGCTGAAACGCTCCAGTTGCTTCGGGACCAGCTGGGCAAGCGCACGCTGGTGATGGGCATTCTCAACGCGACGCCCGACAGCTTTTATGACGGGGGGCGCTATGCGACTTTTCAGGCGGCGCTGGCGCGTGCCGAACAGATGATTGCGGAAGGCGCCGACATTCTGGATATCGGCGGCGAGTCCACCCGCCCCGGTGCGGAACCCGTACCCCTCGAAGAAGAGCTGGAGCGCGTCGTGCCCCTGATTCACGCGATTGCCCAGCGCTACGACATCCCTATTTCGGTGGATACCACCAAGAGCGAGGTGGCGCGACAGGCGTTGGCGGCAGGTGCCTGCATCGTGAACGACATCAGCAGCATGCAGTTCGACCCCGCCATGCCCGAAGTGGTCGCCGCAGCAGGCGCAGGTGTCGTGCTGATGCACATTCAGGGCACGCCCCGCACAATGCAGCTCAATCCCACCTACACCGATGTGGTCGCCGAAGTACGCGCCACACTCCAATCGCATATCGAGCGCGCCCTGCAGGCAGGAATCCCCCGCGAAAACATCTGGATCGACCCTGGAATCGGCTTCGGTAAAACGGTGGAACATAATCTCACCCTGTTGCGCCACATCCCTGACCTCAAGGCGCTGGGCTACCCTGTGCTGATAGGGACTTCGCGCAAGTCGTTCATCGGACGCCTGCTGGGCGACCTGCCCCCTGAAGAGCGCCTGGAGGGCACTCTGGCGACCGTTGTGCTGAGCGTGGCGTGGGGCGCCGACATCGTGCGCGTGCATGATGTGCAAGCCACTGTGCGTGCCGTGCGAATTGCGGATGCCCTGTGTAGAGTACCCTGACCAGGCAGGATTCGCCCCGCGCATCGCGTAATTCAGCCGTGATGGACTATCTGCTGGCGAACGGGCGTGTGTTAG
>CAZQPV010000180.1:0-4137 GCA_964595265.1 uncultured Fimbriimonadales bacterium
CCATGCACGCTCACCGACTCTATTATAGCCCAATTTGCATGAGAAGCGAAAAGCGAAAAAATTCACGCCCCTGCCCGAAAGAAGTGGTACATCACATAGATCAGGTACACCCCACTCGCCGTCGCCAGACCGAAAATCAGGAAAACCCAGCGACTGGTGTCGCCGACAATCATCGAGAACATCGCGATAAAGTAAAGCACAGCCGTCAGCAGCGCCACCCACGCAAACCGCCTCGCGTGCGGATTGGGCGGGCGCACGATGTTATGGCAGGTGGGGCACTCCACCGAAGGCGTTTCGTCCGATTCGGGCGGCGGCAGTTCCGCGCCACAGTAGGGGCATCGGCGCTCCATGCCCCAATTCTACCCACAAGGGTATAATTCGGGTAGCGATGAAGATTGTGTTGCCCGCCGGCGAAATCGAGGCGCCGCCTGAGTTTCAGCACTTTTATCGGATGGACGAGGACGGGATTGTGAAATACCCCGCCCCGGTGTTGCGCAAAAAGGCGTCGCCTGTAGCGCGCATCACGCCCGATATTGAGGCGCTCATCCAGCGCATGATGGCGTCGCTGAAGTGGTGGAACGGGCTGGGGATTGCCGCGCCGCAGGTGGGTGTGCCCCTACGCGTGTTTATTATGGCGCCGCCCGATCAGCCTGTGCGGGTGATTCTGAACCCGCGCATTATCGAACGCTCGCAGGAGCAGGTCGTGGATGTGGAAGGCTGCTTGAGTATCCCTGCGCTCTATGGCAAGGTGGCGCGCGCCCGCGCGATTGTGCTGAGGGGGCTGAACCGGCATGGCAAGCCGATACGGCTCACGCTTGAGGGCATCGCCGCCCGAATCGCCCAGCACGAGATAGACCACCTGGACGGCATTCTGTTTATTGACAGGGTAGACCCCGCCACGCTGTTCTGGAGCGACCCCACGCCGAAAGAGGAGGAGATGGTCTGAATCGTCCTCGCATTCTCTATTTCGGTTCAGGCGCGTTCGCTGTGCCGCCGCTGGAGGCGCTCCCTGAGGCAGGCTACCCCATTCTCGCAGTGGTGAGCCAACCCCCCAAGCCTGCAGGACGGGGGATGCACCTGACGCCGACGCCTGTGCATGCGCGTGCCGAAGCGCTCGGCTTGCCCGTGCTGACCCCCCAGCGCGCCCGCAACCCGCAGTTTATCGAACAGGTACGCACGCTTCAGCCCGACCTGATTGTGCTGGCGTCCTATGGCAAGATTCTGCCCGCCGAACTGCTACAGATTGCGCCGCTGGGCAACTGGAACCTGCACGCCTCGCTGCTGCCGAAGTATCGGGGCGCGTCGCCCATCCAGTACGCCCTGCTGGAAGGCGAGACCGAAACGGGCGTTACGCTGATGGAGATGAGTGAGGAGATGGATGCGGGCGACATCTACCTGCAGGTGAAAGAGCCGATTTTCCCCGAAGACGACGCGGGCACGCTAGAGGCGCGGCTGGCGCAACGCGCGCGCGAGCTGTTACTGGAAGGGCTGAAGCGTCTCGAGGCAGGCACGCTCACGCGCACGCCCCAGAACCACGCCGAAGCCACCTACACACGCCCGATTCAGAAAGAGGACGCCCAGATGCGCTGGGAGGAACCCGCCGTGCGATGCGCCAACCGTATTCGAGCGTTTTCGCCGCGCCCAGGCGCCTACACCCTGTTTCGTGGCAAGCGCCTCAAACTCTGGAAAGCCGTTCCCGTAGAACGCACCTCCCCTGCTGAGCCGGGCGCTCTCCTCGCCGTGAACCCGACGGGGCTGGTGGTCGCCTGTGGCGAGGGGGCGCTCCAGCTGCTGGAGGTTCAGCCCGAAAGTCGTCCGCGCATGCCCGTCGCCGCCTTCATCAACGGCTATCACCCGCAGGTTGGCGAGCGGCTGGGTTGAAGGAGGTATGCTTAACCCATGTGCGGACGCTTTGCGTTGTTCGCGAAAGCCGAAGAGCTGGAACGCCATTTTCAGGTGCCGCTCCCGTTCCCAATCGCCCCACGCTATAATATTGCGCCTACCCAGCCCTTGCTGGCGTTAGCCACCGCTCACGACACACCGCAACCCTACTGGACGCATTTTCAGTGGGGGCTGGTGCCCCGCTGGGCGAAAGACCCCAGCATCGGCAACAAGATGATTAACGCCCGCGCCGAGAGTCTTGCGGAGAAGCCTGCGTTCCGCGTGGCGTTCCGCTATCGGCAGTGTATCGTACCCATCAGCGGGTTTTATGAGTGGGCAAAAACAGGACGCCTGCGTCAGCCCTACTTTGTGCGTTCTGTGAAGGGCGAGCCGCTGGGCGTCGCAGGGCTGTGGGAGAGCTGGCAGTCGCCCGACGGGAGCGAGCTGACCACCTGCACGCTGATTACCACCGACGCCAACGCCACGATGCAACCGATTCACCATCGTATGCCGGCGATACTGCTACCCGAAGAGTACACCTTATGGCTTGCGCCCGATACGCCGCTGGCGACACTCGCGGCGCTTTTGCGCCCTGCCCCCGAAGGGCTACTGGAGGCGTATCCCGTCAGCACGCGCGTCAATAATCCCGCTCACGACGACCCCTCGCTGGTGGAACCTGTTGTGTCTCCACCGGGCTTACTCGAAGAGTGAGCGCGCCTCAGCGAGCGTCGGTGTTCCGTAGCGCGTTATGGAGAAATACACTTCGCATGGCTGGGGGCGACCAGCTCACATAGAGCCGTTCCCGCGCGCGAGTGCAGGCAGTATACAGCAGCTGACGCTCCTGAGCCTCTTTCGCCTTGCGCTCCGCAGGGTCTTCAATATTCTTGATCGCGGCATAGTACGGGAAGTTAGACTGAGTTACCCCCACCACCGCTACGGCACGGAACTCCAGCCCCTTGGCGCTGTGAGCAGTGCCATAGTTGATTTCGTAAGGAACAGGCTGTGTACCCTGTTTAAGCATCCGGCTGGCAATCCCGCGCTGGGGATACACCTGCTGTTCGAGCAGGCGCTCTACAGCCTCCAGCATCCGTTTTGTGCGGGCGAAGATAGCAATCTCGCCCGGCATGATGTTCTCGTCGAGGCAACGATAAATCCACTCCTCCAAGCCGCGCATTTCCGCTACGATGTCCTCGTAACCTTTGACTTCAGGCTCGATACCTTTCATCAGCGCAATCGGGCGTTGCGCCAGAAGCTGCGGTTCGTCTTCCTGAAATCCCTCTATCGAGAAGGGCAGGACGCTTTCGGCGAATTCCTGAATCTCCTTAGTGGTGCGGTAGTTCACACGCAGGATATAACTGCGCCCGCGGGTGTCGATTCCGAACCGCGACCATGGCACTGCAGGGCGATAGATGCGCTGACGCGAGTCGGCGCACAGGAACAGCGAATTGGGTTTATCAGAGGGCGCCAGCGCCCGGATGAGCGTCAGCTCCGCAGGTCCGAAATCCTGCGCTTCGTCCACCACCACACAGTCGTAGCGCAACTCAGGGTGCTGGTTCATATACTCGGCAACAGCGTGGCATATCGCATCATAAGTAATCAGATTGCGCTCTTCGAGCAGTTGCCACACCTGCTCGAACACGCTCCACAGCGCCTCACGCCGACTGGGAGGTAGCGCCACCTTACGCCCGATGCGCTCCATCGTCAAATAGGTGTCCAGACTGCGCACATTCCATGCGTCAATAATTGCCTCCCACTCCGGGCGCACGAACTGCAGACTCTCTGACTTCCCCGAGCGCTGTATGGCTTCTTCCAGCAGGGCGTCCATCTCCGGGCTGCCTCTCTCAATTATCTCTTCTGTGCGATTCATTTCACGCCGGAAGAGTCGGTAGGCAACCGAGTGGAGATGGTTCACCTCAATATTCGTGCCCACAATTGAACTGATGATCTGCTCCACGCGCTGGCGCAGGTTGTTCGCCAGCACTTCTGTGAAGGTGGTGAGCAAAATTCGGGCTTCGGGATACTCATGCGCCAGCCATGCGGTTCGATGCGCGGCGACCACCGTTTTGCCCGTTCCCGCCGCGCCGCTGATTCGAATCGGACCATGCATGTCGCGCTCCACCGCCTCTTTCTGAGACGAGTGGAGAAAGATAATCCACTGCTGCCAGTCGCCCCGAATGGCTTTGCGAATCTCCTCCTCGCTTTCAGGCGACCAGAAGTCGCGCGGACGACGGCGGAATAGCTCGGAAGGCAACAGCA
>CAZQPV010000181.1:0-4125 GCA_964595265.1 uncultured Fimbriimonadales bacterium
GCCTCCTTCAGTGTAGACATTAGTATACCCATGCGATGACACTGTTGTCAAGGGGCTGTGAAAAATGATCCTCTTCGAGGGTAGGGGCAGGATGAGTGAACCTGCTCTCTCGCAAGGATTCGCATTCCACCTCGTGGCATGATTCATTTTACCGCGTGCTGCTTGGCTTGCGGGCGCGGCGACCGCGCCCCTACCCATGTCCGTACGGATGTGGTTTCCGTGTGCTGTTTTCTGAATCTGTGGTCTTTGCGACAAAGCAGGTTCAGCCGTCTGGCGAAAACTCGAGGGGCGAACCTCATATCCAGAGCCAGCCTGCGCTGGCTTCAGGGGCTGGGGTATCCCGCCTGAGCGCAAGGATGGGAGGGTGCTTCCCAGAAACTTACCGCCCGCGCCCCATGCGGAACCATTGGCCGCGCTTCTGCATCGCCTGTTGATGTTTGTTGAGCTGCTTCATGAGCTTGCGCATCTCCATGAGCTGGTTAATCAGCGCGGAGACCTCTTCTATTTTGGTGCCGCTGCCGCGGGCGATTCGCGCTTTGCGGCTGTAGTTGATGATTTCGGGGTGGCGGCGCTCCTGCGGGGTCATGGAGAGGATAATCGCCTCGGCGCGTTTGAGAGCGCGGTCGTCTATCGCCATATCGCCCATCTGTTGCTTGAGCTGATTGTAGCCAGGCAGGAGCTTCAGCAACTGCTCAAACGGACCCATACGCCGAATCTGTTGCATCTGCATCAGCATGTCTTCAAAGTCGAAGGACGCCTCGCGCAGTTTTTTCTCCATGCGCCTGGCTTCCTCTTCCTGCATGGTTTGCTCCACGCGCTCAATCAGCGAGAGCACATCGCCCATGCCAAGGATGCGGCTGGCGATTCGGTCGGGATAGAACGGTTCGAGGGCGTCGGTGCGTTCGCCGACACCGATAAAGCGCACGGGTTTGCCCATCACGGCTTTGAGCGAGAGCGCCGCGCCGCCGCGAGCGTCGCCGTCCATCTTGGTGAGAATAATCCCGGTCAGCTCCAGTCGCTCGTTGAACGCCTGCGCCACATTGACGGCTTCCTGGCCTGTGGTGGCGTCGACAACCAGCAGGATCTCGTGGGGCTGGAGCGCCTCGCGCATCTGTTGCAGCTCCTGCATCAGAGGCGCATCAATTTGCAGGCGTCCTGCGGTGTCCAGAATCAGCACATCGTAGCCGTTTGCGCGGGCATAGGCGTGGGCAGAGCGGGCAACCCCCACCGGGTCGCGGACGCCCGCTTTTTCAGGGGTGTGGACATAAACGCCCACCTGCTCGCCCAGCACCTCCAGCTGCTTGATGGCGGCGGGGCGCTGGAGGTCGCATGCCGCCATCATCGGCTTGCGCCCCTGCGAGCGCGCCCAGCGTGCTAACTTCGCGCAGGTGGTGGTCTTGCCCGAACCCTGCAAGCCACAGAGCATGAACACCGTGGGCGGCGACGAAGCCCAGCGAATCGGTTCCACTTCGCCCCCCAGAAGCGCAATCAGCTCGTCGCGCACGATGCGCACCACATGCTGGTCGGGCGTGAGGCTCTTCAGCACCTCGTCGCCGACCGCTTTCTCGCGCACGCGCGCGATAAACTCCTTTACCACCCGAAAGTTGACATCCGCCTCCAGCAGCGCGAGGCGAATCTCCCGAAGCACCTCATCTACGGTCTTCTCGTCTAAGCGCCCCTTCCCCCGAATGCGGCTGAAAATGCCCTGCAGCTTATCCGTCAAGCTCTCAAACATACCGCCAGAGTATACCCCATCAGCGGGTATACTCTCAGAGGAACGGAGGATACGAACAATGGCGTACATTACGGAAAGCGGTAAGAAACTGATTACGGTCATCCCGGGCGACGGGATCGGTCCGGAGTGTATTCAATCGGCGTTACGAATTCTGGAAGCGGTGGGCGCACCGCTGGAATGGGAAGTGCGTGAGGCAGGCGCCAGCGTCTTTAAAAAAGGTATTGAGTCTGGGGTTCCGCAGGAGACCATCGAGTCGATTCGCAAGACGCGCGTGGTGCTGAAAGGTCCGCTGGAGACCCCTGTGGGCTACGGTGAGAAGAGCGCGAATGTAACCCTGCGCAAGCTGTTTGAGACCTACGCGAATGTGCGCCCCGTGCGTGAGTTCCCGAATGTGCCCACGCCCTACAGCGGACGCGGGATCGATCTCGTGGTGGTGCGCGAGAATGTGGAAGACCTCTACGCAGGGATTGAGCATATGCAGACCCCTGGCGTGGCGCAGACGCTCAAACTCATCTCGCGCAAGGGCTGCGAGAAGATTGTGCGCTTCGCCTTCGAGCTGGCGCGCGCTGAGGGACGCAAAAAAGTCCACTGCGCCACCAAAGCCAACATCATGAAGTTCGCCGAGGGGATGCTCAAGCGCACCTTCGAAGAGATTGCTCCCGAATATCCCGACATCGAGGCGAACCACATCATCATCGACAACTGCGCCCACCAGCTGGTCAAGCGCCCCGAACAGTTCGAGGTGATTGTTACCACCAACATGAATGGCGACATCATCAGCGACCTGACCTCCGCGCTGGTGGGCGGGCTGGGCTTCGCGCCGTCGGCGAATATCGGGAACGAGGTCGCCATTTTCGAGGCGGTGCATGGCTCCGCGCCGAAGTACGCGGGCAAGAATGTGATTAACCCCACCGCGGTGATTCTCTCGGCAGTGATGATGTTGCGCTACCTCGAAGAGTTCGAGGCGGCTGCCACGATTGAGAACGCAATTCTCTACACGCTGGAAGAGGGCAAAGTGCGCACAGGCGATGTGGTAGGCTACGACAAGGCCAGCTCCACCACCGAATACACCGACGCGATTATCGCGAATCTGGGCAAGAAGCCCAGCACGGCGTTCGTGCGGGAATATCGCCCGATTCGGCTGCCGCAGGTTCCCGCGGACCCCGTGCGGGTGCGTCCCCGCTCGCGGCGTGTGGTGGGTGTCGATGTGTTTGTGGAGACTGACCTGATGCCCGAGCCGCTGGGTAAGGCTCTGGAGGCGCTGGCGGAAGAGTCACCCTTCTACCTGAAGATGGTTTCCAATCGCGGCACGAAGGTCTACCCGCCTACGGGCGCGATTACTGATGTGGTGGACCACTACCGGTGCCGCTTCATGCTCCGCGATGCGCAGGGCGATGCAACCGACGCCCAGATTCTCGACCTGGTGCAGCGGGTGGCGTCGCGATTCCGCTGGATGCATCTGGAGAAACTGCAGGAGTTCGACGGCGCCCAGGGCTTCACTAAAGCGCAGGGCGAGGACTGAGGCAGCTGGCCAGGCGATTGTTTGAACGCCCCCTGCGTTTGCCCGCAGGGGGTAAGTTTTTATCTAACGACTCCCGCGCTTCTGAAGGGGAATCCCCTGCTGACAGAGGGGACATTCGGCAGGGTCATAAGTCTGCGCAGGCATGCGGAGCGCCGAGGCGAGGGGCAAGCCGAATTCTGGGGGCGTCTCGGAGCGGTCTATCAGCACGCCGATGGCCACAGGGCGCGCCCGCACCTGCTCCAGCAGGGTCAACACCTCGCGCAGGGAGGTGCCCGTGGTCAACACATCGTCCACCAACAGCACGGGTGCGCCCGGAGCCAGCGGATAGCCCCTCCGAAACGCGCGCCCCTCGCCCTCACGCTCTGCGTACAATGCAGGCACGCCCAGCTGTCGCGCCGCCTCGTAGGCAACCAGCACACCTCCCAACGTTGGACCGACCACCGCCGCGACTTCGATAGCGCCCAAATGCGCCAGCATCTGCGCAACTGCCTGACCTAAAAGCGCAGGACGCTCCAGCAGGCGAAATTTCTCGAAATAGACCGCGCTGTGCCTGCCTGAGGTGAGCAAAAAGTGGCCTTGCAACACCGCTCCGATGGCTTCTAAGTCGCTCAGAGTCATCGGCACTGGCTCCTTCAAAACATCCGTCGCATGCGTCGCGCGGAAATGATTTCGGTGTTCATGCCCATCCAGTGGAGTCCACCCCCGAACCGCCCGTGTTCCATCTTGATACACCGATCCATGACCACGATGAGTCCCGCCTTTTCTGCCAGCGCCGCCGCCTCCAGGTTCACAATTCGCAGCTGGAACCAGACGCACCACGCGCCCTTCTGAATTGCCTGCTCCACGATGCTCACCGCTTCCCGCGCCG
>CAZQPV010000182.1:0-4109 GCA_964595265.1 uncultured Fimbriimonadales bacterium
AGGTCGGGCGCATTCAGGGGCATTCGGATGTGCCTTTGGATGCCGTCGGCTTGCGCCAGGCGGAGCAGACCGCCCGCTGGCTCGCCGAGACCCTCCAGAATCCGCAGGGCGTGTACACCAGCGACCTCCAGCGTGCGGCGCACACTGCAGAGGCGATTACTCGCGCCCTCGAGTGCCCGCTCTACCCGGAACCGCGCCTGCGTGAGCGATTCTGGGGCGGCTGGGAAGGGCTGACCCTCGACGAGGTGCGCGAGCGCTACCCCGAGCAACACCTGACCTACCTGTATGACCCCCTTCACGGCACGCCCCCAAACGCCGAGCCGATGGAGGCGTTCTGGGAGCGCGTGAAAGATTTCACCCACGCGCTACTCAAGACTCACGCGGAAGGCGACTGGGTGATTGTGGGACACGGCGGCAGCCTGCGCATCATTTTATGTGAAGTGCTGGCAGGCGATGTGCAGACCTATCGGCGCATTCGGCTGGACAACACGAGCGTTTCCATCGTGGAACACACGGGTGAGCGCGTGTATGTCGCCCTGTTGAACTCCACGGTTCACCTTCAGGACCCTTCGGTGGACGGCTTTTGAGGTCGTTCGGGGAAACAAGCACGCTACGGAATCATGGGGCATTTCTGCCCGACGGCTAAAGCGGCTCTGTCGCAAGGATTCGCATCCCACCTCGTGGCACGATTCATTTCGCCGCGTGGGGCGCGGCGACCATGCCCCTACCCATGCCCGTACGGACGCGTTCCCGCGTCCTGTTCACCAAGCCCCCCACTTTGCGATAGCGCAGCTGAAGCCGTTCCTAACCGCCAGCCCACTGCTATCCTGCGAGTAATAACCCCACGGCTCGCCCGCTTGCGTCATCATCAATAAAGTACCCCCAGTGTGCGCAAACCGCCAGTTGCCGTTATACCCCAGAGCGTTCCTAACGCGAGAATAAACTCACTCTCCACTCCCTGCCTTTATCACACGATAATCACGCGGTATTACAAAGAGATCGTGCGGCAGTGTCTTGAACTCCAACTCCAGCGTGTCCCCAACAACATAATAGACTATCTCCCCAGAGCTCGGGTGCATCTTGATAATGCCCCGCAAAGTCCATCCCTTTGCGGGACCTGCTGAGATGGTCCATGTCTGATGCTCGGAGACCGTACCAGAGTGATCCGAATCCCTTGTCTGCTCCACAACGCACCAGAAACCCCGATGCCGCTCGGTAGAACGCATAACAAGACGCGACTTCTGCGGATGCGCGGTCTTTGGCTCCGCGTCTTCTATCACATGGGCGGTACGCGATGCCGTATCAAGGCGATAGGTGCGGAAATGCCCCTCCTCTTTGAGGATCAAACGCACTTCGTTGTTGATCGGTATCTCCAAGCGCCGCCCAAAGGGGGAGACAAAGACCTTAACCACTCCGCCGTTCACCTCGCCTGACTGAGGACTGAGTCCATACATCACTACAGTTGCTTGGAACGGTCCCGCATCCTCAGGGAGTTGCAAGCGACTTTGCCAATCATCCATAGCCTGCTGCCAGAAAGGTTGCCTTTGTCTTCATCTTCATCTTCATCCACCTCCTCAAAACTGGATCAATTGATGGGGCAAGTCGGGGTTTTGATTATCGCTCAGATACTCCGGCACACGCTTGGGCACGCCTGCCGTCTCAAACTCCCCGCTGACCTGCACGCTAAACCAGTCCTCATACAGCATCGCTCCTGCAAGCGGCGGCGTCAGCCCGCTCAACCAGTGCCCTGCCAACCACCTATGGTCCTGGGCAATCTCCACACCTGTGCCATACCATACACTACTCAACCCAGCCATATACTCCTCCAGCGTGTTCCACCTCTCGCTCCCTATCGCCCGACTATACACCCGCATCGGCACGCCCCCACAGCCAATACGACACACATACCGATACTCCTGCTGATTGAGAACATCTCGCTTCCATATCCGAACACCATCGCTATTATACCCATACTCGTATGCCACCTGCAAGTTGCCGTTGCCATAATCCCGCTCTATCCGCGTCAGGCGACCATCCTCGTCATACCCAAATACCCGCGCATAACCGTTCGGCTGATTGCTTCTCCACCGCGCCAGCGTGCCTTCGGGGTTCCACACGAAATTATTTAGTTATTTCACCTGCTCTGTCGCAAAGAACGGGGGATTCGCAGAACAGGACGCGGGAACCGCATCCGTACGGGCATCCGTAGGGGCGCGGTCGCCGTGCCCCACGCAGCGATTAATTGTGCCACGAGGTGGGATGCGAATCCTTGCGAGAGAGCAGGCTCACCCGTCAGAGATAATCCTCCTCCAGGATCACCGTCGGCGGCATGGGGTAGCAGCCCATCGTGGTGCCGTAGAGCGCCAGCCCGCCCGCTTTGTCAGGAGGCACAATCAGCCGAACGCGAATCGCCCGCTCTTTCGTCAGCTCCGCCTGCACAAGAGGGTCCACAGGGATGCTTGCCTCCATCAGGTAGCCGTAGGAGCCGCGTTCAACACCTGCCCAGTGCGACAGCACGCCCCGCGCATCGGCTGGGTCGTCTGGCAGGTCCCATGCCCCCGCCCGCACGCCCGCAATCTCCACCAGCACGCGCGAGGGAAACTTCTTGCCGTCGGTCTGGGGGTAGTCTTCGGGGTGAACCCGTTGCGCCCAGTCCACCTTCTCGCGCCCGGCTTTGGCGGCGATTTCCACGCGCAGGGTGATGCGCCGGAGGAGGCTCACATCCACCTCGTCGGGCAGGGGGATGCGGTACTCCACGAAGCCGTGCCCGCGCCCGTAATGCTTGTCTTTGATGGGCGTCGGGGGCGCGCTCAGCTCGCTGAACTCGCTTCGCGCATACTGTGTGGGGTCAAAGCGCAACACCCAGCGTCGCCCTTCACGCGCCTGATTCGGCAGATTCTCCAGCCCTACCGCCCACTGGGTGTAGTTGATATGGATGCGGTTCTCCTGCGCGTCTTCAATCCAGACAACCAGCGTAGCAAGGCACGGCTCGTTGGGCAGAGTCAGCTCTGCAACCGTCAGCCCCGTGAGGCGGTAAGGAGGCGCGCCGTCCCTGATAAGCACGCTCTGAGGCTTGCCCCAGTGGCGCTTGCCGAGGGTGTCAATCCAGTCCAGCTTGTAGTAAAGGCGGAGCGGCTTCTCGCTCCACTTGCCCGAATAGTGGCTGAACAGTATCGGAACCTGCACCGTTTCGCCTGGCTGGGCACGTTTGATGGTGGGCACATCCAGCACCAGAAAATCTTCGGCGAACACATCGCGCACCGACATCCCCTTCGCCCAGAAGTCGTAGCCGAACTCTTTGGGGGAGCGGTCGTAGTTGTAGACGCCGTTATGCTCCCACTCGATATCGGTTAGCTCGGTGTAGCAGTCGCCCACGAGCTTGTCGAGGCTACGCAGGGCATTCGTGGCGAACAGGTTGCCCCACGACCAGTCGCCGTCGCCATCGCCTGCGGCGAGGTAGCTGTATTCGTTATTGAGGAACGGCTCGCCGCGACTGACGCGCCCATCGATGTAGTTCCACGACTTGCCCGGACCCACATCAACCTGGTTCACCGTCTGATACATCTGTCGGAAGAGGTCCACATTCCGTCCATACCAGTGGAACGAGTTGAGGTCGGTTTCCAGATGCGCCCAGCCTGTGTTATCCTGCACGAGGCGGGTGGGGTCTAACTCGCGGGCAAGGCGCACCATTTGTAGCACCCAGTCCACGCGATGCTCGCGCGGCGTGTTGTCAAGCCGTCCGATGCCCCACTCTTCGTTGAAAATCGTCCAGATGAGGATGCTGGGGTGATTGAAGTCGCGCAGAATCTGGTCGCGCATGGTTTTTTCAAAGAGTCTGCGGGCGCGTTCGGAAGGCTGATAGAAGCAGGGGATGTCCGCCTGTACCAGCATTCCGAGCTTATCTGCCCAGTAGAGTTTGCGCGGCTCGTCCGCTTTGATGTGGATACGGAGCATATTGAACCCTGCCTGCTTCGCCAGTTCTACATCGCGCTTGAGAGACGCATCGCTGGGTGCGGTGTAGATGCCGTCAGGGTTGAAGGACTGGTCCAGCACTGCCCGCAGGTAGATGGGCTTGCCGTTCAGCAACACATAGGTGAACGGGCTGTTGT
>CAZQPV010000183.1:0-2658 GCA_964595265.1 uncultured Fimbriimonadales bacterium
CAGTACCTCTGAAGGCATCCCCACCAAAGGGTATACTTCTTATGGTATGGGAGCGGTCTATGAGGCACAACTTGCGCCGTTTCTGAATCGCATCCTGCATGGCGACTGCCGTGAGGTGCTGAAAATGCTCCCTGACGCGAGCATAGACCTGATTATCACCTCGCCCCCTTATGCTGATCAGCGTAAAAATGTCTATGGGGGTGTCCATCCAGACCACTATGTGGAGTGGTTCCTGCCCATCTCGGCGGAGCTGTTTCGTGTGCTGAAGCCGACAGGTTCCTTTGTGTTGAACATCAAGGAGCGCGTCGTGAACGGCGAGCGCCACACCTATGTGCTGGAGCTGATTATGGCGATGCGCCAGCAGGGCTGGCTCTGGACAGAAGAATATATCTGGCACAAGAAAAACTGCTACCCTGGCAAGTGGCCCAACCGCTTCCGCGACGCATGGGAACGCCTGCTTCATTTCACCAAACAGCGCCAGTTCAAGATGTTTCAGGAGGCGGTGATGATCCCGATGGGCGAATGGCGCCACGAAAGGCTCAAAAAACTGGGACGAAACGACCTGCACCGATTCAATTCCCGAGCGGGGAGTGGATTCGGAAAGCGTGTCGCGAACTGGATTGGGCGCGAGTATGCTTACCCCACCAATGTGCTACACATGGCGACCGAGTGCTATAATCGCTACCACGCCGCCACATTTCCTGTGGAACTTCCTGCATGGTTCATCAAGCTCTTCACAGAGCCAGGCGATGTCGTTCTGGACCCCTTCATGGGTTCAGGCACGACGGCTGTCGCGTGCATCCGTCTGGATCGGCGCTACATCGGGATTGAGATTATGGAGGAGTATGTACGCCTGGCTGAGGAGCGAATTGCGAAAGAGCAACCGCAACCGAATCTGTACACGTTTGCAGAAGGGCGAGCCGGCTATGAGCCTAAATGAACTGGAGGCATTGATTCGCACCTGCCTCGAGGAGTTTTATCGTAGACGCATCGAGAACCTGTCAAACTTGAGCTTAAAGAAAGTTCTCCAGCGCAAAAATCCGTATCTCATGCGTGCTCTGGGGATTTGCACGGCGGCAGAACTGGTTGAATACCTTTTGAGGATTCACACTCAGGCTTCAGATGAAACAATATTTGGCGATGCCTTTGTGGAACCAGTCGTGCTGGCAGTGTGCAGCGGCAAGAAGTCCAGCGCGAAAGGTATCGATGTAGAGATTGACACAGAAGACACTTACAAAGCAATCGCGGTCAAGTCTGGACCGAACATTTTCAATTCCAGCCAGACTGCGCGCATGAATGACGAATTCCAGGAGCTACAAAACCGCCTCCGCCAGTATTTGCGCAACCTCGGCAAGCAATTTGATCCGATTCTGGGGTGTTCCTACGGTAAGCGTGTTAGTGAGCCGACCAGAACCCGAAGGTACAGGATTGTTTCGGGGCAAGCGTTCTGGCGCGAGCTAACGGGTGATGAAGAATTCTATCTCAAACTAATTCGGTTGATGCAAGACTACCCGGAGAAACAGCGCGAAATTTACCAGAAGGAGTGGGACAAAGCGGTAAATCGATTCACACGCGACTTGCTTAACGAGTTCGCAAGCGAGGAAGGTACGCTGGATTGGGAAAAGATTGTTCGCTTTAACTCCGAGCAACCGCAAGAACCCCCTCCCCCACGCGCTTCCCGTTCAGAATCGCGAACTTGAAGCCGTGTCCCGAGCAGGCGCTGGCGTACCAGATTCGCGGCTCATCGGCAAGAGGCTGGATCAAAAAGCGCTCGTCAGGTGTGCTGGTATAGAGACAGGTATGAGCAGAGAGCGCCTCTTTGCCAAGATTGGGGAAACGCCGCACGATGACTTGCTGTAGGGGCGCAAGGTCGCGCTCATCGGGTGCGCGGGCAATTGTGTCGGGGTCATGGGGTTCGCCGAGCTTGTGCTGAGCGATCTTAACGCCGGACTGGACGCCATCCGAGGGAAAACCGTAGAAGTGTGTGGTCGCCTCAATCCAGACGGGATGACGCTCTGGCACGAAGAGGTTCGGCGCGTCCTGAATCGGGAAATAGGCGTAAACCTGTCTCGTTACACGAAGCTGCGGTGCGACTTCGGATACCCACTTCGTCAGCCAACTGCCAATAGTCAACACCACCCCGTCAAAGCGTTCCGCATGCCCCGACTCAAGCTCCAGCACGATTCCATCGTTTTCGGCGTGCCAGCCTCTCAGGCGTGCATGCTCCCAGACCTGGGCGCCATAGTGCCGGGCAAGCCGCACGCAGGCGCGCACGCATGCATCCGCCCGTAAAAAGCCGCCCTCCGTCTGAAACAACGCCCGCTCCGAAGGTTGGAGACGAAACGCTGGAAACCGCGCCTGCACCGCTTCGGGCGTGAGCCACTCGTAAGGGACGCCCGCTTGCTGGAGCGTGGCACGAATCGCGTTCAGCTCGGCATCATCCTCGGAGCCAATCCAGAGGACGCCGCAGGGCACCATCAACTCTTCCCCCGCTTCGGCTTGCAGGGTTTGCCAGAGGGGGAGCGCTTCGGTCATCATCTGCGTGTAAGTGGGGTCGGCGTAGGTGAGCCGATAGATTCGGCTTGCGCCGTGCGAGCTGCCGCGTGTATGCCCGACTTCGAACTGCTCGTAGCCGACGGTTTCTATGCCCTGCTTTGC
>CAZQPV010000183.1:2758-4051 GCA_964595265.1 uncultured Fimbriimonadales bacterium
GCCTTGTTATAGAGCTCCGCTATTCGCTGCTGCAGGAACGAGTCGCCAGGGCGGAACGCCAGCCCGGAAGCAATTTCCAGGTCGTCCAGCGCTTGCTGTTTCGCGCCTGCCTCGAGGAGCCGTTCCGCCCGCATCAGGCGAAGATTCAAATCCTCACCACCTTCTGCAAAGAAGCGGTTCAACGCAGTGGTCAGGCGCTCGCCGTAGGTCTTTTCGGTCTCGGTGTCCTTGACTTCCTTTGCCGTGGCAACCAGCATGTTCAGCACCTGAATCTGGAGCCACTGTGCCAGCCGCAGGTTCGGGTCAGATGAAGCGACAATCGGGGTCAGCGCCTGGTCAATCTCCTTGAGGGTTTTGAGCCGCAGTGGCGCGGGCTGGCTTAGAGCGGTGTTTAACTTCTCATACTGCACCAGTACCGCGTCCTTAAACTCAATTTTGTGATTCTTCATCGCCTCAAGGAAGACCGCCTGCTGCTCAAACTGCGAGCGCATCGTTGCGTAGCTCTTGCGGTAGTCCTCTTTCTTCTGCTCAAAATCCTTCGGCAGCACCAGCTTTCGCTCGGCGATGGTGAAGATGTAGTATGCCTTTTTGTCCTTGTCAGGGGTGGGCGTGGTGTATTCGCCCGGCTTGAGGCTCAGCACGCGCTGAGCGAATTCACCCGAGAACAGGCTGGAGAGGTTGTTCAGAATCTCATAATAGCCCGAACCCGTGATGCGCCCACCCTGCTTCCGAATCGGCTCTGGGTCATCGGAAAATTGCTTGACGACCTCCGCGAACGGCTTCCCTGCTTTGAGCGCATTATAAGCCTCCTGAGCGCGCGCCTCCGCCTTGCCTTTATGCTTCTCTACCGAGACCATAATCCGCGCCGGGTAGACCTGCTCGAACATCAGGCGCAGCTGTTCGTCAGTCGGCTTAGCATACTTCTCCTCGATACTTTTACTGAACTTCTGTCCGATCACCTGCATTTCAAACAGGAACTCTGGTACTTCTGCAAGCAGGCGTTCACGGAGTTGCCTGAGTGAGCTGCCACGTTCGCGTAGGGCTTTATCCAGATCACTGTCGCTGCCTTTGCCCCCAGGGAGAAACCGCATGCGGTATTCTTCCAGCCGCTGTTTCAAGTATTCCTCTTTCGCCTGTTCAATTTCATCGTCGCTGGCGGTGAAGCCGCGTTTTTTCAGCTCCTGCACCAGTGCCATCTGCTGCCCCACCTGCTGTGCCAGTTGGAAGCGCAACCCCAGAAGTTGACCATATTCGGCGGGCGGGCTGGACTGGGTTTGCAGATTAATCAGGCGC
>CAZQPV010000184.1:0-3949 GCA_964595265.1 uncultured Fimbriimonadales bacterium
GCCCCCTCCAGTGTCCCAGGTGTCGCTATAACCTGCAGTTGGACTGGCGCTACTGCCCTATCTGTGGCGCGTTTGTAAAACATCTCACTGACCGCGCGAAACGCGAACAGGGCACGAGATGAACTGCTACTGGCATCCACACACGCCCGCCGTTGCCGATTGTACCGACTGCCGCAAGCCGCTCTGTGCGGTCTGTCGGGTCCTCGTCAACACGCATCCCTATTGCGAAGCTTGCTCGGCGAACCACTATCAGCAGAGTCCGATCGCGGCGTTTTTCTTCGGGTTGCTGGTGCCGGGCTTGGGCCAGATTTATAACGGCGAGTATCTCAAGGGTGTGCTCATCCTGCTTACGGGCTGGCTGATTCTGCCCTGGATTTATGGGATTGTGGACGCCGTGGTGGTCGCGCAGGCGATAGCGGAGGGGCGTCGCCCGGCGCAGGGTGTGCCACCGGGCTATATCATTCTGGCGCTGAAAATAGGGGTTGTGTTTCTGAGTTGCCTCTACTTCGGGGTGATGTGGACGGTGGCAAGTCTGGCGAACCTCTATTTTCTGGGGGGGTTCTGAGGGTATAATCCTGCAGGTTGTGGAGCGATGCCGATGGAACGGATACCAGAGAGCGCCGTTTTGTGGGTCTTGGGGTTGCCGTTTGCAGGCTTTTTGTTTCATGCGCTGCTGGGCGGCTGGCTGATTCGCGTGCTGGGCGAGCGCATAGGGAAGTGGCTGGTCGGTTTTGTGGGCACGGCGGTCGTGCTGGGCGCGTTCGGCTTCGGCTGGCAACTCTATCAGTGGCTCGTGTCGCAGGCGCAACCCCAGCATGCGTTCGTCGCTGCGGAATGGCTCCGAGTCGGCTCGTTTCAAGCGGCGTTTGAGCTTCTGGTGGATCCCCTCTCGGTGCTGATGGTGCTGATTGTAACGGGCGTCGGGGGGCTGATTCACCTGTACGCAACGGGCTATATGGCGGAGGATACCGATTATGCCCGATTCTTCACTTATTTTAACTTGTTTATCTTTTTCATGCTGGCGCTGGTGCTGGCGGGCAACTTTCTGGTGATGTTCATCGGCTGGGAGGGAGTGGGGCTGTGCAGTTATCTGCTGATTGGCTTTTTCTACCGTAACGCGCAGTGGAAAGAGAACACCGACGCGGCGAATAAGGCGTTTATTGTGAACCGCATCGGCGATGTGGGCTACCTGCTGGCGATGTTCCTGATTTTCAGCCTGTTTGGCACGCTCTCGTTTGTGGAGGTGAACGCACAGGCGCAGAGCGTGCTGACAGCGGGTTCGTCCACGGCGCTGGCGATTGCCTTACTGCTATTTCTGGCGGCGTCGGGCAAATCGGCGCAGCTGCCACTCTACTTCTGGTTGCCCGACGCGATGGCGGGTCCGACGCCCGTGTCGGCTCTGATTCACGCGGCGACGATGGTGACGGCAGGGGTCTACCTGATGGTGCGGGTACACCCGCTACTGCTGATGTCGCCGACCGCGATGGGGATGATGGCGGGTATGGGCGCCGTTACCGCGCTCTTTGCAGGCACAATTGCCCTGGCGCAGACCGACATCAAACGGGTGCTGGCGTTCTCGACGGTAAGCCAGCTGGGCTATATGTTTCTGGCGGTGGGCGCGGGCGCGTTCTGGGTTGGAATGTTCCATGTGGCGACGCATGCGTTTTTTAAGGCACTGCTCTTTCTTGGGGCAGGTTCGGTGTTGATTGCGCTTCATCATAGGGGCGATATTCGTCAGATGGGCGGGCTGGCGCGAATGTTGCCCATTACCGCGCTCACGATGGCAATCGGGGTGCTGGCGATTGCGGGCATTCCGCCGCTGTCAGGTTTCTGGTCTAAGGAGGCGGTGCTGCTGAGCGCGTATGGGGCGCAGCCGCTGCTGTTCTGGGTGGGTGTGGCGACGGCGCTGGTCACGGCGGGCTACATGGCGCGGTTGTGGGTGCTGGTGTTCTGGGCGCCCCCCGCGCATGAGGTGCATGCCGAGCGCGAGCGCTACTGGAGCGTGCTGGGCGTGCTGGTATTGCTGGCGGTCGGCTCGGTGGGGTTTGGCTGGCTTATGCCGGGCGAGAAGGCGTTTCACGAGTTCCTGAAGCCGGTTGCGGAAGCGGCGTCGCCCCTGCCGGAGGCGGGCAAGTCGTTTGTGTTCGGGGTTGCGCTGGGCGCGAGTCTGGCAGGGTTCGCCTTTGCGTTGATGCGCTATCGTCGAGGCATGCCCCAGCCCGAAGCGCAACTTGCGGGTATATGGGGCGTTTTGCAGCGCCAGTACGGCTATGATGGGCTGATGCGCAAGCTGGGCGTGGAGGTCGGCGGCGCGATTGCCATGTTCTTCACGATCGTGATCGAAAATCTGATTGATGGCATCGTTATGCTGGTGGGGCTAATGGCGCGCGGGTTGGGGAGCCTGCTGCGTCCCGTCCAGAGCGGTTATGTGCGCTCTTACGCATTGGTGATGATGCTGGGTGCCCTGCTGCTGCTGGCGGCGGCGTTTATTTACGGGTTGCGATAAGCCAGGCAGACTTATGGAAAAAGCGTGGTTAATCTTGCCAGGGCTGTTTCTGCTGATTGGCGGCGGCGAGTGGTTGGTGCGTGGCGCGTCGCGTCTGGCTTCGGCGCTGGGCATCCCACCCGTCGTGATTGGGCTGAGTGTGGTGGCGTTTGGCACCAGTGCGCCGGAGCTGGCAGTCTCCATTCTCTCTGCCTATCGGGGACAATCCGATATTGCCGTGGGCAATGTGGTGGGGAGCAACATCGTTAACATCCTACTGATTCTGGGGCTTTCGGCGGTGGTTGCGCCCCTGACGGTAAGCCTGCGGATTATCAAGGTGGAAGTGCCGATGATGGTCGGCACGGCGCTGCTGTTTGTGTTGCTGGGGATGGACGGGCAGCTTTGCCGCTGGGACGGCGCGTTGCTGGTGACGATTTCCGCCATCTACCTGATCTGGATGGGGCGCACGGCGCGGCAAGAGCCAGAGCTGGAAGCCGAGCTGGAGGAAGTGGAGGAACTTGCTAAGCCGCCTGTCGGCGCCAAAGACTATGTGAAGATTGTTTTGCTGATTATCTTCGGCTTGGGGGGGCTGGTGTTGGGTTCCGAATGGCTGATTCAGGGGGCGGTGTCGCTGGCGCGCGCGATGGGCGTCAGTGAACTGTTAATCGGGCTGACGATTATAGCTGTTGGCACTTCGCTGCCCGAGCTGGCGACCTCCGTGATTGCCAGCCTGCGCGGCGAGCGCGACATTTCCGTCGGCAATGTGGTCGGGAGCAACATTTTCAACATTCTCGCAGTGCTGGGGCTCAGCAGCCTCGTGGCGCCCGATGGCATTCAGGTGGCGCGGAGTGTGCTCTTTTTCGACGCGCCCGTGATGATTGCGGTCTCCATCGCCTGCTTCCCCGTGTTTTTCAATGGCTTTCGGATTATGCGCTGGGAAGGCGCCGTGTTTGTGTTCTATTACATCGCTTACACGGTCTATCTGATTTTGCAGGCGAGCGCGCATGACGCTCTGGAGACCTATCGGCTGGTGATGGGGTGGTTTGTGCTACCTCTGACAGCGCTAACGCTTATCGTGTCAGGTATTTTTGCATGGCGTCAATATATCAAGGGCAAGTCGCTCAGGTCGGCACGCTGGACAAAAAACTGAGGTACACTTATTGCGGGAGGTTCTTCTCATGGAGCGTCGCGAAGAGGTGTTAGAGCCACGAAACCGCCAGCTGGAAGCGGTGTTTCAGATTACTTCGGCGTTGTATGCGCGTGCAAAGGAAGGTCTGCGGGCGCCTGCGCTGGATGAATTGCTGCAGGAAACGCTTCAGGTTGCTCTGGAGGTGGTGGGCGCCGATGCAGGAACGCTGTATCTCGCCAACCCTGAGCGCCAAACACTGGTTCTGCGCTATGTGGTCGGCGAGAAGGCGGAACAGCTGCAGGGCATGGAAATTCCCGACGATAAGGGGATTGCAG
>CAZQPV010000185.1:0-3947 GCA_964595265.1 uncultured Fimbriimonadales bacterium
TGTCGGATCGCCATCATTTTTCCCCCTCAAAGCGTGATGGCAGATTATACCCGACAAACACCCTGAGACTGTCGCCCGTAGGGTAAAAGGCGCGAACCCAATGACCTGCTAACAGGGTATAATCAGCATGGAGGTTCATCGCCATGCAAAACGGCACTATCCGAACCATTCGCCTCAAGATACGGCGTCAGGATGGTCCGAACGCCCAGCCCTACTGGCAGGTGTTCGAACTCCCCTATCGCCCCAATATGAATGTGATTTCCTGCCTGATGGACATCCAGCGCAACCCTGTGGATAGCACGGGGAAGCAGGTATCGCCCCCCGCATGGGAAGCGGCATGCCTGGAACAGGTGTGCGGCACCTGCACGATGGTGGTCAACGGCATGGTGCAGCAGGCGTGCGCCGCACTGGTTGATCAGGTCGGCACACGCAACGGCGACGCGATAGAAGTTACCTTAGAGCCGATGAGCAAGTTCCCGCTGGTGCGCGACCTGATTGTGGATCGCTCGCGCATGTTCGAAGCGCTCAAAAAGATTCAGGCGTGGATCCCGGTGGACGGTTATCACGACCTGGGTCCGGGTCCGCGCATTGACGACCGCGTGCGCGAACTGCGCTATGCCTTTGCCCGCTGTATGACCTGTGGGTGCTGCATGGAGGCGTGCCCTCAGTATAACGAGCGCTCTGCCTTTATCGGACCTGCCCCCATAGCGCAGGTCAGACTGTTCAATCTGCATCCGACAGGCAGCACGCTGGAAAACGAGCGACTGGAGGTGTTGACGGGTCCCGAAGGCATCACGGGCTGTGGGAACGCTCAGAACTGCGTGAAGGTCTGCCCAAAAGGCATCCCGCTGACCCGCGCGATTGCCGAGTTGAACCGCGACACCACCCTCTATCGTCTCAAGAAGTGGTTGGGGATTATTCCCGACAGGGTTGTGGGCGAGGGCGCAGAGTGATGCGCATCTTGGTCACGAACGACGACGGAGTCTACGCAGAGGGCATTCGGGTGCTGGCACAGCATCTGCGCACGCTGGGCGAAGTGTTTGTGGTCGCGCCCGAACGCCCTCGAAGCGCCGCCGGACACTCCATCACCCTCCACAAACCGCTCCGCCTGCACCGCGTGCACCTGCTGGACGGCACGATTGCCTATGCCACCAACGGCACGCCCACCGATTGCGTCACACTGGGCGCGCACGCCGTGATGGAACATCGGATAGACCTGGTGGTGTCGGGCATCAACGCGGGTCCGAATCTGGGCTGGGATTTGACTTATTCTGGCACAGTCGCCGCCGCGATTGAGGGCGCGGTGCATGGGGTGAACGCTTTCGCGATTTCACTCGCGGCGGAAGAAGTGCTGCCCCTCGCGCGCTCAGGGGACGAGACGCCCGCCGAGCCACCCGTTCTGCATTACGAAACCGCAGGACGGGCGGCGGCTCAAATTGCCTCGATGCTGACGGAGCATCCGCTACCCCCGCACACTTTCCTGAATGTGAATGTGCCGAACCTGCCCTGGAACGCCATTCGCGGCTTTCAGGCGACCGCGCTTGGCAAACGCCAGTACGCCGACCGCATCGAAACCCGCGTGGATCCTGCGGGCAGACCCTACTACTGGCTCAGCGGCAGCCTGATAGAAGACCGCGACCAGCCAGGCACCGATGTCTACGCCGTCGCGCACGGCTATGTGTCGATCACTCCTGTTCACCTGGATTTCACTGCCTATAACCTGTTGACGCCCCTGCAAGAATGGGTAGCCCAACTCAACAAATTCGCACGGAGGTAAAACGCGATGTATGTGCTGATTGCTGGCGGAGGCGATATTGGCTATCACCTGGGCAAGGCGCTTCACCAACATGGGTACGAAGTGCTGGTTATCGAGAAAAACCGCCGACGCGCCGCGGAACTGATGGACGAGATGGGCGAGCGCGTGATGTATGGCGACGCCTGCGAGGTGCGCGTGCTGAACGAAGCGGGCGCCCGCCGCGCCGATGTGGTGGTCGCCGCCACCGGCGACGACGAAGACAACCTCATCATCTGCCAGATTGCACAGAACTTTTTCAAAGTTAAGCGCGTGCTGGCAGTCGTGCGCGACCCTCGCCACGAAGCCCTCTTCTTCCGACTCGGCATCCACGAAACCATCTGTAGCACGCGATTCATCTTCAACATTCTGGAGCAGGAAGTGGAGTATGGCGAGGTGCTGCCTATCGGCGCGATTATGCGGGGAGAGATTGAAGTGGTAGAAATTGAGGTCACTCCCGAATCGAAGGTGGCGGGCAAAATCATCGGCGAACTGGAGCTGCCGCCCAAAACCCTGCTCTCGGTGGTAGTGCGCAACGGACAGCTGGCTCTGGGGCTGGCGAATCTAATTCTGCAACCGGGCGACACGATTGTGGCGCTGACCCCTGCCGAGCATGTGAAACAGCTGGCTCGCCTCTTTCGCGGCGCCGCACGCTGATGCTTCAGACAATCCGTATTGAAGCGGGCTACGGCGAACGCCCCATCCTGCGGGAAGTTTCGCTCGGTCTTGAGCGCGGCACGCTCGTGGCTCTGATTGGACCCAACGGCAGTGGCAAAACCACCCTCGTGCGCGTGCTGGCGCGGGTGCTGCGACCCCACTCCGGACAGTACCTGCTGGACGGACAGCCCTTTGAGCAGATTCCCCCTGTGCGCTTCGCTCAGCAGGTGGCTTACGCGCCTCAGGAGTCGCCGCCCGATATGGGCTTTACCGTCGCCGAACTGGTGATGATGGGACGCTACCCCCATCAGAAGGGATTCTGGGGCGTCAGTCCGCGCGACTGGGAAGCCGTCAACCGGGCGATGGAGTTTGCGGGAATCGCACATCTCGCCACGCGCCGTGTGGGGGAACTCAGCGGCGGCGAACGCCAGCGAATCCATCTCGCTCGCGCCCTCGCCCAGCAAGCCAGCTACCTGCTTCTGGACGAACCTACCGCCCACCTGGACCTGCGCCACCAGGTGCAGATTCTGCACGCGCTCCGACAGTATGCGCTGGAGCAGCACAAGGGGGTGCTGGTGGTGCTTCACGACCTGAACCTCGCCAGCGAGTACGCCGACTCAGTGGCGCTGATGAGCGAGGGGCAGATTGTGGCATACGGCGCGCCCGACGCCGTGTTCGAACCCGCGATTCTGGAATCGGTCTACCACACGCCCACTCTGGTGCGACGCAACCCGCTTACAGGCAAGCCGCTGGTGTTCGCGCTGACGCCCCAGACGCCCCTCACGCTGGAACCGAACGCGCCGAAGGCGTTCGTGATTGCAGGCGGGGGCACAGGCGCGGAACTCTACTACGCGCTTCTGGAGCAGGGCTGGCGCGTCGGCACAGGCGTGCTGAACCTTCTGGACACGGACGAAGAGATTGCCCGCGCCCTCCAGCTGGAGCATCTCACCGAGCCGCCGTTCTCGCCTATCTCGGAGCAGAGCTTTCAGCGAGCGTGCCAGATGGCGTGCGGTGCGCAGGTGGTGGTGATTGCCGATGTGCCCTTCGGGCACGGCAACCTGCGCAATCTGGAGGTGGCGTTGCAGGCGCAACGGGCAGGCGTGCCCGTGTACGCCCTCTGCGAGCGCCCGTTTGCCGAGCGAGACTACACGCACGGGCAGGTAACCACCCTCTGGAACCAGCTGCTTCAGGGGGGGATGCGGTGTTTTGAGAATCTTAAGGCACTGGTAACCGCGCTTTCCACTGCTCTCCGCCAAGACCCCTCAGCCCTGCGCGAATGACACCCCCGATTATTTAGCCACGCTCAATACCCTGCGCGTACCCCAAGTGGGGTATAATTATGCAGGAGGTACGCGCAAACGGGTGAGTTCAAATCGCTCGCCCGAAACCGCCACCTGGCGACAAACGCCGTCCGGAGAGGGTAAAATTTGTGCGTAGCTCTACCGTTGCACCCGCCCCCAAGGGCGGGTGCAGATTGAAACGAGATGATTGACGCCCA
>CAZQPV010000186.1:0-3934 GCA_964595265.1 uncultured Fimbriimonadales bacterium
GCAGGGCGTCCACCAGCTGGGCAAAGCGGTCGGGGAACCACTGCTTGTTGGGCGCGCTGGCGCCGGGGTTGATGCCAATCAGGGGGCGCTGCCCACTCCAGCCTGTGGCGTGCAGCTTCTCCAGAGCCGTTTGTCGGGCTTCAGAGTCTGGAAAGAGCTCAAACCGCCAGTCGGACACATCGCATCCCAGCGTCGCCACGACGCCCTTGCACAGGTCGTTAATCTGATGCGCGTCGGGGGACAGCACAAACGGATGGGTCAGCAGCCGTGCGAACCGCTTTTTGACGCCTCCCGCCCGGTAGGGGATGCCCGCCAGAAAGGTGTGCAGGGTCTTCTCGTCGCTGGTGTCCAGAATGACCGCCAGGTCAAATCGCCCGCGTCGCAGGCGCAGAATCTCCTGGATTTTGCCCCGGATACCGTGTCCCAGATGGCGCAGGGCGAGCTGGTCGAGATAGGGGCATCGCGTTAGCAAAGGGTAGCCCCGATCGCCCGTGATAACCGTGATATGTGCCGCTGGGAAACGCCGACGCAACGCCCGCAGGGCAGGAATCACATAGACGGCATCGCCCAGCCCTGCGCGTGTCAGCACCACGATTCGTTGAGGCTCTGCCTTGAACGGTTTAATCATCGCTGCCGGTTTCAGGAGTATACCTGAGTGTCGCCTTAATAGGTGTTGAGAACCTCCTGCCTGTGGCGGCGCACGGAGTCTGCCAGTTCGGCGCCGTCTTTGCATTCGGCGAGCGCCTGGGCGAGTGTCTCTAGAAAGTGGGTGTAGTGTTGCGCCCAGATTCGGCGCGCCGTTTCCACCTCCTGGCGCAGGGGCGGGGAGAGGTCGGCGTAGAGGGGGCGCAGTTGCTGCTTGAGTTGCTGGATCTGTTCCAGTTTGGCGGCGCGCCGGCTGGCGAACTCTTCCTGATGTTTTTTGAGAATCTGGTGCAGGGCGCGGCTCCGGGCTATCAGCGACTGCACTTCTGGGGGGAGCGCGGTGGCGTTCGGCTGTGTGGGTGCAGGCGCTTCGGGCGGAGCGCCCCCATTAGCCCCCACAGAGTCTGTTGAGGTTTCGGTTTCAGGGGGATGCTGTCCGTTGGAGAGGGCGGGCGGGTCTGGAGGAGCCGTTGCCTGCGGAGGGGGTTCCGAGACGACAGGGGGCGCTGGATTTGGTGGAGCGGTTTCTGCCTGACGGCGTGCGCGCTCCTGACGCTCTTTGTGCCATTCGCGCTCGGCTCGTTTCAAACGCGCCGCAATCCGGTGTTCTGCCCAGTTTCGCCGCCCGTTGAGGAAGCCCTGAAGCAAGGCAACAGCCATCATCGCAAAGCCCATGATGCCGATGAAGCTCAACATCACGCCCTGCAGAGGCGCGCTACGCCCCGCCAGCCACAGGGGCGCAACGAGCCAGTAAGTGAGGCTCACCACGAGCGTCAGCAACAAGAGCATCGCGCTTCCGATGAGCCATGCCACCCGCGCCGACTTGCGCTCCTGCCACACGAAAAGGTGATACAACTCGCCCACCACCGCCGCCGCGCCCGACAACGCGACCGCAAGCAACAGACTGGACACAACCCCACAGACCAGCCCCACCCACAACACGGGGTTTTGCCAGTCGGTGGGTTCTATCCCCAGCGCGATTGCCACAAGCCAGCCCATCGCCGCGCCCACCATCACCACCAGCAGCCACCACAGCCATGGGCGGAGCGGCGGCGACTCTACGGTCGGCAGCGATTGCTCCACAATCGCCTCCGAACGGGTCATCGGCTCCAGAGGTGCTTCGGGTTCCTGAGGGGTAGGCGCTGACGGGGTCTCCGCATTCACAGGCGAGGCAGGAACCAGGGCAACCGAGGGATTGGGCGCGGGCGTTCTTGCGAAGAGGCGTGGCAGCCGTGAGGCGGGTGCAGGCGCAGGAGGGGTAGCGGTCGCAGGTGGGGGAGACGAATCGGCTTCGGGCGGGTTTGTGGCGCGTGGCGCTGGCTCTTCGTCGCTGGAAAACATCGGGTCGCCCGCAAGGTTCAAGCCATACTTGCCCGCCTCGATGCGCGCCTGCAGGTAGGCTTGCTCCCACGCTTCGTAGCGCGCCCGATACGCCTGCTGGTAGTCCTGCTCCAGCTGGCGCAGTTCCTGCTCCAGCTGGGCGATTTGCGCCTGAAGCTCGGCGTTGTGATGGAGGTCTTCCTCGCGTTGCTGGGCATAGAGCGCCAGTTTCTCTGCTTTGATTTCCTGGTACTTGCGGTACGCTTCCAGCGCCTTGCCGTAGAGCGCGGTCAGCAACTCGGCTTTCGGGCGGTTGACCTGCGCCAACAAGGCGACCAGATTGCCCCAGCTGCTTTCTGCCAGAGGTTTGTCTTCAAAAATCGGCTCTACCAGAGGTTTCGTGCTGGTTGGGTAGTCCACTATGTTTCGCCCCTGGTAAAGTATAGCATGCGAGCGCTGTCAAGACAACGGCTCAAAGTGGCAGCTGAAGTGGCGCAGGAAAGGCGTTTGCCAAGTGATGCGGTAGCCGCGCAGTTGCTCTTTGCGTTGCGCCACATTCAGAATCACTTCCACGAGGTAGTCCACATGGCTCTGGGTGTAGACTCGGCGCGGGATGGCGAGTCGCACCAGCTCTTTGGGCGCGGGGAGTTCTTCGCCCGTCTGGGGGTCTTTGCGGGCGAACATCACGGAGCCAATCTCGCAGGAGCGCACGCCCCCCTCACGATAGAGTTCCACCACCAGAGACTGCCCCGGATATTGCAGAGGCGGGATGTGGGGCAGAAGCGCGCCCGCGTCGATATAAACCGCATGTCCGCCCGGCGGCTGCACAATCGGCACGCCCTCCCGTGCGATATGCTCGCCCAGATAGCGCACCGATGCCAGCCGATACTCCAGATAATGCTCGTCCAGCACTTCCTGTAAACCGATTGCCATCGCTTCCAGGTCGCGCCCTGCCAGCCCGCCGTAGGTGGGGAATCCTTCGGTGAGAATCAGCAGCTCTTTCTCCTGCTGGGCTAAGGCGTCGTCGTTGGTGCAGAGGAACCCGCCGATGTTGGCTAAGCCGTCTTTTTTGGCGGACATGGTGCATCCGTCGGCGTAGGAGAACATCTCACGGGCAATTTCGCGCACGCTTTTATGCTGATAGCCTGGCTCGCGCAGTTTGATGAAGTAGGCGTTTTCGGCGAATCGACAGGCGTCGATATAGAAAGGGATGCCGTAGCGTCGGCAGATTTCGCTCACCGCGCGGATGTTCGCCATCGAGACGGGCTGACCGCCGCCAGAGTTGTTCGTGACGGTCATCATCACCAGCGGGATGCGCTCCGCGCCCACCTCGCCAATCAAGCGCTTCAGCCCCTCCACATCCATGTTGCCCTTGAAGGGGTGCGGAGTCTGAGTGTCGCGCGATTCGGGGCAGGGCAAATCCACCGCCTGACCGCCCCGATACTCGATATTCGCGCGGGTGGTGTCGAAGTGGGTGTTGTTCGGCACGACACAGCCCGATTTGCACAGCAGGCTGAAGAGAATTCGCTCTGCCGCGCGTCCCTGATGTACGGGAATCACATGCCGAAAGCCGAAAATCTCCTTCACGACCGACTCAAAGAAGTAGAAGCTGCGGCTGCCTGCGTAAGACTCGTCTCCCCGCATGATGCCCGCCCACTGTTCGGCGCTCATCGCCGAAGTGCCTGAATCGGTCAGCAGGTCAATCATCACCTCGTCGGAATGCACTAGAAACAGGTTGTAGCGGGCGCGCTGGAGGATGGCTTCCCGCTCCTCACGGGTGGTGAAGCGAATTGGCTCCACCGCCTTAATCCGAAACGGCTCGATAATGGTCTTGAACGCCATCGTTCTGTATCCGTATTCTACCCATTTTTCGGGTATCCTTCTCGCCTATGAAGTCAGCCCCAGCCCCTCTGCAACAAATTGAGCGCGATGCGTGGCGTTTTATCAACTCGGTCAGCGTTATTACGGT
>CAZQPV010000187.1:0-3912 GCA_964595265.1 uncultured Fimbriimonadales bacterium
GATTATCGCCGTGTGGACGGGATTATGTATCCGTTCCGCGTGCGTCAGCAGGTATCGGGGATGGAAAGTGTCATCTATCTCCAGCAGGTGCGCCATAACATCCCGATAAACGACTCGCTCTTCCGCAAGCCGAAACAGTAGACATGTTAGTTGTTGAGAGTCTGGTCAAGTCCTTCAAGGGGCTTCGCGCGGTGGATGGGGTCAGTTTTCGCGTGGAGCCGGGCGAGATTGTGGGGCTGCTGGGTCCCAACGGCGCGGGCAAGACCACCACTTTGCGCTGTATCGCGGGCATCCTCAAGCCCGATTCGGGACGCATCCAGATAGGGGAGTACGATCTCGCGCAAGCCGAGCGCGAGGCGAAAAGCCTGCTGGCGTTCATCCCCGAAATGCCCAATCCCTACGAACTGCTCACGGTGCGGGAGCATATGCGTCTGGTGGCGATGTGCTATCAGACCCTACCGCTCTATGAGGCACGCGCCGACGCCCTGCTGGAACGCTACGAACTGAAAGACAAGGCGGACGCGCTGGCGGGCACGCTCTCCAAAGGCATGAAACAGAAACTCGCGGTGGTCTGTGCGCTCGTGCATGACGCCAGAGTGTTCCTTTGTGATGAGCCACTGATGGGGATTGACCCGCGCGGGCAGTATACGCTTAAAAACGACCTCATGCGCCTGCGCGACGAGGGATGCGCCATCCTGGTCAGCACGCACCAGCTGGACACCGCCGAGCGCCTGTGCGACCGTGTGATTATTATGCACCGGGGCAGGCTACTGACCGAGGGCACCCTCTCGGAGTTGCAGGAACGCGCCCAGATGGACGGCAGCACCCTCGAGGAGGTGTTCCTGCGCCTGACGGAAGAGGCTGAGTCGCCCCCTGTAGAGACGCCTATGCAGACCTGAAGGGGAAGCCGTATGGCGGATGAAGCATGGAGCCATCACGAGCGTGCCAAGCGGCGCGCGACCACCGTTTCGCTGGCGTATAATGTGCTGTTCACGGCGGGCAAGCTGGTGGCGGCGTTGCTCACAGGCTCGATGAGCCTGCTCTCGGAGGCGCTCCATTCGGCAACCGATATTGTCGCCTCGGCGCTGGCGTATGTGGGCGTGCGCGTGGCGTCCGCCCCGCCCGATGAGCGCCACCCCTACGGGCACGGCAAGGTGGAGACCCTCACGGGTTTCGGCGAAGCGATTTTGCTGTTCCTGATGGTGCTGTACCTGATAGGGGAGGGCGTCCATCGGCTGTTCGTGGGCAGCGAGCTGGAAAGTCTAGAGGTCGGTATCGGGGTGATGGCGCTTTCGACCGTGAGCAGTCTCTTTGTAGGGCGCTATGTGTTGAGCGTGGGCAAGCGCACAGGCTCGCTCGCCCTGCTTTCCAACGGTCAGCACCTGATGGTGGATTTCTGGACGAGTCTGGGCGTGCTTGCCGCGCTGGGAATGATTCAGCTCACGGGCTGGACGGCGATAGACCCCCTGCTGGCAATCGGAATTGCGCTATGGCTGATGCGCGGTGCGTGGCGCTTAGCCGCGCATGCGTTCCATGACCTGATAGACCAGAGCCTGCCCCCTGAAGAGATAGCTCAGATTGACGCGCTGGTGCGGAGCGAACCCGATGTGATTAGCTACCACCGCCTGCGCACGCGCCGTTCGGGCACGATGCGCTACATAGACCTTCATATTGTGGTGCCCAGCGATTGGAGTTTACAGCAGGCGCATGCCGTCGCCGATCGGCTGGAAAAGCGAATCGCCCAGGCGCTGGCGCCCGCGCAGGTGGTGATTCATGTAGACCCCTACGACCCCACCCGCGCTTCGCATCAGCCTTCTGATGCCAGAGAGCGCGTGAAGGCGATATAGTCTTCCAGCGCCTCGATCGCGCGCCCTGTTTCTATCACGCGGAGCGCCATGTGAACCCCGTCGCGGATGTCGCTGGCGCGCCCTGCAATCCAGAGGGCGACGCCCGCGTTGGGCAGCAGCGCCTGCATGCGTTGCTCATCGTCGCCGGAGAGCGCGGCGCGCAGAATCTGGGCGTTTTCTTCAGGCGTGTCGCCAGGCACAATCGCCTCCATCGGCAGCGGAGGCAATCCCAGGTCCTGCGGGCTGAACTCGAACGATTCCAGCGTGCCGTCGCTCTTGAGGTGGGTGAGAACCGTAACACCAATCGGAGAGACCTCATCCAGCCCGTCCATTCCATGCACCACACAGGCGCGTTCGGCGCCCAGTCGCGCCAGCGCCTCGGCAAGCATCGTGAGCCATTCCCAGTGGAACACGCCCACCATCTGGCGTTTTGCGCCTGCGGGGTTGGTCAGCGGTCCCAGGAGATTGAACACCGTGCGTACGCCCAGTTCGCGGCGCACAGGGGCGACATGCTTCATCGCGGGGTGGTGCAACGGCGCGAACAGAAACCCCACGCCGACGGTTTCGATGCATTTCGCCACCTGGTCTGGCGTGAGTTGAATATTGGCACCGAGCGCTTCCAGCACATCGGCGCTCCCGCAACGGCTGCTGACGGCGCGGTTGCCGTGCTTCGCCACCGCCACACCCGCGCCCGCCACCACAAACGCCGTCGCTGTGGACAGATTCCATGTTTTGATGCGATCGCCCCCCGTGCCGCAGGTATCCAGCAGGTCGGCGCGGTTGACTGGAACCTTCACGGCGTGTTCGCGCATGGCGCGTGCGAAGCCGACAATCTCGTCCAGGGTCTCGCCGCGCGTGCGCATCGTCATCAACACGCCCGCCACCTGCACGGGGGTGAGCTGTCCTCCCATCAGCGCGTGCATCAGGGCGTACGCTTGCGACTCGTTCAAATCCTCACCTTCCAGAACCATGCGCACCAGAGCGGTTATCTCCATATGCCATGATAGTACCCCAATACAGAGACGGGAGGCTTTACCTCGCAATTTTGCGGGTTTTTGTCCTGAATTCTCCCTGAATTGCCCCTTGCTCCCTTGACAATTACGCCCAGAGTGTGCTATAATATGGTTGCACGGTTCGCCCCGTGCAATATCTCCGGGAAGCCCGGAAAGGAGGATGCTGTATGAAACGATTGGCAACACTGGCTTTGGGTGCTTTACTGACCGTCAACGCTTTCGCGTTGTTTGGTGAGACTGAGCCGAACGACACGCGCGCGACAGCGGATGTGGTGCTTTATGGCAACAGCGCCCCGTGGGCGGATGTGGGTGTGATTAGCTTCACGGCAAACGACTCCGACTTCTTCAAAATCCGCCTGCGTGCAGGGGACTACCTGACGGCGATTACTTTCCCTATCGACACGCTTTACACTAACCCTGACACCGTGATGGCGCTGTTTGACGCCAGCGGCACGACGGCAATTGTGTGGAACGACGATGCTGGCGTTGGCTACGGCTCCGCCATCCGCTGGCAGGCGTCCACCACAGGCGACTACTACATCGCCATCACGGGATGGCACGGCTCGGGGCAGAACAACCTATCCTACTACGAGGGTGCCACTCACTCTGGGGTTGGCAACTACATCCTGACCGTGAGCGTGGTGCCGGAACCTGCCAGCATGGTCGCGCTCGGCACGGGCTTGGTCAGCCTGCTGGCGCTGCGCCGACGCAAGAAGAACTGAGCCAATCAGAGCGACTTGGCTCTAAAAACCCCTCCTTTGGGAGGGGTTTTTGATTCGCGAAGGGAACGCTGGAATTGGCGCGAATCCTATACCCATGCCTTTGCGAATTGCTGAGAACAGTCTGGTGCTGTTTCAGGGCGATAGCATTACCGACGGTGGGCGCAAGCGCAATGTCCCCACTGACCTGGGCTGGGGCTATCCCCTGCTGATCGCCTCATGGATAGCCGCGATGTACCCCGAACGCCCGATTCGGTTCCTGAATCGGGGCGTCAGCGGGAACCGCGTGCGCGACCTGCTGGCACGCTGGGAAGCCGACTGCATCGCCCTCAA
>CAZQPV010000188.1:0-3815 GCA_964595265.1 uncultured Fimbriimonadales bacterium
GCTTCGAGATCGGCAGCGACGAACGCCTGCGCGAAGCCATCGAGCGCAAACTGTTCGCCGACCTCAAAGATGTGGTCAAGATTACCACCTCCGCACGCACGCCTGACCCCGAACAGCTGCGCAAAATCAACGAGGTAGTCAACCGCATGGTGGAACAGGGCGGCTACTGCCCCATCTGCGCCAACGAGGCGCTCCGCTATGTGGGCACGCTGCTGAACCGATAAACAGAGGGGCGGCAACCAACTTGCCGCCCCAACTGTGTGCAATCTCCAGAATTAGTGAGTTCTTTGGCAGGGGAAGGCATCTCCAACGGGTCCCATATTGGGTGGAATGGTGATCCCACCGCCGATGCCAGGAATCGTCTGCTCGAGACGGGTAACTGTCACCCAACAGACCCAGCGCTCGCACAGACGCACCTGCCCATTGACGCAGCAGAAAATATCCCTGATTTTGATCAGGTCAAACTCATAGGCTTGACAGAAAATATCTACTCTCGTGTTCGTATTGTTAACAACGGTGATAGTGATACAACCTCCTATCTCGCCGACGATTTTAATGTCTCCCAGATCAACTCTTCCACCAGGCATTGGGAATCGAATGCCGAAGTTTGCAGCAAACTCCACTGCAGCACGACCACATAGGCGACAGGTTTTCGTACTCCCAACCTGGCTGTCAATCGAACCACATCGCACAAGATTTCCGGTGCGCCTTCGGTTGACAACAATCCACTCGCCCTCGACTTGTTTGCGTCCGTTCACGAAGCCATCACAGTCTCTGGGGCGCCTCGGCATTGCTGAAGGGGGGATAAGAGAGGTTTTTGTTCCTGGGGGTACCCTTATCACTGCCTCAGCCCACTTTGGCATTCCAGGTCGTTCCCTATCTGGCGCAGCCCCCTCGGAATCTCCATGCTCAAAGAGAATCCAGCCGAGATGCCCCTCCACGGGGAAGCCAACAGAGGCTATCGGGCGATTACTCTCGTCAACCATCACAGGTAAGTCGCGTATGCTCATCGGGTCAATTACCAGATCGTCTTCGCTGTCTACACCCATTTTTGTTGAGGCGAAATGGAGCGTACCCAAAAGACGCTCTTCGGAATCTGACTTGCGGGCATAAAACCAGAGACAGCCATGATTTGCGCCATCTTCATAAGTTGGCACTATAATTATATACTGAGAAGAGCGCTCCAGTATCCTGCAGTTAGCAGTGATAATCACCAGCGTCTCACCTGTCTGGAGCCATTCTCGGAGGTCAGGAGAAAACCGCACTGTGACAGCCCGTTCGGGTTCGAAGAGCAGGACGGGCCAACGTGCTTCCCCAGAAAACGGAAGCTCTTCACCGCCTAACCCCAAGCAGCAAAATGTTTTGACGCTCCATGAACCTGTTGCAGAAGCGAAAGCATTTGCCAGCATCTGGCTAGCAAACGCCAGCATAATCAACACGCCAGCCCGAATCGACTTTTGCATCTGCCTCACTGTACGCCTCCGTCTGAGCTTTCTGTGGAGGGATCACAACTTACACTCTCCACACTAATTAACACTGCAAACCGCCCGATCGTCACATCAAAGCTCTCCCTGTGTTCCACAAGCTTCAGTGTATCCCGCGCCATCGGCTACACCTTGCCTTCTGTATTTCAGGGTTCGCTCGCAAGCATCCAGCTCCTGCCCTTGTCTGGAGGTGAAGCAACGCCAGCGGGTATAATCATGCTGAAGCCCAATCGGTAGTATCTGGAGGCAGGGAAGCAGATGGCGGTCAAGCGTAAAACAGCAAAAACGGAAATCCCGGAGCCACAATCTCCTGTGGAGACCACGGGTGTGGAGGTGATTGGCGACTCCACGAACGGTCTCCAGAGCGCGGTGGAAAGCGAATACACCGCCCAGCAGCTCACAGTGCTGAAGGGGCTGGAGGCGGTGCGCAAACGCCCCGCGATGTATATCGGCGACACTGGCCCGCGCGGACTCCATCACCTCTTCGTGGAGGTGCTGGACAACTCCGTCGATGAAGCGCTCGCGGGGCACTGCGACCACATCGATGTGATTCTGCACGCCGACCAGAGCGTCTCGGTGATCGACAACGGGCGCGGCATTCCAGTGGATATTCACCCGGAAGTCGGGCTGCCAGGCGTGGAAGTGGTCATGACGATGCTCCACGCGGGCGGCAAGTTTGGGGGTGGGGGCTACCGCGTTTCAGGGGGACTGCACGGCGTGGGCGTGTCGGTGGTGAACGCGCTCTCCGAGTGGCTGGAGGTGGAGGTCGCGCGCGACGGCTACCTCTACTATCAGAAGTTCGAGCGCGGTGTGCCCGTAACGCCCCTCAAGAAGGTCAAGCCCACGCAAAAGCGCGGCACCAAAGTGCGCTTCCTTGCCGACCGCGAAATCTTCGGCGACTATCGCTACGACCCGAACCTCTTTATCAAGCGCCTGCGCGAACTGGCGTACCTCAACCCGAATGTAACCTTCACCTTCACCGATGAGCTGAACGGCAAGCCGAAGCAGGTGTTCCGCTACACCAAAGGCATCGCCGCGCTGGTCGAAGCGCTCAACGAGAACAAAGACCCCATCCATAAGGTGGTCTACTTCCGCAACGCCCGCGAGGACACCGAAGTGGAGGTCGCTCTGCAGTACCACACGGGCTATCAGGAAACCCTGCTCTCCTATGCGAACAACATCCACACGGTGGAAGGAGGCACGCACCTCACAGGGTTCAAAACCGCGCTGACCCGCGTGATTAACCAGTACGCCCGCAAGGCAGGCATCCTCAAGGAGAAAGACCCCAACTTCGCCGGCGACGATGTGCTGGAAGGGTTGATCGCCGTGATTGCGGTCAAGCTGCTCCATCCGCAGTTTGAGGGTCAGACCAAGACCAAGCTCGGCAATATGGAGATTCAGGGGCTGGTCAACTCCATCGTGGGCGAGGCGTTCAGCGAGTATCTGGAGCGCAACCCCTCGGTTGCCCGCAAGATTGTGGAGAAGGCGTTGACCGCTCAGCGTGCCCGCGAGGCTGCCCGCAAAGCGGCTGAGCTGGTCAAGCGCCAGAGCGCACTGGATAGCGGTTCGTTGCCCGGCAAACTCGCCGACTGCACCGAGCGCGACCCCAGCAAATGTGAGCTGTTCCTCGTGGAGGGTGACTCGGCAGGCGGCTCCGCCAAAATGGGGCGCGACCGCCGATTCCAGGCGGTGCTGCCCCTGCGCGGTAAAATCCTGAATGTGGAGAAGGCGCGACTGGACAAAGCCCTCGAAAACGAGGAAATCCGCGCCCTGATTACCGCGCTCGGCACAGGCATCAGTGTCGACGCCAACGGCAACTCCAGCGGCGAATCCGATAGCCGATTCGACATCTCCAAACTGCGCTATCACCGCATCGTGCTGATGACCGATGCCGATGTGGACGGCGAGCATATCCGCACCCTGCTGCTGACCTTCTTCTTCCGCTACATGCGCCCCCTGATCGAGGCGGGACACATCTACATCGCCCAGCCGCCCCTGTTCCGCGTGCGCGTGGGCAAAGACGAAATCTACTACGCCCAGAACGAAGAGGAGCTGGAAGAGATTCTCAAGAAGGTCAAGAAGAAGAATGTGCAGGTGACGCGCTTCAAAGGGCTGGGCGAGATGAACGCCGAAGACCTCGCCGACACCACGATGGACCCCGAAAAGCGCGTGATTGTGCAGGTGCAGCTGGAAGATGCGATGGAAGCCGAGCGCATCTTCACTACGCTGATGGGCGACAAAGTGGAACCCCGCCGCCAGTTCATCGAGGAACACGCGAAAGAAGTTACCGATATCGACTGGCACTTCTGAAAGGACAAAAGGTATACTCTC
>CAZQPV010000189.1:0-3812 GCA_964595265.1 uncultured Fimbriimonadales bacterium
CCGCGCCTTTGGGCAGGCGATAGCCTGTGCCTTCGGGTAGCACACTGGGCGTGAAGCCAGGCGCCCAGCCCCCAATCATCCCCGCAGGCACAAAGCCAGGCCAACCGAACGCCGCATAACCTGGTTTCGGGTCCATCGCGTCCAACTTGCGAGCAGTGCCCGTGGTATCCAGATACACAATCACATGGTGAACCGTGTTGCGGTTGCCGGGCTGGATGTCGATTGCCTGCACGAACTTATCTTCCACGAAGTTCGTGGGGATGACAAAGTGGCGATACTCATCTTCGCCTGTCGGACCCACTTCGTACTCTTCGGGCATTTCGATAATCACATCGGGTTCACCGAGGGCCCAGCCGTTATCGAACTTGCGAGGTGGCGGCAGATCGTTGGGGTCGCCAAGGGGCGCGCCGCTCTCCACCCACCGCGTGATGAGCGCAATCTGCTCATCACTCAGGCGCCGCTCGCCCTTGAACTCGCCGTAGCCCGGTTCGGGCTTCCATGGCGGCATCTGACGCGCCTGCACATACTTCACAATCTCCTTGCGCCAGGTATGCACATCGCGATAGGTGGTGAGGCTGAACGGCGCCACCTCGCCTGGACGATGGCACGGCACACAATACTCCTGAATAATCGGGGCGATATGCTTGGCGTAGGTAACGGGAGCCGTTTCTACCAGCTCCGCCTTGAAGTGGATCGTGCAGCCGAAGGTCTCGGTAGTGGCAACTTTGACGGGTTTGTTCTTCAGGACCGCCTCAATTGCGTCGCGCAGGTAATGGTGGCGCACTCGGTTCTCGTAGCGGTTATCATCTATTGCGCCGCGGTAGCGCACGATGCCCTTTTTGTCAATCAGCACGACCTGCGGGGTCATCGTCGCGCCCAGCTGCATCGCGATTAGCCCGTCGGCATCGTGAACGGCTTTGAAGGGGAACCTATATTCGCGCAAATGCGCACGAATTGCCGACTCCTCATCGTCGTGATTCGAGTAGACGCCGAAGAACTGAACCCCCTTCGGTGCATAGGTCTTGTAGAGCTGGTTGAGGCGCACAGCGTAGCGGTTCACCACAGGACACTTCGTGCCCAGGAAAAGAAATACCACCGGACCGCGCTGGGTCAGGCTCTGGAGCGTATGCACTTGACCTGTCAGGTCGGTAAACTGCAGGTTCGGGGCGGGCTGATTTAGACGCGCGGCACTCGGCGCTTCGGTCAACACCCGGTACTTCGGACTCACGGTTTTCGTGGGCGCTGCGTTTTGCGGTGTGTCGGCATGCCACAACAACAAACTCAAGCCGCTCAGGCTAAGCCCCAGACTCCACCAGCCTCTCATCTTTTTTCTCCTGACCCGTCGTTTGATAATTATACCCTAATAGACGCCACAAACCCCGCAAAGTTCTGGGCATACTCCAGATATAAAAAAATGGGGCTCGTTTCCGAGCCCTGGCAGAGATGCTCTCGGTCTTGAGAGCAGGACGACCCTTGCATAGGACTTAGACGAGAGACCTCTGCCCGTGTTCTGCAGGATTTGCTACTCTTCCTCGGCTCCAACGCCGCCACGACGACCCATCCCCCCTCCGCCAGCAGGAGGTGCCGGGGCGCTGGGTGCCATCGGACCGCCTCCGAAGCCACCCGGCATGCCCACTTGGGGTCCCCCCGGAGCAGGCGCAGCGGCTGCCTGAAGCGGGTTCTCAATCTTCTGCTCGGTCGCGTTCAGATCTGGCATGGTGGGCGCAGGGAGTGGATCAGGCATCATGTTGTTGCTCAACACAAACAGCACAATCAGCACCACCAGTCCCAGGACAATCACGCCGATTGCCACTGCATCAACACCTTTTTGCATAGCCTGTTTGCCTCCGTGTGTGCGCTGTCGCGCGGGTTATATTATAGCATGTTCGGCTTACACCGTAGGCCTCCTGCCACCTGCAGGTATAATTTGTCCATGAGCCGACAAGCCGAGACCTCTGTCTACACCTTACCGATAGGCGATCGGCGTCGCCAGTACCTGCTTCAAGCGCCTCCGGGTGGGATTTTAGACACCCATCGCCGACGCCCTGTCTCGCTCAGCCAGATGGTCGCCTTGCTGGAAGACCGCCTGTTTATTTTGATTGGCGAACAGCACGACAACCCGCGCCATCATCAGTTTCAAGCCAGCGTAATAGAGGCGCTTGTGCTGGCAGGACGCGCTGTGATTGTCGGCATGGAAATGTTCGACCGCACGATGCAGTACCCGCTGAACCTCTGGACACTGAACCGCCTCAGCGAAGAGGAGTTTATTGAGCAATCCCAGTGGCGGCAGCAGTGGGGGTTTGACTTCGCGCTTTACCGCCCGATTTTTGAGGCGGTGCGCCGCTATCGGTTGCGCCTGACGGGGCTGAATGTGCCCCGCGCGCTGGTGCGACAGGTGGGGCGCAACGGCTGGCAAAGCATTCCGCCAGAGGAGCGGCTCGGCATTCCCGATTTGGACCTGAGCCAGCAGGAACATCGGGCGCTCTTTGAAGCGTTGATGGGCGGGCATCCTCCCACAGGGGCGCAGGGCGAGAATATTTACGCCGCGCAGGTGTTGTGGGATACAGGCATGGCGGATAGCGCCATTCGCTATCTGGAGCGCACGGTGCCCTCCCCTCGCCTGGCGTTCGTGATTCTCGCAGGGAACGGGCATGTAATGTACGATGCGGGCATTTCCCTTCGCCTGCGCCAGCGCGGCTACACCAGCACGGCGACTATCGTGTGCCTGCCTGACAGCGAGAAGCCGACCTCCATCCGCGCCTCACTGGCAGATTTTGTCTATTCGCCCCAGAAGGCGTAGGTGGGGATGTTGAACCCCCAGCCAATCAGGACCCAGCCCACCCTCACGATGGCTTCGCCCACAATCAGCCCCAGAAAGAAGGGAAGCCAGCGTCGGTAGACCGGCAATCCTCCGTAGCGCACAATCAGCCACTTGAGGCACCATGCCAGTAGCAACGGCAACCACACCAGATGCATCGACCAGCTGCCCGAAATGGCGTATCCTATCGGGTGAAAGGGGAAGCCCGGAATGGCAGAGCGGAGCGCCCTCAGCCCCAGCGCTGTTAAAAAGCCGACCCCTGTCATCATCTGGGCGTAGGTGTTGGGCGGTGAGCCTGTCGTCAGCCAGCTGTGGAGCCGATTGAACGCCTCCTGCCCGAACACGCGCCCGTGATGAAACTCCGCCGCTGCCCCCAGCGCATACGCCTGATGCAGATACCCCCAGAAGCTGGCGACCGAACCCAGCACGCCCGCCCAGAGCGTTGCCCAGAAATAGGGTGCCAGCCGCGCCCTGCTCAGAATGTAAATCAGCAGCAACTCCGCAGGCGTAAACGCCGCTTGCGGACGCCAGCGTGCCAGAATCTTGTTCACTCCCACCAGCACCGCCAGCCACACCACACAGTTCAAAAACAGCGAGATGATGGTGGGGTACGGTCCGGGGCGTACCTTCTCCATGTAAATCACCCAGTAGGCGTTGGGGAAAAGCAACAGACTCCCCACCCCAACTGCCCGCCAGCGCAGGACACCTCCTGCAAGAGCCTCCCACTCTGAAGCACGAGGCTTCACCACGACCATGAGCATGGGAAGTATAGGGAACGCTCTCTGATTCCTGCCTGAGGGTGTCGGGTAAGAGGAATTCAGCAGGAATGGTAGGAGATGTGTCGTAGTCTTTTCCTGCTCGCATCGCCCGAAACAGGGCTATGGAGGTTAGCGCAGAGATACTGGAAACCTTAGAACGGCTCTTTGAGCAAGCAAAGCACATCTGCCTGAAGAAAGGGCTGACCGAGCAGGACGCAGAAGACTGCGCCGCCGAA
>CAZQPV010000190.1:0-3771 GCA_964595265.1 uncultured Fimbriimonadales bacterium
CGCTTTCGGATGAAGAGGCGCGACGGCGCGGCACCCAGAAAACCGTGCTGGAGCGCAAAGCGCCGCCCACCTTCGATGTGGTAATCGAGATTCTCGACTATCACCGCCTCGCCATTCACCACGATGTGGCGCAAACGGTGGATCGCATGCTGCGGGGTCATCCGCCGCGCCCCGAAATCCGCGTCCAGACCGACACGGGCACTTACGAGATTGTGCAGCGCAGCGACCTGCTCCCGCGCGCCTCGGAGGTGGACGAATCGGAACTGCCCGCCGCCCAGCCCAGCACCCCCACGACGCTGATTACACCGCCTGGGACTTCGCGGGGGCACATCGCCCGTATCTTCCCCTACGGCGTCAGTCGGAGCCGACTGGAGAAGGCTCTGCGCGACCTGCGGGTGCCCGCGTATGTCGCCCGCGATGTGTCGGACGCCGACGCGATGGTGGTGTTGCATTCCACCTACCAGCGCCGTCCGCCGAAAGTGCGTGAAGCGCTTCAGAAGCAAATCCCGATTGCGGTGGTGCGGAGCAATACCTACGCACAGTTAGCCCACGCCCTGCGGGAGCTGTTTGAGAAACCCCATGCAGACGAAAGCGCCGAAGAGCGCGCCCTGCGCGAGGCGGAAGAGGGCGTCGAGTATGTGCTGAGTACGGCGCAGCCCTACGAACTCTCGCCGCAAAATAGCTACCTGCGCCGGCTCCAGCACCAGCTGATTGAGAAATATCGCCTGCTTTCCGAAAGCGTGGGGGAAGAACCGCGGCGGCGCGTGCGAATCCTGCCCATCTACGCCGACGAACGCGAAGACTGACCGATGAACCCCGCCCCGTTTATCACCTTCGAAGGCATCGAAGGCGCAGGCAAAACCACGCTCGCCCTCTGGCTCGCGGAACGCCTGAAAGAGGCGCGCATCCCCTACCTGTTCACCTATGAGCCGGGGGGCAGCGAGATCGGCTATGCCCTGCGCCCCTTGCTGCTGAACGCCCCACTGGAGCCTGCAACCGAACTGTTCCTGTTCCTCGCCGACCGTGCCCAGCATGTCGCCCGCACCATCCGCCCTGCCCTGGAGAAGGGCACATGGGTGCTGTGCGACCGCTACACCGACTCCACTCTTGCCTATCAGGGTTACGCTCGCGGCTTGGACCTGCAGTGGCTCCGAATCCTCAATCAGCTGGCAACCGATGGTCTGGAACCCGACCTGACCGTGCTGATTGACGCGCCTGTGGAGGTGGCGCTCCGCCGCGCGACCCAGCGCAACCGCTTCGAAGCGCAGGAGATGGCGTTCCACGAAGCCGTGCGGCAGGGCTACCTGCAGGAATCGAAGCGCGCGCCGCAAAGATTCCTGATACTGGACGGAACCCAGCCCCTCAGCGTGCTTCAGGAGCAACTGATCCGCGAATTGCAGGCACGGTGGGGTTTGTGGCAAGCAGGCAGGAGAGACCGATGAAACTGGTAATTGCCGTGATTCACAACCGCGACAAGGGGCGCGTCATGGACGCATTGCTGGAGAGTCAGTTCAAATTCACGCAGATTGCCAGCACGGGCGGCTTCCTGCGCGAGGGCAACACCACCCTGCTGATTGGCGTGGACGATGCCCAGCTGGACGACCTATTGCGCCTGCTGGAGAAGAACTGCCGTACGCGCGAGCAGTTTGTGAACCCGATGCCGCCCGATGCCGCCCCGATTGGCTCGTTTCTGCCGACGCCGATTGCGGTGGAGGTGGGCGGCGCGGTGGTATTTGTTCTCCATGTGGAGCGGTTCGAGCGGTTTTAGCGCCAAATTGCACCCGCCCCCACAAGCGGGTGAGGATTGAAACAAACAGCCATGCAACGGCTCAGCGAGCTGGTGATTCGCCCCGAAACAACCGCGCGGTGGCTCCAGAACAGCCTGCGCAGGGCGCACCCGCCTCAGGCGCTGCTGCTGGTGGGCGCGCCAGGCGTCGGCAAGCGTACCGTCGCGAGCGCACTCATCGCCGCGTGGCTCTGCCCCCAGCGTACCCCCGACGGCGCATGCGGCGCGTGCGAATCGTGCCTCAAGTGGTCCGAAGAGGGGAGCCATCCCGACCTGCGCGTGCTACGCCCCAGCCCCGACCAGATTAAAATCGAGTCGGTTCGCGAGGCACGCCAGTGGATGAACTTCGCGCCAGCGGTGGCGCCGTTCCGTTTCGTGCTGATTGAAGAGGCGCATCGGCTCAACCCTGCCGCGGCGAACGCCCTGCTCAAAACCCTGGAGGAACCCCCGCCCCACTACCGTTTCATCTTGACCAGCCCCGCCAGCGACCTGTTGATTGCCACCATCCTGTCGCGCTGCCAGATTGTGCGGTTGGGGTTACTGCCGATGGACGAGCTGGCGGCGATTCTGGTTGCACGTGGGGTGGAACCTACCAAAGCCCAGCAGATTGCTGAACTTTCAGAGGGTGCAATTGGGCGCGCCCTGCGCTGGAGTCAGACCGACGCTACCGAGTGGCAAACGCTGGAAAGCCTGCTGTCGCTATTCGCCACGCTGGGAAGTGCGCCCAGCGTCAGCGCCCTGCGGCTCGCCGAGCAGTTCCGCACTCTCTGCAAGCAGTTAGAAGGCGGCGCGGATGAAACCTCCGCCCGCACCGCGCTCGCCACAGGGCTGGAATACCTGCTGCGCTGGTATCGCGACAGTCTCGCGCCCCCAGAAAAGCGGCGGTTCGCTTCGCGCCACACCGCTCTGAACCAGCTCGCCCGCCGCACGCCCCCTGCCCAGCGGCTGGAACACATCGCCCGAATCGCCGAGGCACGCCGCGCCCTCCTCGGCAACGCCAACGCCCAAATTATCACCGAAGCCCTGTTCGTTCACCTGCTGGCGTGAGGTTTGTTATCCACAAGGGTTCAGTTCCCCTTCTTCGCAAGGGGAACCTCTTCAGCCGTCTGGCAACCCCACAACCCCTGAAAACCCGACGGGTGAACCTGCTCTGTTGCAAGGATGGGGGCGAGCGCATCCCGAGACCCCCTCCGTGAGGTTCCCCCTGCCACGCGCTGGCGCTTCCAGCCTCACGGTAGCCCTGTTCTCGGTTCCCCTCGCTTGCGGGGGGAACCTTGCGGAGGGGGCATCAAGTTGAATCAGGTATCTTTGCGACAGAGCAGGTGGACCCGTTCCTACAAAACAAAGCCAGCCTCCGCTGGCTTCTCGTAGCAGGGGCATCCTGCCCCTGTTCACGCGCAGGATGCGCGTGCTACTTGAACCGACGCAGGTCGGCTTCGTTTATTAGGAACGGCTTTAGCCATCCCGACTCAAAGAAAAACAAAAAACGCCCCTTCCGCGTGTGGGAAGGGGCGTCCTCTATTTCAATCCCTCAGAGGTAGGCTACAAACCAACCCGCACCTTGCGGGTTAGTCCCCAAAATGAGTTCAAAACGGCTCCAATTGTCAAGGTTTGGGCATTGCCCGTTGGCGGTTATATAGTATCCCATCGGTGTCGGTGAAGTCAATCTTTGGCGTCGCTCGGACTCGGATTTGAACTCAGGTGCCGAAAAGCCTGCGATCGACGACGAGCGGGCCTTTGGCATACAGGATGTGATGTGTTATAAGTGAGGCAATCCTCTACCCGTCGTATATCGCCTCTTCGTTTGGTGTCGAACGAAGGGTTAGTCAAAAAAATTGGGCAAAATGAGTTCAAATTTCGGCAAAACTGGGTGGGCAGTGATTAATTGGGGTTGGCGGTCAGGGCGTTCCAGTAGCGCGTTGCGTATTGCTGGGGGTCTGGCGCGTCCAGAATCCCCGAAAGCACCGCCACGCCCCGCGCGCCCG
>CAZQPV010000191.1:0-3764 GCA_964595265.1 uncultured Fimbriimonadales bacterium
CGTCCCAGAAAGTGTAAATCGGGGCGCCTTCCACACGAATCATAACCTTCGGTTTCGGAGGGAGAAGCGGGATTCCTGCTTCGGAACAACGCCTGGGAGGTCAAAGGCGATAAACGCACAAAAAGCTCGCAGAGGGTTCGGCTTGCGCATGGCGCTGGGTTCCCTTGTAGGGCACTGGCAGGTAAAGCAGGTGATGGTGCCAGGCAGTGGCTCGCGGGAGTCAGACTATGGCGGACCGGGCTGGAGGGTGCGTCGCGAGGTGCAGACGACGAGCGGGAGCGAGGTGGCAACTTAGAAGCGATCTAGGAAAAGGAACGAGCAAGAAAACGCGTTGGGCGATTCGCTCCGACGGCTGAAGCCGTTCCTCACAGACAAAGCCAGCCTGCGCTGGCTTCCGTAGATTGGGCGCCCTGCCCAAATTCACGCGCAGGATGCACGTGCTACTTAGCCGATGGAGGCTGGCTGCGTATTGCAGGAGCAGCTTGAGATGCTCTGTTGCAAGGATGCGCATTCCACCTCGTGGTAGGGCAGACTTTGCCGCGTGGGGCGCGGTCGCCGCGCCCCTACGGATGCCTGTACGGACGCGCTTCCCGCGTCCTGTTCTGCGAATCCCCCCTTCTTTGTAACAGACGGTTATGCTCTCGCAGGAGGAAACGATATCGTTTTGTGTCCTAGGGCGTTTTCCCTTGCTTGTGGCTATTTGGGTAAAATAATTGTCCACGAAATGGCTCATTTTTGTGGTGAGGGGCAGCCGGGGGCGTACGGGTGCGAGCAGTACATGTACGGACCTGGCACGCCTACCTGCCCATAGGAGGGAAAGACTATGATAAGTCAATCTGGAGTAATTTATCAAACGCAGGATCAACCTGTTCGGCTTAGCGCTTGGGTTGAACATCCCCAAGTACGCGAAGGCGCCTCTATCGAGGTAACAATCGCGCTGCAAAATCGTTCCCAATCTTAACTCTATTTTGATCTATTTCCTCATCTCACGCCTTTTGCCGATGATCCCCACTTTCCTTTCACGATAGCAGTTCGGCACGGTGAACAGCCCGTCCCGTTCAAGAGCATCCTGATCAGGCGCAAAGTGGTTTCAGATGCCGACCTGATCCCGATAGCCACTGGGATGTTAGCGGGTTTTAGTTTTGATGTGCGGAGAGTAGGCTATGATGAGTTGCCCCGCGGTTCGTATCAAATGGTGCTATGGTATGACTCGGCTCGCCTGAGTCGGGCGATGTTCAAGGCGAGGTGGTTGTGGCGGGGTCGTACATCCAAGCTGGAGAGACCGATAGAGATTATCTGACCCGGCATGCCCTCGTGAGGAAAGCGGGATTCGGTTCAAACGCGGGGGCTGTGAGGAGGTCTCATCTGCACGAAACTACCCATGAGTGGGGGGGGAACTGAAAGCGCGAGGAGGTAATCGGGATGCAATCCGAATGGCTGATTGAGGAAGATGAACTTCTGCGTCGCTGGATGAGCCGTTCGTTGATGCCCTATTTCCGAGACGATTTCGGCAATCTCTACGGGAGTGTTTAGTGGCAGTTGTTAGAGAGGGATCCAGCGAGCCACCTGAAGTTCTGTACGCATTTGCAGTGTTCACGGCGACTGGAGGAGAGGTATCGCTACACTCCGCCTGTGGGAGCAAGCGGGACGGTGGAGTGGCGCGTGTGTTTTCGAGCCGAGCCGCTCATTTAGCAGGCTGGTTGGAATACTGCCATGACGCCTCAAACACGCCTGGTGATGGGAATAATCGGTTTCCTTCTTATGGTAGATCTGGTGCATTCCCTCTTTACCAGCAGTTGCGTATTTCGCCGCTTTCCTTCTACTCTCTCTTGTGGGAGGGGTGCTTCTTGCATTTTATTTGTTTCAAGTCAGTGATTGCTTATGTCGCTGGTTAGGGCTTCTGACGGTGGGTTTTATTTTATTGCTTGGTGTGCTTTTGACGGCAGGCTCTGTGCTTTATCCTGAGATAGCGATAGGTGGAGTGGCAGGTATGGTGTTGACTGCACTGGCTTGCACGCTTTTCAAACGCCGAAAACAGCCCTGACTCGAAAGTAGATGTCGGACAGGCGTTTCACGCATAATAGTAGTGGCTGATGATGGGCGAGTCGTGGGGTTATTACCCGCAGGATAGCAATGGGCTGGCGGTTCAGAAGGTGCCGGCGGCATAAGGTACAATTCTCCCCGCTATGCCAACTGCGGCGTTCACCACGCTGGGGTGTAAGGTCAACCAGTACGAGACCCAGAAGATTCTGGAGAGTTTCGAGGCGCAGGGGTTTGAGATTGTGCCCTTCGAGTCGCCCGCCGATGTGTATGTGATTAACACCTGCTCGGTAACGCAGTCGGCGGAGGCGAAATCGCGCCAGACCATCCGCCGCGCCAGCCGATTGAACCCCAACGCGATTGTGGTGATGACGGGCTGCTACGCGCAGTTCACCCTGCGGCGTGGTGAAAAACTGGACGAGGCGCACCTTGTCGTGCCGAACCCCGACAAGTTGCGCACGCTGGAGTATGTGCTGGAGCATTTTCCCCAGCTGCGCGAGCGTCTGGAAGCCGAACGCCGCACAGGCGAAACGCCCCTCCGACGCCGTACCCGCGCCGTGCTGAAAATTCAGGACGGCTGTAATGTGAACTGCTCGTTTTGTTCCATTCCGCTCACACGCCCCGTGATGCACAGCACCCCCTACACCGAAGTGCTGGAAGAGGCGCGGGCGCTGGTCGCCGACGGCTATCGCGAAATCGTACTGACGGGTGTGCTGATCGGCGACTATGGACCCCATTCGGGCAGTGGGGGACCCGATCTGGCAGAACTCTGCGCCCTGCTGAGCGAGATTGAGGGGCTGGAGCGCATCCGCATCAGCTCCATCGAGCCGACACTCATCAACGACGCGCTGATAGAACAGATTGCCGTTAACCCCAAGATGTGCCCGCACCTACATATCCCGCTTCAGAGCGGCGACTCGCGCATTCTCAAAGCGATGAACCGCCCGTATGACCAGGCGTTCTATCTGGATTTGTGTCGGCACCTGCGCGAGCGCATCCCCGACCTTGCTATCAGCACCGACATCATGGTCGGTTTTCCCGGTGAGGACGAGGAGGCGTTCCAGAACACCTGCAAGGTGGTGGAGGCGGCGGAATACTGTCGGGCGCATGTTTTCCGCTACTCGCCGCGCCCCGAAACCCCTGCCGAGGCGATGGAAGCCCAGGTGCCCGAACCCGTGAAAACCGAGCGGAGCCAGCGGCTGCAGGCGCTTTGCAAGCAGGTGCAACTGCGCTACGCGAGCCGTTTTATCGGCAAGGTGGAGCGCGTGCTGGTGGAGACGCGCTCCAAGCTCACGGGGCTGATGACGGGCACGAGCGACCACTACCTTCAGGTAGAGTTCGCTGGCTCGCCGAGCCTGGCTGGGCAACTGGTGTATGTGCGAATCGTGGATGTCTCGCCCGAAAGTGTGAGGGGCGAGCTGGTGGGAACGACGCATTCGCCGCAGAAGTGAAACCTCAATCGGGTACACTTCTGTGGATATGCAGGCGCTTAGCCCGGAGGGTTTTGTTGGGCGCACATGGCGTAAGGTTCGGATTTTTCTGGAAGCCATCAAGTTCGAACACACGATTTTCGCGCTCCCGTTTGCGCTGATGGGGCTGATATATGCCGCCGATACCGGCGTTTCGGGGCGCACGCTCGGCTGGATCCTGGTCGCGATGGTGAGCGCCCGTACCGCCGCGATGGCGTTCAACCGCATCGCCGATAGGGATGTGGACGCGCTGAA
>CAZQPV010000192.1:0-3750 GCA_964595265.1 uncultured Fimbriimonadales bacterium
CCAGAATGTTGCGGGCGACGGTTTTCGCAATCGCCTGTCGGTCAAACTCGCTCAGCGCAGGGGCTTCGTCGCTCCCGGCAGGCAGCTCCCACGGGCGCGGCTGACCGTGTACCCCGCTGCCTTCGTCCCAGAACGGACTGCTGTCGCCCCCCGCCGCGCCGTCGCCGTGAGCCTCAGCCCCTGCGCCTGAGTTTGTGCTTCCTGCTCGTCAGAGCCATCCCCGCCCTGCGATTGGTCTTGTTCGTCTCGCTCCCCCGAACTGCCCCTGCCCTGCGACGGTTGCTGTCGCTGCGACTGTTCCCCCGAACCGCCCCCGCCTTGCGACGGTTGCTGTTGCTGCTGTCGCTGCTCCAGCAAGCGGCGATAGTACCACTCTGCCGTGCGCCCCTCCTCTAGCTCATAATCCTGCGGAAACACCGCCCGAAACGCCCCGCCAAAATCGGGGTACGCCAGCCCCTCTGGCAGGTAGTCGTTTATCTCCATATCGCACGCAAGGTTCCACAACTCAGGCTCAGCGCGAATCGCCTCCGCTCGCTCGCCGTGCCGACGCAACCAGTGTAGCACCTCGTGATACCACAAAAACCCCAACTGTTGCACGAGTTTTTGTTTATCTTGCTTCATCTGCTCGTAGATTTGGGCGACCAAGCGGGGGTTGAAGTAGACGCGCCCGTGCTGGTCGATGGCGGCGGGCGTGGGCAGGGTTTCGCTCAGGCGTAGCGGCGCGGCGTACAGCGCAGGCGCGAACCATGCCATGCGCTCCGCCGCGTACACCCGAGCCGCACGCAACCATTCTTCAATCGGCAACTGGCTCATCGTCGGTTTTTCTTCTGAATTTTTCGGAGTGCCCCACGGGCGACTTCGCGTACAAACGAATCGCCAGTCTGACTTGCAACCTTCAGAAGTGCAGGCACGGCTTGGGCAGCGCGCCTATCTGCCCCAACGCCCCACACGCCGCCACACGAACATCCTCATCCCTATCCCCCAACGCCTTGATAAGCGCCGGCACGGCTGGCTTGCCTGCCTCCCCCAGAGCCTCCAACACACGCTTCCGCGAGGAACTATCCTGCTGCCACCACTCGCGCTTCTGCAAGTAATGACTGCAGGGCGCCATCCGCGCCAGCGCCTCCCCCAGCAACTCCACGCAGGGGTTATACGCCACCTCATGCTCCCCCCAGCCCGTAATCCGCAAACGCACGGGGTGTTCCTTGCCCTCCGTACAGGGCACTTGCAGTTCCACTTCCACGCCTTTCCACTTTATCTGGCTCATACTCCCTCCAGCAGGTGCGTCAACTCCTCAAAGTGCTGGCTCAACCTACGCAGGCTGGGGCGAATGTCGGGGTCTGCTGCCGCGCGTTGCTGCAGCCAGCCGCTTTTGATGAGGTCGCGAAAACAGGTGTAGATGGCGTCGCCTTTGCGGGCGCTGGCGACCTCCTGCGCCGCCTCCAAAAATCGGCGCGTGCGCCCCTGCAGGCGCGGGTCGCTGGCTTTCAGCGCCGTCAGCAGGCTCTTCATCGTGTTGAACAACACAAACAGCTCGTCCTCACGCAGGCTGGGGTCTACTTGCGCCTGACCGTCCAGCACCGCTTCAGGGTCAGGAATGCGCAGCGTGCGCAGGTACTGCAGGAAACTCGTCGCCGCGCCAGAGCCAACCGCCCCCTTGACAAGGTTGATGAACGGCTGCGTGTTGCTGGGACTGGGCTGACCGGGCGTCGGGGCGTAGCCGTGCAACTCACAGGTCGCCATCAGCGCAATCGCGAAGTCCCAGCTGCGGGGCGAGGCGAAGGCGTATTCGTCTTCGGCAGGTTCGGTGTGCGCCAGCGCGGGGTTGCGCTTGAGAAAGCCCGCCACGAGGTTGCGCCAGAAGACGCTCCGCGCCCGATGGCGTTCGGGGTCGGTCTGGGGCAGGCTCGCGCTGGCGAAGCCGTTTTCCAGCGCATCCCAATAGCGCGCGCCGTCCAGGTTCCACTGCAGATGCACAAATCGGTTCGCCAGCGGGGGACTGAGTTCCCAGCCGAGGCGGCAATGTCGGGGGGGTTCGCAGCGGCGGCGATGCGCACGGCGGGCGGCAGGCTGTGGGCGCCCACCTGGCGCTCCAGCACCAGTCGCAGCAGCGCGGCTTGCACCGTCGGCGGGGCAGTGGTCAACTCGTCCAGAAACAGAATGCCCTGACCCGACTGTTCGAACACTTCCAGCCAGTCGGGCGGGGCGAAGCGCATACGCCCGTCGTGCAACACCGGCAGCCCGCTGAAGTCGGTGGGGTCGTGCAGGCTGGCAATCATCGTGAAGACGGGGAAGCCGTCGCGTCCCAGGCTCTCGATGAAGGTGGACTTGCCCGTGCCGGGTCGTTCCCACACCAGCACGGGCACGCCCCAGTAGCCTTTGGGCGTCGGCGTCGCCAGGGCTAACAGCAGTTCGGTGGCGCCTTCCGCGTAGACTGACATGGTTATATGCCAGACTCGTCGATTGGGGGCAGATTCCTGCTGGGTGTTTGGGGGATTTTTTCAACGGGAGACAAAACGGCTGAGGTATTCTGGTTGTAAAAACATTCGATGAAAGAGGATGCCCCCTTCTTCAGGTTCCCCCTACTGGCGTGAGGGGAACCGAGATTCGGGTTCCTGCACGGCGCGGTTCCCCTTGCGGAGCAGGGGGAACCTCACGGAGGGGGTACAAGAAACCCTTACCACGAGAGCAAGGCTTTCTCCAAAAAGGCATCCCAAACAAGAAAGTGCCTGCTCAACTCACTCCTCTATCGTCCCGGACTGCTGAGCCGCGCGCTCGCGGCAGAGATGCGCAATATACTCCACCACCTCATCCAAATGAGTATACAACTCACTCGTAGGAATGCGAACTGTCAGAATACCCAGCCGCTGGAGGTACTCATCGCGTTGACGGTCACTCTCAGCGCGAAAGGCGTGCGTGTCGCCATCCACCTCGACGCACAGCCGCGCTTTTGCACAGTAAAAGTCAAGAAAGTAGGGTCCCACTGCCACCTGGCGTCGGAAATGAAAACCTGTCTGTTTACGCCGCAGGCGCTTCCAGAGGAGCGTTTCCGACTCGCTCATCGCGCGGCGCACCTGGCGGGCGCGTTCGATGTTAACAGGATATCTGTTTCGGTAAAGCATATGGTTTCTTCTATACTCCGCTGGGGTGGGGTTTCCTTTTCCTTTGTATGAGGACTGCAATACCTCCCAGCGCAAGCGAGGAGAACTCAAATCCCAAAGACACGACCCCGATTTGGAGAATCCCGCGACCCCCTCCTTCAGGTTCCCCCTGCTTCGCAAGGGGAACCGAACCCTGCCACGCGCTGGCGCTTCCAGCCTCACAGTAGCCCCGTTCTCGGTTCCCCTCGCTTGCGGGGGGAACCTTGCGGAGGGGGGCATCAGGTTGAATCAGGTATCTTTGCGACAGAGCAGGTTCACCCGTTGTGCTTTCAAAGGCTCTTGGGATTGCCCGACGGCTAAAGCCGTTGCTATGAAATGAAGCCGACCTACTCGGCTTGTGTCGCTTGCGCGTCCTGCGCGTGGACAGGGGCAGGATGCCCCTGCACGGGAAGCCAGCGCAGGTGGGCTTTGTTACTGGGAACGGCTTTAGCCATCGCTTTTTTGCAGAGGCATGAAAAACCTTACCCCTCTAAGCTGCACAATACCCCCCGCAAACAAGGAAAAAGCAGGTACTGCTCCAACCCCCCGCCCCCATCAGGTACACTTATACCGATGGTCAGCACGAGCCGTTCCCCTGAGGTGTGGCGTT
>CAZQPV010000193.1:0-3697 GCA_964595265.1 uncultured Fimbriimonadales bacterium
AGCGCGGCGACGAAGGTGGTGGTCGTGTCACCCTGCGCCAGCACCACATCCGCTGGATGCGCCCGCATCACCCGATCCAGCCCCTCCAGCGTGCGCAGGGTTATCTCGGTCAGCGTCTGGTGGGGCGTCATGATGTTCAGGTCCTCGTCAGGCGTCAGCGCAAACAGGCGCAGCACCTGATCCAGCATCTCCCGATGTTGCCCCGTCGCCACAAGGCGTACACGGAAGACTGGGTCTTCACGCAAGGCACGCACCACAGGCGCCATCTTAATCGCGTCGGGGCGCGTGCCGCACACCGCCATCACTCGAATCGGAGCATGCCTCATGTCAAAAGCCAGTCCAGAATTGCGTTTCGGACGGGTGCCAGCACCCACGCAATCGGGCGCACCGCCCCGTCCGTGACCACGGGCACAATCACCAGCGCCGCCAACAGCAAAATCGGTCCATAGGTGAGCTGCCACCGCCAGTAGGCACGGTCAAACACATCGGGCAGGAACCCCGACAACACTTTGGAACCGTCCAGCGGGTGGATAGGGAGCATGTTGAACACTGCCAGCCCTACATTCGTAATCACCATATACAGCGCAAAAAGCAGGAAAATGTTACTGAAAAGGCTTTCCGGGTTCGGAATCGGAGCCAACCGCAGGATGAGCGCAAACACCACTGCCAGCAGAATGTTGGAGAGCGGTCCCGCAAAAGCGCACATCACCCAGTCGCGGCGCGGGTTGCGAAAGTAGCCAGGATTGACCTCCACAGGCTTGCCCCAGCCAAACCCGAAGCCAGAAATTGCGACCATAATAATCAGCAGCGTACCCAGAGGGTCCAAGTGCGCAATCGGGTTGAGCGTTACGCGCCCCTGACGGCGGGGCGTCGGGTCACCTGCCCAGTCGGCATACTTCGCATGGGCGAACTCATGCACCGTCAGGCTCAAAATCACCACTGTCAGCCACAGCACGACATCGGTAATGTATTCGAGGTTCATCGGGCAAAGAGTATACCTTCTTGGGAGGCTGGTTAATTCTGTCGTGAGACGGACTTATCGCATTGTGCAAAATCGTAGAAGTGCCACATCGTTTGGGGTATATTTATTGAAGGGTTAGGCGTTACGAACGATGCCTGCCGATACTGGAGGGAGTGGCGATGAAGCGATATGGCGCAGCTTATGCAGTGAGGATACAGCGATGGGTGCTGGTGTGCCTGTGCCTCGTAGTTGGGGGGTTGGGCGTAGCGCAAAATAGTCCCGATATTCTCTGGATTCGTGGGGGACACTCCTGGGTGGTGTCAGGTGTCTCGTTCTCACCCGATGGAAGCTACCTCGCTTCTGCCAGCTACGATAGAACAGTCAAGCTCTGGCGCCTTGCAGACGGCTCAGTGCGCACGATAGGAGTGTATTCAGGTGGAGTGGAGGCGCTTGATTTTTCGCCCGATGGCAGCTACCTTGTGTCATGTGGCTTCCATGACCACACTGTTCGGCTCTGGCGTGTGTCAGATGGCGAACTGGTTCGAATTTTCAGGGGACACACCGACGCCGTTTATTCGGTTGCCTTTTCACCCGATGGTCAACTGATTGCCTCGAGTGGAGGCTACAGGGACCGAACGATTCGGCTATGGCGTGTCTCGGATGGCGCCCAGATAGGAGAATTGAGAGGGCATACCATGGGGGTTTATTCTGTGGCGTTCTCTCCCGATAGGGCATACCTTGCCTCAGGTAGTGAGGATGGCACGATTCGGCTCTGGCGTTTGCCGGACGGCGCGCTGTCGCGCACTCTCATAGGGCACAACGGTACTGTTTACTCAGTTGACTTCTCACCCGATGGACAGTATCTCGTCTCAGGTGGTGAAGATCGCACGGTACGCCTCTGGCGCCTGTCAGACTTGCAAGTGCGTGTGTTTTCTGGGCACACAAGCGGGATTCTTTGCGTTCGATTCTCACCCGATGGACAGCTGATTGCCTCTGGCGCACCGGATAGCCTTCGGCTCTGGAGGGTTGCGGATGGGCAGCTGTACCTCCGCTTACAGGGAACGCAGGTGGCTTTTTCGCCTGATGGGAGAACCATAGGAGTGGGGTATGACACCTCGGTGAGCTTGTGGAATGTCTAGACTGGAACGCACGAACGCACGCTCACGCAAGAGACAGGCATTCCGCTTGCCTGCTCACCACATGGGTGCTGGCTGGCAACAGGCAGTCAAGGACGGGTGGATTTCTGGCGCGCCTCTGATGGGAGCATGCTACGAACATGGAACCTGCATCCGATGGCAGTCCCGATTGCCTTCTCGCGCGACCTGTCGCTTCTGGTGGCAAGAGGGGGCGCATTTGCCTCTGTCTGGCGGGTGTCAGATGGGGTTCGCTTGATGGAGGGACTTCGCGACCCGCTCCTCTACGTTCTGGATGCTGACTTCTCGCCTGATAATGCGCTCCTTGTTCTTGGCGGTGAATACTACGATTACGATTCTGGCGAGGTCCCCAGGGAGTATGGAGGTATTACCGTTCTGAATACCGTTAACGGAACGCAACCATTTTCCGACCTGAGATCACACGAATACGGGATTAAGCGGGTTCGCTTCTCACCGAACGGTGCGTTCCTCGCGTCGCTGGGCATTGAAGGAACAATCGTCGTACGCCGTGCTTCGGATGGAGTCCTGCTGTACAGACTCCTCGAGGCGTGGGAAGATGGCCTGCTCTCGTTTGCGTTCTCACCCGATAGTAGGCTGCTGGCGTCGTGCGGCACAGAGATAGTTCGCGTCTGGAGCGTAGCCGACGGAGCGCTCCTGCAAACCTTTATTCATCCAGGCTATGTGTCCGCTGTCGAGTTTTCGCCTGACGGGCAATTTCTGGTCACAATCGGCACCCGTGGGGACGACAGTATCTGGGAGATTCGATTCTGGCGTCTTGCAGATGGCGCGCTGGTGCATCGCTATGACCGCGAGACGGGGGCGGGAGGCATGCACCTGCTCTTCTCCCCGAACGGGCGGCTCTTCGCCTACTGGCGCGACGGCACGCTGGTGGTGGCTCGCAGCCCCCTCTGGCAAGTAGGCGACGCCAACAACGACGGTTGCGTCGATGACGCAGACCTGCTCGCGGCGCTGGTTGAATGGGGTCAAACAGGCGGCAACCTGACAGCCGATATGAACAGCGATTGTGTGGTGGACGAAGCCGACCTGCTCATCGTGCTGTCCCATTTCGGCAGCGGGTGTTAACCGTATCTAAGGTGGCTTTTCACTCATCAAAAAGCGTCGGCGCGGGCGAGGGTGTTTCGACAAGAGGAGCAACTGCTTCTATCGGGGCAGTCCCGTCCAGTTTCTCAAACACCTGGCTGCTGCGGGTGCGCTCATCCCGAACGACATATAAGCACCGCTCCGCCGACTCGTTGATATCTTCAATATGCGAAATCACAAGAATCTGCTCGAACCAGTCGCGCAGGGTATTGAGCAGGTTCAGCACGCTGGCGCGGCGTTCGGTATCCAGCGAGCCGAACACTTCGTCTAAAATCAGCAGCGAAAGCGGTTGACCCGCGCGTTCGGTAATCAGTCGCGCCAGCGCCAGCCTCAGGCTGAGGTTCACCACATCCTGCTCGCCCCCTGAGATGACCGTTTTGCGGATGCCGTCGTCTATTAGATAGAACCGAAACTGCTCGTCGATTTCGATCTGGCTATAGCGCCCGTTGGTGAGCGAGGCGAGGAACTCGCTGGCGTAGCC
>CAZQPV010000194.1:0-3675 GCA_964595265.1 uncultured Fimbriimonadales bacterium
CCATAAAAGAGCGGCGGTACCAGCAACAGATAGAGCCAGAATAGCACCAGACTGATCCAGCCGAACATCAGCACATCGGTCCAAAAAGTGGTGTTAGCATAGCCCTCTCGGAACAGAATCCGTCCACTGTGGAGACCTGCAAGAATAAGCGTCAGTACGCCAAAGCGCCACACGGGCGACAGGCGGTCTACCCAGAACTGCCACCGCAGGGCAGGCGCCATGATTTTGGAGCGCATACCTGCGGCGTGAATCAGCGTTTCGCGAGCGCTCGAATGCTCAGGGTCCATGGCGAGCGCGTCCAGGCTCAGTTGCCAGCCTGTGCGCCAGTCGCCGCGTCGCACGGCGACCATCGCCAGAATCCAGAGCGCGTCGGGGTCTGCGGGGTCTTCGCGGAGGCAGTGGCGGGCGATTCGTTCCGCCTCGTCCAGTTGCCCTTGTGAGCATCGCGCGAGCGCAAGCGCCAGCTGCGCCACCCGATTCGTGGGTTCCAGACGCAACGCCTGATGCGCCAGTCGTACTGCTTCCTGCCACTGGGCACTTCGGCAAGCCAGGTCCGCCAGATGCGCAAGCACCGAAGCGTTCTGGGGGTCTAAGCTCAGGGCACGGCGCAACGCCGCCTCCGCCCGATTCAGTCGCCCCTGATCTTTCAGCACAATCCCCAGCACATAGTGGGGGTAATACCAGTCGGGTTCATAGCGCACCGCCAGCATCGCCTCATTCAGGGCTTGTTTGGGGTTTCTGCCCACCTGATACGCCAGCGCCATCAGTGCGTGGGCATAGCTGTTGTCAGGTTCCTGCTGGAGCGCTCGCCGCAGGTAGCGTAGCGCAACCTGCCAGTTGCCCTGCGCCACCATCTGCCTGCCCAGCTCAATCAGCTCGTCGACCGAATGTCGTTGGGGCGGTTGTTGCACTGTCTCACTCCTCCACTGAGCGCACCGCCAGCACTGCCAGCCACATCACCCCGAAGATAAACGCCAGCAGGATGCCCAGCGGCGCCCACACAGGCTTTAGCTGCCCGCCCATCTCCAGATGCGCCAGAACATGGGGTTCATTCTGCCAGCGCAGGTAGTACCCCAGCCCAACATGCAGCGCGAGCGACGCAAAGCGCAACAGGGGTCGGCTCTCAGGATAGAAGATCCCGACTGTGAAAAAGATGGGCGTCGCAATCAGCCATATTAGCAAACAGAGGAGGCTCTTCTGATAGAGATCATCCTCCTCCAGCCGCCGCGCGTTGAGGATGGACAACGCAATTCCCAGCGGACCGCCGAACGCGGTGAAGTAGAAAATCGCGCGCTCGCTATAAAGCGGCGGCAGGTAGTCCCTGAAAGAGTAGCCCGAATCTTTCATGGCATCAGGCGCTCCTTTTTGAGCCACTCGGCGACGGGGTCGTACAAGCCCGTTTCGTTGGCATAGGTCGCGTAGTTGCGGGCGGTGCGCGCCCAATCCAGCGTGAGGGGGCTGATGGTGCGTGCCAGTCGCAGCAATTGCTCGGCGCGGATGGGTTCCTTGCGCCCCGTGCGCAGGGCGTTCGCAATCGCCTCTTCGGCGGCGTGCTCGCACAATGCCTCAATGTCCGCCCCTGTGAAGTAGCGGAGCGCCTGCGCCACCTTGCGATAGTCCAAATTCGGCTCCACAGGGCGCCCCCGCAGGTGAATTTTCAAAATCTCTATCCGCGCCTCCAGGTCGGGCGGCGGCACAAACAGCACGCGATCAAAACGGCGGGGACGCAACAGCGCAGGGTCCACATGCCATGGGGCGTTCGTCGCCGCCAGAATCAGCAGGCGCTCGTTGGAACTGTGAAAGCCGTCCAGCTCTTCCAGCAGCTGGTTCACCAGCACGCGTGAGTAGTGCGCCGCGTCGGTGCGCTTTACCCCCAGCGCGTCCAGCTCGTCAATAAACAAAATGCAGGGCGCGTAGTTGCGGGCGGTCTCAAACGCCTCGTGCAGGAGCTGCTCGCTGACCCCAATCCACGGCGAGAGAATCTCGTGAATGCCGATATAGAGCATGGGCATCTCACACTCGGTCGCGATCGCTCGCGCCAGAAGCGTTTTACCACAGCCCGGCGGTCCATAAAGCAGCACCCCACCGCCTACGCGCTTGCCATATGCCTGATAGAGTTCAGGACGCTGAAGAGGATAGATAATCATCAGCCGAATCTGCTCCTTGAGGTCTTCCATGCCGCCCACATCGGCGAACGAGACGCCCGTGGGACGCACGGGGAAGAAGGGTGCGCTGCCTGGTTCAGGGGGTTCGGTTTCGTAAGGGGTTTCCTCCGCTTCTTCGTCGTCTCCAGAAAGTTCGGAATCGCCTGCACGGGGCGCGTCGCGCAAAATCTCGGCTTCCAGGTCGTTGGGGTGGACCTGCAGGAAGGCGTGCAGTTGCAGGTCGGCTTCGGCGGCGCGCCCCAAATTGCGAAGCATCCGAATTGCGCCCAGCCATGCGTCGCGGTGGCGCGGCTGGAGCCTCAGGATAGCGACATAATGCTCCAGCGCTGGCTCAAACCGGGCGGCTTGCTCCAGCAGTTGCGCCAGATGCAAACGCAGCGGCACATCCTCAGGCGCGTTTCGAACAGCTTCCTCCAGCGCCCGAATCACACTTTCTGATGCCATCCAAGTTAAGATTTGCGTCATGGTAAAGAAAATCCTGCCTTCCGGGATGCAGGGAACTTTTCGGGGCGCGATGGGGTATAATCATGCTGACACGGGGGCGTCAGGGTTCGACAGAACGCGACTGGCGCTCAGTGGCGAGCCGAGGTGCGGAGGGCCTCGTTAAAAATCCGCAAACAAGAAGTGCGACTCCTAACTATGCTCTTGCTGCCTAATTGAAGGCAGCCGCCGCTCTCCTCGCGGTCGGTCCGAGGGGAGTTGAGCGTGGGCTAGACCGACTCGCTCCGAAGGCGGCGCCCAGCGCCGACGGAGGACACCAAACTGGGCTGGCGACGGGGTGCCCTGTCCGTCGGGACACCCGCCGCGAGAGCTAAAGACGGACTACGCTCGTAGAGGCTGGGTGTGCAGGCGTTCTGGAAGGGGGTTCAATTCCCCCCGCCTCCACCAAAAAAAAACCACATCAGCTCTCCCTCTGTGAAGGTATCATCTTTTCCATGTGCACGCACGCGATTTATCGGGAGTTGTGGGGCGATTTGGGACGCGCCACGGCGCCCGTGCCGGCACAACGCACGCCCAGCCTGCGCCTGCCCCCGCGCGCACGGAACATGCTGGATCTCACCTACATCCAGACGCCAGAGTTCCCCACATGGCCGGGCACGCCGAAGCTGGTGCGCGAGCCGCTCTACACGCACGAGGCGTCGGGTTTCTACGCCAACCGCTGGCAGCTCTATGAACATCACGCCACGCATATGGACGCCCCTGTCCACTTCATCAAGGGCAAGCCGACGCTGGATCAGCTCACGCCCGCCCAGCTGGTGGGCTACGCCGTGGTGGTGGACATCCGCGAGCGGGCACAGAAGAACCCCGACGCGCAGCTCACCGCTGACGACCTGCGCCAGTGGGAACGCCGACACGGGCGCATCCCGAACGGCGCGATTGTGTTTATGCTGAGCGGCTGGGGCGCCCGCGCCCGCGACGAGCAGGCATACCGCAACGCCGACGCGCAGGGCGTGATGCACTTCCCTGGCTTTGCACCCGACGCCGCCGAGATGCTCGTCAAAGAGCGCAA
>CAZQPV010000195.1:0-3642 GCA_964595265.1 uncultured Fimbriimonadales bacterium
TACCAGGCGCGACTGTCGGGCACACTTCCCTTCCGCTGGTCACCGCTGGGGATTCCTCGCGATGAGCCGCTCGCCATCGAGATGCGCCTGACCAACCAGCCCCTGCGCCTGCTGGAACTGGTCGCGCCCATCGACGCCGAGCGCACAGAGGGCGTGCTGAATGCCCGCTTGCAAATCGAGGGCACGCTGGAGAATCTGCAGCCGCGTGGAACCCTCTCCATCGAGAACGGCGCCGTCGGGTTGGAAGCGTTCCAGACGGCTCTGCAGGCAATCGGACTGCAGGTGGAGTTTGATGGCTCGCAGGCGCGGATTGTGCAGGCGTCGGCGCAGTCCTCGCAAGGTGGGAGTGTGAGCCTCAGCGGCACGGTAGACTTCACAACAGAGAACCCGACGCTCGCACTGAACGGGACGCTGGATAATTTCACGCTCAGAGAACCCAGCCTCCCATTTGGGGGAAGTGCAGACGGGGTAGTCCGCGGTGAGTTTTCGCTGAGTGGCGTGCTGAAAGAGCCATCGCTTCAGGCGCGTTTGCAAGTAGTGCGTGGCGTGTTGAACCTCCCCGCGGAGTTCACCCCTGCCGAAGAGGGCGCCCCGCTCCCTGTCAACCCAAAACTCGATGTGCAGGTGGCAGTCGCCGAAGACTTCACTCTGCGCAATCCCAACCTGGACGCGCGCATGGAGGGGGAGCTGAATCTGAGCGGCACACTGGAGACGCTGGAAATGAACGGCGTGTTTCGTCTGCGTGGCGGCGTGCTGAACCTGCCCACTGCCCGATTGCGAATTGAACCCGATAGCCTCGTGACGGTTCAGTACCCCTATGCCCTGCCAACGGGCGAGGCGATTGCGCGTATCAATCTCGATGTGCGAGCGAATACCAGCGTGGTGGCGACTGATCTCACGGGCGATCCCATGCGCTACCGTGTGGAGGTCGATGTGCGCGGTCCGCTGGACGACCCCGAACGGCTTCAGCTGAGCGCCCGTTCCGACCCGCCTGGGCTGTCTGAACAGCGCATTCTGACCCTTTTGGGGCGTGGTACTGCCCTTTCTGCCCTCGCCCGCGGCGACGATCCCAGCAAGGTCTTCCGCGAGCAACTGAACGACATCCTGACGGCGCAGGTGTTGCCGACCCTGTTCTCCCCGCTGGAGGCGCAAATCGCGGAGGCGTTCAACCTTGAGCAGTTCGCGGTGGACTACTCGGGTCTGCGCCCTGCCAGCGTCTATCTGGTTAAGAACCTGTTCGACGGCGTGGGCATCTCGTACCGCCGCAGCCTGATGCTTAGCACGCAGCCGATGTACGAAGTGCGCCTCTTCTATCGCCTGCCATTCCGCAATCGGCTGCTCCAGCGCATGCGGATCGGCGTCGGCTTCGACCAGGCGCAGACCCGATTCGTGTTTCTTGAGGGCACAGTGCTGTTCAAGTAGCGCTCTCTGCCTGCATGGAGGCGAGGGGCGCATCGCGCTTCTAACTTGCCATCGTCGCCGCGCAGGGTTCCATTTCCCACCATCTGAAGCGAACTCGCCTTCGGCAAAAGTCAGAATCGCGCCAGATTTTGCTCTGACCTCTTGACGCTGGGCGAAAAATGGGATATAGTAGTGGTAGCCTCTGCGCTTCGAGGCGCAGAGCAAAGCGAAGGAGGTCAAACGATGCGACGGACATTCTCGAAGCGGGTACACGCGCTTGTGAGCGCGACAGTGGTGTTGGCGTTGAGCGCGACCGTGGGTTGGTCGCAGAGTCTCACCTGGTTAGGAACGCTCGGTGGAAATGAGAGCGAGACTTCTGGCGTTTCGGCGGACGGCACGGTGGTCGTTGGTTGGGCAGAATTCGCCGGTAGTCAGCAGCACGCCTTTCGCTGGACGCCGGCAGGTGGGATGGAAGACCTGAACCAGACCTACGCCAGTCTGCTCACGAACGGCTCGGTGCTGATAGAAGCCACCGCCATTAGCCTCGACGGGCGGTACATCGTAGGGCGTGGCTACAACGCGGCGACGGGACGCACCGAGGCGTTCCTGCTGCATACGCGCTGTGACGGCGATGTGAACGGCGACGGCGTGGTCGACGATGCGGATCTGCTCATCGTGCTGTTTAACTTCGGCTGCGGGTGTTAGGTTCTCACCTCCTTGCCCCCTCTCCCGAAGGTTTGGGGAGAGGGGGATGTCTTTGTAGGGGCGCACAGCCGTGCGCCCCTACCGCTCTTAGAAGGGGTTCAAACCGCCAGCATCGCCATCAGCGGCTGGAGGTTCGCCTGCGAGTCCAGATTCCAGAGGAACTGCAACACCGCGTCCTGTCGCTCGCGCGGGAGCGCCCATTCGGTCAGCACATAGAATTTGGCTTCCACCTCTTCATCGCTCATGGGGTTGCCAGCGTGTCCGCGCGGGAAGGTGTTCTCTTCCGTCAGCGTGCGCCCGTCCTTCAGGCGGAGCGTGATTCGGTTCGGGATGCCCTCCGGGTAGCGGGCGTCCATGCTGGGGTCGTGGCGCACGGTAATCTTTTTGAGGAACGCCAGCAGGTTCGGTTCGGTATAGCGCGCCTCGTCAAAGGAGCTGAGGTCGACCTTGCCATCTACCAGCGTAACGCCCACAATATAGGGCAGGCTGTGGTCGGCGGTCTCGCGGCTTTTTGGCTCCCACTTTTCAGGTTCCGAGCCGATGATGGAGTAGCACGCCTCGAAGGTATCAATTTCCACCGCCTCGATCTGGCTGAGGTCGCCGCCGATTTGTTCGCGGAGCGCCAGCGCTGCCCACACAGCGCTCTGGGCATGATACTCCACAGGATAGTATTTGATGTAGGTTTCGTTAATCATAAACCCGCGTCCCTCTTCCCCGCCGAGCGCGCCAAGCGTGAACTCGCCCGACACCTGCTTCATGAAGCCCATCTTGCCCTCGAAGATTTCGGAGGGACCTGTCATGCCGTGTTTGGCGAGCCAGCTGGCGAAGGTGGCGTGCCGCGCCGCGTTCGCGAAGGCGCACCCTTTCCACGCCGAGAGTTCGCCCACGCGCGTCTGGCGCATCGCCAGCCCCGACACGCCCGCGATGCTCATGGCGTGTTTGGTAGCTTCAGCGGAAAGCCCCATCAAGCGCGAAGCGGCTGCCGACGCCGAGAACAGCCCGTAGTTCACATGGTCCCAGCCGCGCGCCCGCAGACTCGCCGCGTCGCACAGGCGACACTGAATCTCGTACGCCAGCACCGTCGCCAGCAACACCTCCCTGCCCGAGCTGCCCTCCGCTTCCGCAACCGCCAGCACCGCCGCGAGGTTATCGCTGGGGTGAGCCGGCTCTTTGGAGAGATAGGTGTCGTTGTAGTCCAGATAGCGAATTAGCAGCCCGTTGGCAAACGCCGCCCAGTCGGGCGAGGCTTTGTGGCGCGTGCCGAGAATTGTGGCGCCGTACTCGCTGTGAACCTGACTGGCGACCTTGCGCACCAGCTCGGCGGTCTCGGAACGCCACGCGCCAAACGCACAGGCGATGGAGTCTATGATTCTTCGCTTGGCTTCATGCACAGCCTCTGGGGGCAACTGCTCATATTTCAGATTCGTCGCATAGTGTGCTAATCGTTCGGCTAACAGCATCGTTGGTTACCTCGCTTTTTATGGAGATTTACAGGCGACAGGTTCTGTCGCCGTGCGCACTGAGTATACCCGCTCT
>CAZQPV010000196.1:0-3613 GCA_964595265.1 uncultured Fimbriimonadales bacterium
TCCGGATGCGGTTCCCGCGTGCTGTTTTCTGAATCTATGGTCTTTGCGACAGAGCCGTTTCAGCCGTCCTGCCCACACCCAACGAGGTCCTCAGCGGGCACATCCGTTTCCGTCTCCAGTTGCTCTTCCACCTGATAGCGGCACGCGGCATTGCTGCACAGGATGAGGCGCTTGTTCTGGCGTTTTTGCACGCGCTCCACGAGGGGGCTGCCGCATTCGGGGCAAAGTGCGCCCGTCGGCTTGTCCCACAGGAACAGGTTGCACTCTTTCTGGCTGCAGGTGTAGAAGGTTCGGGCACTCTTGCCTTTAGATTTGCGCTCCACGACCTCGCCGACTTTGCAGAGCGGACAGCGGATACCTGTGGCGCCAATCGGGAGCGTGGTTTTGCAATCGGGATAGCGCGAGCATGCCAGAAACGCGCCGTAGCGCCCCTCGCGACGCACCATCGGCGCCCCGCAGTTGGGGCAGGCGCGCGCTACCTGCACCACCGGCACCCGAATCACATCCTCTCCGTTCAGCGCGGCGTTCAGCTTTTGCTGGAACGGCTCGTAAAACTCCCGCACCACGCGCACCCAGTCAATCTTGCCCTCTTCAATCGTGTCCAGCTCCTCTTCCATATGGGCGGTGAAGGGCACATCGAACAGGTCGGGGAAATATTTCACGAGGTAGTCGTTGACCGCCTCGCCAAGTGGCGTGGGCTTGAAGGCGCGGTTTTCCAGCTCCACATAGCCGCGCTCCTGAATCGTGGAGAGGATCGTGGCGTAGGTGCTGGGGCGTCCGATGCCGTGCTGTTCGAGCGCCTTGACGAGCGTCGCTTCGGTGTAGCGGGGCGGCGGCTGCGTGAAGTGCTGCGAGGGCTTGAGCTCAATCAGGCGCAATTCTTCGCCTTCCTGTAGTTCGGGCAGGGGCGGGAGTTCCTCTTCCTCTTTCTCGGCGGTGTCCTTGCCCTCCGAATAGAGCGCCAGGAAGCCGTCGAACAGGATCACCGTGCCCGACGCGCGGAAGCGGTAATCTCTGGCGCGGATGGTCACGCTGGTGACCTCCAGCTGGGCGTCTGCCATCTGGCTGGCTAAGAAGCGTTTCCAGATGAGCTCATAGAGTCGGTACTGCTCGGCGGTGAGATAGGGTCGCACACTCTGGGGGGTGCGGTTCACATCGGTGGGGCGGATGGCTTCGTGGGCGTCCTGAGCGCCCGCGCGGGTCTTATACTGGCGCGGTTTTTCGGGTAGGTAGGCGGGGTCAAAGTGCTGCTGCAGATACTCGCGTGCCATCTGGAGCGCCTCGTTGGCGAGGCGAACCGAGTCGGTGCGCATGTAGGTAATCAGCGCGACGGAGCCTTCGTCGCCGAGGTCCACGCCCTCATAGAGTTGCTGGGCAATCTGCATCGTGCGTTTGGCGCTGTAGCCGAGTTTGCGCGAGGCTTCCTGTTGGAGCGTGCTGGTGATGAAGGGCGGGGGCGGCGTGCGGCGGCGCTGGCGCTTCTCCACCAACTCCACAAAATAGGTCGCGCCCTCAAGCTCCTGCAGCACCGCTTTCGCATCCGCCTCAGTTTTGAGCTCAATTTTGGCGTCGCCCTTCTGGCGCAGCTCGGCGTCGAAGGGGAACTCTTCATCCAGCGGGGTGAGCGTGGCGGTGATTTTCCAGTATTCTTCGGGCACAAAGGCGCGGATTTCGCGCTCGCGCTCCACAATCAGCCGCACCGCAACGGATTGCACGCGCCCAGCGCTGAGCGCCTTGCGCCCCCCGCGCATCTTGCGCCACAGCAGCGGGCTGACCTGATAGCCCACCAGACGGTCTAAAATCCGTCGCGCTTGCTGGGCGTTCACACGGTTGAGGTCAATCGGGCGGGGCTGGGTCAGGGCGCGCTGCACCGCGCTGGCGGTAATCTCGTTGAACTCAATCCGCTGGGCATTTTTCAGGTTCAGCGCCTGCTGGATATGCCACGCAATCGCCTCGCCCTCGCGGTCGGGGTCGGTGGCGAGGTAGACCGTCGGCGCGTTCTGGGTGACCTGCTGCAGGCGCTTGAGTACCTCTTTGCGTTCGGGCAGGGTTTGATAGGTGGGCTGGAAATCGTTTTGGATATCCACGCCCAGTTTGGTTTTGGGCAGGTCGCGCACATGCCCCATAGACGCCTCGACGAGGTAGGCGTTGCCGAGGATTTTCTGAAGCGTGCGCGTTTTGGCGGGCGACTCCACGATAATCACGGGTTTGCCCGCCGTGTTTTTAGGGGCAGGCGACGCCTTTTGGGTGCGCGTCTTGCTCGTCTGGGACGCTTTGCGTGCCTTCGCCATAGCGGAGAGAGTATACCCACTCCCAGCCCGCCCAGCGCACGGGGCAGGGAGACATAGCCTTCTCTCTCCGGCGCTCTCTGGACAACCCCGGTGCAGGCTTCTGCAGTAGATGGGTTTGCCTCGCGAAGGCAACCCACAAAACCAGCAACGCTCTAACTCAAAATAGAACCGACCCCGAAGTGAGGCGACACATCAGAGGCGATTGTCCAGTCCATCTTGAACCGCTGTACCACGCGCTTTCTGGGAATGTGAAACACAAGGATTTCTTTATCTATCACATTCACCAGATCTTTATCATACCTTCGCAACGCAACCAGCGCCCAGCGTCCATCGTCGGAAACATCAAGAGGACGCACGCCAATCTCCTCTTGCCGGTTTTGCCACAAACGCATTCGCTTCCCATTGCGCCACTCCACCCATACCGTCTGCGGACGCCACTCTATCGGCTTCGGACGCTCATAACGCGGCACCCACCAGCACGGAAAGGCGCCCAAACGCACCCGCCCATTCCGTGAGTAGGCGTAGTACCTGTCATAAGGTTCCAGCAAAGGGTCTATCAGATGCTGCTCCACATACCGCAGGCGCGGGTTGAGCAAGTCCCAATCCCGATGCAACGCCGCCACCTCCGCACGGCTCAGCTCACGCGCCTGCCAGCGCTCCACATCCAGCTGAAACCAGCGCTTCCCGTCCTCAAACCAGAGCCGACGCCCGTCGGGATACCAGCCGATAAAATACGCATGCGGTGAATAGAACACGCGCCTTCGCCCCGAGGGCATCTCAAAAACCGAGACATTCTTCTCATCTGCAAGCGTCGCCATAGATACTCCTGCCAGAGAGCGCGAATCAGGCGAGAAGACGCATCGGTACCGTTCCCACTCTTCGGTCAGGGGGCGGTATTTCTTCTCCCCGATAACAGCGTAGTGAAGCCTGTGGGCGCTGTGCCACCAGTAGCGATAGTTGGGGGAGATACCTGTCAGGTTGTCGAACATATTCCCGATGTAAAAGAGCAGTTCGTGATGCCACTCGCCGTCGGTGTACCAGTAGTTGCGTATGGTTGCCCAGGCACGCCTGTTGCGCTCCACATAGCTTTGCCCTGTGGGGGTACCGTTTTTGTCCACAGGCGGTCCAGAGCCAATCAACTGGATCGTCGGAATATGCATCGGCTTACCTCTCATCAAACCACATACGGGCAGACGAATACCTCCCTATACTTGGAATCTCATCGGGCAGGAACTGTTTTTCTCCTGATTTAACATCCATCAACACGCCCAGCATCCGAAATCCCTCTTCCGTCCGCAAGGGATCATACAGGGGGCGCTCCG
>CAZQPV010000197.1:0-3557 GCA_964595265.1 uncultured Fimbriimonadales bacterium
AAAACCGCCACCGAGACCGCCAAAACCACCGAAGCCGCCAAAACCGCCAAAACCACCGAAGCCGCCAAAACCGCCGCCTCCCATCATTGACATCTCGTACTGGGCATAGTTAATCTGAGTGGCGCCCAGCAAGGCGGCAATCAGGGCTGGATTGGCGTAGTTCAGCTGGATTTTTTCGGGGACATTGGTCGTTTGCGGCTGCTCCTCGGGGGTCTCGCCGCCCGTTGTGATAGGCGCCTCTTCAGGCTGGCGCACGGTGATGTAGTAGACTCCGCTTTCCACGCGATAGGTCAGGTTATGCTGGCGCAGGATCGCGTCCAGCGCGACCGAGAAAGGCACATCGGTCAGTGAGACCGTGACTGTGCCCTGCACATTCGGGTCCAGTGAGTAGTTCGCGCCGACGCTATCAAACAGCTGCTTCAGCACATAACGGATATCCGCCTGATCGTATTTGACCGTGACGCGGCGCTGGGAGATATCATCCTGTGCGCTCGCCACGGCAAGGCTCAACAGAAGCCCGCAGACTATCAGCCACATCAGTTTCTTTACCATCGTTGTTTTCCCTCCACAGAATTATACGCTCAGGTGTAGAAGGCGTTTCTAAATTCCGACACCTCCGCGTCCACGCGGTCCGCCCCCGCCAGGGGCGCCGACTCCGGGAGCGCCCGGTGCGGTAGGCATGCCAGGGGCGCCAGGAGCTCCTGGTGCGCCTCGGCCGCCGCCTGTAATTCCGGTACCGCCCCCAGGAGGCGGCTCATAGGGCACGCGCACCTCGCGCGGATTGCCTTTGGAACGGCGCAGAATGACGCCATCGAGAGTAATCGCTGCCACGCGGAATTCGCCGACCATGTCGCCCGGCTGCACAATCATGGGGATTGGCTCGCCCTCTTGCTCAATAATCGCCGACACGGTGGAGCCAACGACGATTCCTGCCACACGACGGCGCGGCTGCGGTTCGTATGGCTCAGGCAGCTCCACTTTCGGGGGCGGGGTTGGCGACGCCAGCACGAAATAGAGGTTGGGGTTGAACGCATCACCCTGCATCGCCTCTTCCTCTTCTGGAAGCGGAGCAAACGGGTCTTTGCGCGGTTTGAAAGCCACCTGTGCCGAAGTGCTGGGCGCGGGGGCAGACGGGGGTGGTGTGAACCCAGTCGGTGGAGTGGTCGGCGGGGTGGGCGTTACCCCATCGCCCGGACCTGGCTGACTGACCACAGGGGGTTGCGTCTGAGGTTCTCCTCCGCCACCGCCGGTTAGCATGAAAATCGCCACGACGGCTATCACCACCAGCACAACGACCGCTATCGCTATCGCCATCTGCGTTTCTTTCTTCATCGCTTCTCACTTCCTTCTTCCGCGCGGTTGCCGTATCTCCTGCTTAAGGTCCGCTGGCGCCTGGACCGCCGCCAAACCCCATCGGGGCGCCTGGCATCGGTCCTGGCGGACCGCCTCCGAACCCGCCCGGCATGCCCATACCGCCGCCGCCAGCGCCGGGCGTAGAGGGCACAGGCGGTCCTGCCTTATCCCCGTTGCGTGGAAACACAATCACGGTCATCGTGTAGGTGCCGATCAGGTTGGGACTCATTCCTTGAATGCTCAGCCCGTCGACCAGCACCACCAGATTGGGTACCTCGTTCCATCTTCGGACATGGTTCAGCAATCCTTCAAAGGAGGAGGCGCGCACCTGCACGGTTCCCATCGGGAACACCAGCGCAATCGTGTTGATAGCGTTCGGGTCGTTTGGGGGACCAGGCAAGGCAACATTATAGAGACGCTGGACGCCCGTCTTCTCGGGCCACGCTTCCAGTTTCTTACCGATTTCGCGCACCATGTCCTGCCACCTCATCCACGCTTTCAGGCGGTCGCTTAAATCGATAGTGTTTTTGGGCATCTTGGTGCGGTCAATCACGGCGAGCTGTTGCTCGGCTTCCTTGACCTTCTGTTCGGCGCGCTTCACCAGCTGCTGCGCGCGGGGAATCATCGCAACTTTCTGTTCCAGCTGGCGAATATTCTCTTCGTGATAGGCAATGTTCTGGAGCGTGGGGCGGATGCCGAGCAGAAAGATGGCTGCTGCGACATCGATTGTGAGCACCAGCCCGATGGCTACTTTTGCAAACATAGACAGGTTCATGCCCATACCTCCTTAGATACCGATTCCACGCCCGCCGAGTTGTGGGGGCGGTGCTGCGCCGCCACCCAATCCGCCAGGCACCCCGAAGCCGCCGCCAGCACCGCCGCCGATGTTGAGAATGCTCGGCAGGGTGGGGGGAGCCATCGGCTCTTTAAGCGTGGCAACGACCTGGAAATTCATCAAGCCTGCTGGCGAGCCTGCGCTTTGACCTGTGCCTCCCGTGCCTCCCATGGGGGCACCCAGCCCGAATCCCGCTCCCGGACCACCACCTGTTGCTGTCAAACCTCCCGCCATGGGACCTGCTGGAGCGCCGCCGCCAAAGGCGCCAAATCCTCCTGCTTGTCCTCCAGTCGTGCCTGCGGGGTATCCGGGCATCTGGGTGGTCAGGCTCACCGCCGTGAAGAGCGGGCATCGGTACATCGTTTGCAGGTAGAGTCCAATCTCGCGAATCCCTTTGGCGTAGGCGCTAATCTGGAGCTGGTTTCCCTGCTGAATCTGCAAGGAGGCGTAGCGCACTCGCGGCGAAGTGTATTGGTTAACTTTGCTGTAGAACTCTGGATACTTCAGATTATGCTGCTGGATGATGCGCACGCCTTCCGATTTCGCTAAGGTGAGCGCCGCGGCGTTGATGAGCTGTTCGGCTTGCGAGTTGAGCGCATCCACCTGACCAGCTTGTGCTTCCAGGTCGGCTTTGTGTGCCTGCAGCTCACCCAGCTTCGCGCGCACGCTCACCAGCCAGAACGCCATCGCCGCGTTCACCAGGAAAAACAGCACCACCAGCAACGCGATAATCTGTCTGTTGACCTTCCGCTGGCGTACATAATCGGGTACAAGGTTCAGTTTCATCGTCTCTTCTGCCTCCTCAGAAGCTGGCGTGAAGCCCCATGCCTATCGCCACCGCCAGCAAGTGGGCGTTATTGGCGACATATTCCGGACCGTGGCGCTTCACCTGTAGGGTTAAACCCCGCACGGGGTTCGCCACGGCTACGGGGATTCCTATCGAGTTGGCGAGAAACTGATCCAGATTCGGGATCACAGCCCCACCGCCGCAGAGCAGAATCTGGGTAATTTCGATATCACCGTGTCGACTGCGGAAGTATTCCACCGAACGCCGCACTTCGCTGACGAGCTCTTCCAGAAGGGGGTAGATGGCGTGGAAGACCTCTATTTTGCGGCTGTCGGCGGGCGATTGCGCTGGCAGGCTGGGTTCAGCAGGGGTCGGTTCGGGTTCTGCAAAAGGCGAAGGAGGCGCCTCGGCTTCGGGTGTGGGCGGCTCCTCGCCCAGCCCGGGCACGCTGAACGGTGAAGGCGCGGCAGGCGAGTATGGGGTTCCGGGGGTGTAGGTCGGCTCAGAACCGAAGCCGGGCGTGTAGAAGCCTCCCGTTGGGGCGCCCGGCACCCCGAACGGCGAGCCGCCCACGGGAATCTG
>CAZQPV010000198.1:0-3514 GCA_964595265.1 uncultured Fimbriimonadales bacterium
CCAATCGGCTGACCCAGCCGATGCGCCGCAACGGCACGGCGTGGGAACCCATCTCGTGGGCGCAGGCATATGAGCTGTTGCTGGAGCGCTTTGCGCGTGCGCGAGGCGCGGTCGGCGGACTGGCAGGCGCGCGCCTGAGCAATGAGGCGCTCTACCTGTTCCAGAAACTGATGCGGGCGGGATTCCTGAGCAATCACATAGACCACCGCATGAGGCGCTATCAGGGCGACCTGTGGGCGCACGCACAGAGCCTGCTGAACAAGCCCCCCGTGGCAAACGAGTATCGCGACCTGGAAGCGACACATCTGATTTTCGTGTTCGGAGCCGACCTGATTGAGGAGCAGCCGATGGTGTTCCTGCGCACGCGCAAGGCGTGGCGCCACTACGGCGTGAAAGTTGCCGTCGCCTATCCCGTCGCGAACGCAGTGGAGGAGTTCGCCGAAACGCACATGCGATATCGCGCGGGCAGCGAGCTAACGCTGGTCAAGGGATTGCTCCATATCCTGCTGGACAAACTGCCAGCGGCAACGGTCGCCGCGAACCTGCCCGACCACGAGTGGCTTCGGGCGCTCCTGAAGGATTGCACGCCCGCGTGGGTGCAAGACCACACAGGGATTGCGGCGGACCAACTCCTCGTTTTCGCCGAGGCGATTGTGAGTGCGCCCAGCATGCTGATTCTGACGGGCGAGAAGGTGTGGAACCATCCTGAAAGCGAGGAGCTAGTGAAGCATCTGATGTGGCTCACGCGCCTGACGGGGAACTGCCATCAGGAGTCGGGCGGGCTGAACCTGCTTCCGCTGGGCGCAAACGAGCAGGGCGCAAGCGATATGGGCGTGTTGCCAAACCGACTGCCCGGTTATGCGCCTATCGAGGACGAGGCGGAACGCGAGCGTTTTGCGCAAGCCTGGGGCGCACCCGTGCCCAGTACGCCGGGACTGACGACCGACGGCATCCTTCAGGCGTGCCTGAGCGGCGAGATACAGGCACTCTATCTGGCAGGGGCAAATCCCGCTGGGGAGCATTATGACCCGACGCTTGCCGAGCGCGCCCTGCGGGCATGTGAGTTCGTGGTGGTGCAGGATTCACACATGACCGAGAGCGCGGAGTACGCTGATCTGCTTTTGCCAGCCTGTACGGTTGCCGAGAGCGAGGGCACTTACACCAACTGGGAGCACCGCGTGCAACGCTTCTGGCGCGCGCTGGAGCCACCCGGCGAGAGCAAGCCCGACTGGCTGATTTTTGCCGAGCTGTGGCTCCGTCAGGTGCGCCAGACCCCGCCGTTCAACCCGCGCGAGGTGATCTGTGAAATCGCCAGCCTTGTGCCCCAGTATGCGGAATGCACCTACGAGGCGCTGGGCGACTCAGGGAAGCGATGGGGCTAACAACGGACGCAGGAATCGCCCCGTGTGGCTTTCAGGAACCTGCGCCACGGCTTCTGGTGGACCTTCCGCCACAACCCAGCCGCCGCCGCTGCCACCTTCAGGTCCGAGGTCAATAATCCAGTCGGCGGTTTTAATCACATCGAGGTTATGCTCAATCACGATTACCGTGTTGCCTGCGTCCACGAGGCGATGAAGCACTTTCAGGAGTTTGTTCACATCGTCAAAGTGCAAGCCCGTGGTGGGTTCGTCGAGGATATAGACGGTGTTGCCGGTGGCGCGTTTGCTGAGTTCGGTGGCGAGTTTGACGCGCTGTGCCTCGCCGCCTGACAGCGTGGGCGCGGGCTGACCCAGCTTGATGTAATCCAACCCCACATCGTAGAGGGTCTGCAGTTTGCGGGCGATGGCGGGGAAGGGGCTGAAAAACTCCAGCGCCTCTTCCACTGTCATGTCCAGCACATCGGCAATCGTTTTGCCCTTGAATTTGACCTCCAGAGTCTCGCGGTTGTAGCGCTTGCCCTTGCACACTTCGCAGGGCACATAGACATCGGGCAGGAACTGCATCTCAATCTTAATCATCCCATCGCCGCGGCACGCCTCACAGCGCCCCCCTTTGACATTGAAGCTGAAGCGCCCGGGCTGATACCCCCGCGCGCGAGCCTCTGGCGTGCTGGCGAACAGTTCGCGAATCATATCAAACACACCTGTGTAGGTGGCGGGATTGCTGCGGGGTGTGCGCCCGATTGGGGACTGGTCGATATCCACCACTTTGTCTACCCACTCCAGCCCTTCGATGCTATCATGTTCGCCCCACACGCGGCGTGTGCCGTACACATGGTACATCAGGCGTGGGTAGAGTGTTTCTTGAATCAGGGTGCTTTTGCCAGAGCCAGAGACGCCCGTGATGCACACAAACAGCCCCAGCGGGATGTGCACGGTGATATTTTTGAGGTTGTTGGCGCGTGCGCCGTGAATCACAAGCCATTTATCGGGATGCGGCGGGCGGCGCGATGGGGGCACTTCGATTCGCTTCTTCCCCGCAAGGTACTGCCCCGTGAGGCTTTCCGGGCAGTTCAGCACATCGTCCAGGCTGCCTGCGACCACCACCTGCCCCCCATGCTCGCCCGCGCCTGGACCGAGGTCAATAATGTAATCGGCGGCGCGGATGGTCTCTTCGTCATGTTCCACCACGACCACGGTGTTGCCCAGATCGCGCAGGCGCAGGAGGGTTTGAATCAGTTTCTGGTTATCGCGCTGGTGGAGACCGATACTTGGCTCGTCCAGCACATACAGCACGCCCATCAGCCCGCTGCCAATCTGGGTAGCGAGCCGAATGCGCTGGGCCTCGCCGCCTGCGAGCGTGTTCGCCGCGCGATCTAAGGTCAGATAGCCCAGCCCCACATCGAGCAGGAACTTGAGGCGCGTGCGCACCTCGCGCAGGATGCGCTCGGCAATCGTGCGCTCGCGCTCTGAAAGGTGCGACTCCAGCTCGCTGAACCACGCGTAGGCTTCTTCGATGCTCATGCGCGTGACTTCGGCGATATTTTTGCCTGCCACACGCACGGCAAGGCTTTCAGGCTTGAGACGCTTGCCCCCACATGCGGGGCACGGGCGCGTGGACATATACTGCTCCAGCTCCTGACGCACATATTCGCTCTCCGTCTCTTCGTACTTGCGCTTGAGAATGTTAATCACGCCCTCGAACTCGGTATCGATGTAGCGCACGCGCCCCCATTTATTGCGCACGGCAACCGAGACATTCCCTTCCGTGCCGTACATAAGCGCATGGAACTGTTCTGGCGAGAGGTTGGCTAAAGGGGTATCCACCGTGAAACCGAGTTTACGGGCAACGCCTTCGAACATTGCGAGCCGCCAATCGGTCAGCTCGCCGTCGCGCTTGACAAACGGTCGGAGCGCGCCCTGCCGAATCGACTTGGAGAGGTCAGGCGCTATCAGTTCGGGATCAAACTCGGTTTTCGTGCCCAGCCCGCTACATTCGGCGCACGCCCCATAGGGGCTATTGAATGAGAAGTTGCGTGGCTCCAGCTCGCCGACGCTCACGCCACAGTCGGGGCAGGCGAAATGCTCCGAAAAGAGGATTTCCGCGTCAGGCTGGATGGGAACCCCTGCAATCT
>CAZQPV010000199.1:0-3509 GCA_964595265.1 uncultured Fimbriimonadales bacterium
CCATATCGATATCGGGCATCTGCACGCGCTCGGGATTCAGGAAGCGTTCGAAGGTGAGGTCATACTCAATCGGGTCTATATCGGTGATGCCGATACAGAAGGAGACGAAACTGCCCGCCGCCGAGCCACGCACGCCGAAGTAGATTCCCTGCTGGCGGGCGAACTGGGCGAAGTCGCGCACAATCAAAAAGTACGGTGCGAAGCCCGTCTGGTCTATCACCGAAAGCTCGTATTCCAGCCGCTGGAGGTGGGTCTCGTTATAGTTCGGCACAAGTTTCGGGAGCGCCTCGAAAGCGAGGGCACGAAGATGTTCAATCGCAGTTTTGCCGGGAGGCAGGTCGGGGGTGGGCAGCTGCACTCGCCCGAACTCCAGTTGCAGGTTGCACCGATCGGCAACCACGAGCGTGTTGGCGAGCGCTTCAGGATAGTCGCGAAAGAGGGTTGCCATCTCCTGCGGCGATTTGACATAAAACTCCTGAGTCTCAAATCGCAGGCGTTTCGGGTCGCCAATATGGGTATTGGTCTGCACGCAGAGCAACACATCATGGATTTCGGCGTCTTCGCGGGTCAGGTAGTGGGCGTCGTTGGTGACCAGCAGGGGCAGTTTGAACTCCTGCGCCAGTTTCAGCAGCCCTTCGTTGACCCGTTTCTGTTCCGCCAGCCCGTGGTCCTGAAGTTCAATATAAAAGTTCTCGTGCCCGAAAATCTCAATATATTCCTGTGTGAGCTGGCGGGCGCGTTCGTAATCGCCCTGCAGCAGTGCCTGCGGTATTTCGCCCGCAAGACAGGAGGAGGTGGCAATGAGCCCTTCCGCATGCTGGCGCAGGATGGTTTTGTCGACGCGCGGCTTGTAGTAGAAACCTTCCAGATGGGCAATCGTGCTGAGCTTGAGCAGGTTGCGATAGCCCGTTTCATCTTTGGCGAGGGTCAGCAGATGGAAGCTGTTCTGGTCTTGCTTTGTGCGCTGATGGATGGAGCGCGGCGCCACATAGAGCTCGCAACCGATAATGGGCTTGATGTTCGCATTCTGACACTCGTTGTAGAAATCTATTGCTCCATAAAGCACGCCGTGGTCAGTGAGGGCAACCGCTGGCATGTTATATTCGGCAACTCGGCGTATCAGTTCGGATATGCGCGTTGCGCCGTCCAGAAGACTGTATTCGGTGTGTAGATGCAGATGCACAAAGCCCGCGTCCATGCAAGAACCTCCCTTCACCGCAGGGGATTCGACGCGGGAAGGGAGGTTCCTGCCGCTCTCAAGGCCGAACCGGGGGTTCAGGGGGCAGGATCACAATCGCGAACAGAAAGAGACAGTCGACAACGAGTTGAATCTGAACCGGCTCCATCAAGAGATTCCTGCAACATAGAGAAAACTGCCCTGTCGCAAAGCACAGGGGATTCGCGGAACAGGACGCGGGAACCGCGTCCGTACGGGCATCAGGAGGGGCGCGGTCGCCGCGCCTCACGCAACGAAATGAATCGTGCCACGAGGTGGAATGCGAATCCTTGCGACAGAGCAGAAAAAGCCCCCTTTGACAAGGGGGCTTCTGGTAGACAGTTCAGGAAAGTTTCACGCACGGCGTCGGCGGAACGCCAGACCACCCAGACCCACTGCAAGCGCCAGCATGCTGGCAGGCTCAGGCACCCAATCCTGTTCCACCAGCAATAGCGCCGCGGTGGTCTGTCCATATCCGGGGTCGCCGTTTGTGGTCAAAGTGAAGTTTTCCGTGACGAACACGCTATTGTAGTTGCCGCCCAGTGGCACAAAGATGTTCACGGTTTGCGTGCCGTCGGAGCCACCAGCCGCGCTGCCCCTGAAGCTGCCACTACCGCCCCAGAGGACATTGCCCGAAGCGTCGCGTACGGTCTTCTGCCAGTCCACCTGACCCCTGCCAAACACAAAAGCGGAGATAATCAGGGTAAACCCGTTGAGCGATTTCCCCGAGATGTTGTAGGCGGCATCAAAGGTCGCACCTGTATACCCTGAACCGTTGCCAACAATCAGAGGGGGGTGCTGGTGTTGGTCAGGAAGGTAACCTGGGGTAGTGTGCTCACAGGGACCGACACAATTGGTGGGAAGTAGGTAGCCCCATTTATATTCACGGGTACTTGAAATGTCGGACCGCCGACACTTCCATCACTCTGGGTGATGTTCACATTCCAGCCTGACGCCAGGACAGCCGTGCCCAGGCAGACGCTTGCCAGCATTGTTCCAAAAATTCTGTAGCGCATCATCATCTCACTCCTTTTCGATCGTTTTTGGTGGGTATCTCGCCCACTGTTATATTATACCCCATTTTTGCGCTAATTCCTGCCTTTACGGAGCCATAGACACTTTAAATAGAGGCTTTCGGGGAATTGGAGCAGGAACGGGTGGTCAGGTGCTTGAAAAGAGACATCTTCCAGAAGCAGGGGGCAGTCCCTGTCTGTCGCTGCGAGCCGTACCACTTCTATCATATCGCTTAAATCTAATTGATACGCGCAGGAACAGATGAGCAGGCAGCCATTTTCGGCAAGCAGGGGGAGAGCATGGTACGCCAGTTTCCAGATAGCCCAGCGCAACGAGTCTTTTTGTCCGCGCTTTTTGGCGATTGCGGGGGGATCCAGGATAATCCAGTCGTAGGGCGCTTCGTGGGCGGCGGGCTGAGCGAGCCATTCAAAAGCGTTAGCAACTTCCCACTCGGCAGAGAGCTGGTTGTGTTCGGCGTGAAGGCGCGCCAGCTCAATCGTCTCCGGCAGGATGTCGATTCCTTTAACAAGCGCGCCAGCCCTGCTGGCATAGAGCGCAAACGCGCCCGTGTAGCAGAACATGTCCAGCACGCGCATACCCGGCTGAATCTGGCGTGCCAGCTGGCGTCGGTTTTCGCGCTGGTCCAGATAAAACCCTGTTTTCAGTCCTGTGCGTGTGGGTACAAGGAATTCCAACCCACTTTCATGGATGGCAATCTGTTCGGGCACTTCGCCTGCCAGCACCCCAACAAAAGGCGTCAGCCCTTCTTCACGGCGCGATTCCATGTCACTGCGTTCCAGGATCCCCCTGGGGGCGCATACGGCTTGCAGCGCTTCCAGCCAGAGGGGTTTGAGGCGCTCCATGCCTGCGGTACGCACCTGCACCACCAGATAGTCGGCGAATCGGTCCACAATCAGCCCTGGCACGCCGTCTGCCTCGCTGAAGAGAAGTCGGTAGGCGTTGGTGTCGTTCACGACTGTTTGCCGAAGGCGGAGCGCCTGCTCGATGCGCCGTGTGAAAAAGGCGGCGTCAATCGGTTCTTCGGTAGTGGTGAAAATCCGCACGGGGAAGCGGCTCATGGGATTGTAGGAGCCGACCCCGATCCAGCGATTCTGCGCATCATGGACCGCCACCAGCGCTCCCACTTCGGGCGTGCCTTCCACTGTCAGAATTTCACCCTTTTGGACCCACGGGTATCCATGCCGAATTTTCTTTTCGCGCCCTGCTTTGAGCCGCACTTTTGCCTGAATCACGGCAGGAAGGATACCTGAAGTGTGGT
>CAZQPV010000200.1:0-3400 GCA_964595265.1 uncultured Fimbriimonadales bacterium
TCAGGGAAGTCGCGCCCCCAGCACACATGCACCAGATGCGCGTCCGCCTCGTTCGCGCCCGTAATAAAATCCTGTAACCCGCGCAGCTCATAGTCCGCCAGAATGGGAATGTCGGGGGGCAAGCCGACAGGACCCGCGAATCCGACGGGCGCGTTCGTGAGCTGGCGGATGCTTTCGGCGTCCATCATCGCCACGCTTTCGCCGTCCAGCGCGTGCTGGAGCTTGTAGGGGTTCAGCTCGCGGTCGCCGCGCACCAGCGCCGCCACAGGCTTGCCGTCCACACGCATCAACAGCGTTTTCACCAGTCGGTCGGCGGTCGTGTTCAGAAACGCCGTGACCTCCTCTACGGTTCGGGCATTCGGCGTGGCGACCTTCTCGGCAGGGGGAATGCCTTCCACAGGGGGCGGGGTGAGCTGCGGGTCAGGCAGTTCGCACTTCTCAGCGTTCGCGCCGTAGCCGCAGGCGTCGCACTGCAACACTTTGTCCTCGCCACCTTCGGCGACAACCATGAACTCCTCATTACTGCCGCCGCCGATTGCGCCCGCTTCCGCCTCCACGATAATCGTGGGCAAACCCATCCGCTGGAACATTCGAATGTACGCCACCCGAAGCGCCTGATAGGTACGCTCCAGCGCCTCGTAGTCGGTATCAAAGCTGTAGGCGTCGTACATCAGAAACTCGCGGGCGCGAATCACACCGCCTCGCGGACGCGGCTCGTCGCGAAACTTCGTCTGAATCTGATACAACACCAGCGGCATCTGCCGATACGAATTGACTGTGTGGCGCACAATGTCAGTAATCACCTCTTCATGCGTAAAGCCCAGCGTGAAGGGGCGCTGATGGCGGTCTTTAAGCCGAAACAGAATCTCCAGCCCGCTCCGCCCCGTTTCGTCTAGCAGCTCCTGGGGCACCAGCGCAGGCATAAACAGCTCCACGCCGCCGATACGGTCGGTCTCCTCGCGTACAATCTGCTCGATCTTGCGAATTACGCGCCAGCCCAGTGGCAGGTAGATGTAAACCCCTGCTGCCAGCTTACGAATGAACCCGCCACGCAACAAAAGACGATGGCTCGCCAGCTCCGCTTCTGACGGTACTTCCCTCAGGGTCGGTAGAAAATAACGCGTTGCACGCATTGAACAGGTCTCCTCCATGAATCGGCGCTAATTTTACCCCTTTTCGTCTCCCAAAAAGCAGGACTCGGGCAAAAAGTGATGTATAATAAGGGTACTGAAACGCTTCAATAAGTGGAAGGAGGTATCATGCGATGAGGCACCACTGGATTTGGGTTTTGGGCATGGGCGCCCTGCTGATGGCAAGCGCGCCCGCACAGGTGATTTTCTCGTTTGAAGACCCCAACATGCATGGCTACGCTGGCGACGGCGACCCCGATGACTACTGCCAGGCGGTGGGATATGACAACTGCTGGCAGATCTTCCAGGCAACGACTGGCGTAACGGACGGCTCCTACTCGATGGGCATTCGCTGGCCCGGAGGCTTCCGCTGGCTGATTAGCGACGGCAATCCTAGTATCGTGCCCCTTGTGCGCCAGAGCGGGGGAAAATATCTCGTGGATGTTACCGCAGCGCGCTCGGTTCCGTGGTCGAACTTTATCGTCTCGTATAACGATGGGCAATATGGCTGGCGACAAGCGGCTCTGCAGGCGACCCTGCCGCGTACACCCAGTTCAATGACCGTACTGATAGACGCCAGCGCCCTGACGCCCCCTGTAGAGAGTGCAGAATGGTTCCAGATAGGTCTGGGCATTAACGCTGGCGGCGCGCACGAAGTTTACATCGACAATCTGCGCCTCTACGACGACAGCAAAACGCGCCTTGCAATCACCTTCGACAACGACCTACAAGGGTTCTATTCAGAGTGTGCTACAGTGACCCACAATAATGGCGCGATGCAGGTCTCGTGGGGTGGCGGGTTCTGCTGGCTGTTTGGCGGCACTGCCGATGGCTTCGCGGCGCTTCTCAACCGGGGACACATTCTGGTGATGGATGTAACCGTGCCTCCTGGGAGTTCCACTCCGTGGTCCAACATGATTATCTCCCTGAACCACGCAGGGGGCTGGAACCAGACCGCCAACCCGATTGAACTGCCCACTGGACCGGGAACCTACACCGTAGCTGTGGACTATCGCGACCTGAACTTGCCTGACCCCAGTGGTTGGGTTACGCTCAATCTGGGCATTAACGCAGGCAGCGCGCATAACCTGATTATCGATAACATTCGCGTGCTGGTGGAGCCTGTAGCAGGCGATGTGAACGGCGACGGATGTGTGGACGACGCCGACCTGCTCGCCGTGCTGTTCGCCTTCGGCTGCGGCTCCGATTGCGGTCCCGAAGATGTGAACGGCGACGGCGTGGTAGATGACGCCGACCTGCTCGCCGTGCTGTTCGCCTTCGGCAACGGGTGCTAACTCATTGGCGGGGTGTGGGGGTTCCCCTCACACCCCTGCATGGGTATAATTTGCCCCATCTATGGCACACTCACAGAAGCGCAAACGATGGGGCATGGGCGTTGGGATAACGCTCTGCATCTTTACTTTCTGGGCATGCCAGCCCGCACCCCAGCCAACGGAACCCCCTCCCGTCGAGACCTCATCAGAACGCCCGCAAACACCATTGAACACACCCGCGCCCACCCACGCTGAGACCCCTAAGCCCGCTACAGAGGCGCCCGCCGATTTCCCGCTCCCAATCCACGAAGGCTTAAAGGTCGTGAACACACTCACCACCGAGCGCGAGGGACGCGTCGGCATTCAGCTGGAGCTGGTGGGGGAGGTAGACCCGCAGAAAGTGGTTGAATTCTACGAGCACGAATTCCAGAAGCGCGGGCTGAGCGTGCGCAAAGGAACTGCCCACGCTCAAAGCCACGAAGAAGCGCTTCTGCTGGGGCAATCCGAAACGGTTACGGCTGGCTTGATGATTACGGCTGATGAATCTGGCAAAAAGCGCGTGCTGCTTTCCTGGAGCGAACAAAAATAAATAAGGAGGTCAACCGTGCGCACCTACGCTTACGGCTATCCACGATTAGGAGAGAATCGCGAATTCAAGCGGCTACTGGAGGGCTACTGGCAGGGCAAGGTGTCGCCCGACGCCCTGCGCGAGGGCATCGCCGAGCTGGAAGCCACACGCCTGCAAACCTATCAGGCGTTTGTGGACGCCTACCCCGTCGGCGAGATGACCCTCTACGACGCGATGCTGGACACCGCCCTGATGCTGGGACTGTACCCCGTAGACCCGAACAACCTGGACGCTTATTTTGAGCTGGCGCGCGGCGCGAACGCGCTCCCCATGACCAAGTGGTTCAACACGAATTATCACTATCTCGTTTCGCACCTGACGCCCCAGACGGAATTCCGCCTGAGCTGGCACAAACCGCTGCACGCCTA
>CAZQPV010000201.1:0-3379 GCA_964595265.1 uncultured Fimbriimonadales bacterium
ATGCCTTTAGAGGAAGGCGAATACTATATTGACGATCTCGTCGGTATGGAGGTCTTCACCGAGACAGGCGAGCGTGTGGGCAAACTGAAGCGCGTCATTCCGGGCGGCGCCTACGACTACTATGAAATCGGCAAATACACTATCCCCGCGGTCGGCGAATATATTCTTGAGGTGGATGTGCCTCGCAAGCGCATGGTGGTGCGCTTGCCGGAGGTTTAGATGTAGCAGGAATCCCTCTCCTGTGTCGAATCCCCCTAATCGAGGTGATCCTGATGGCAGATTACACGCCGAAACCGGAGCATAAGTTCACCTTTGGGCTGTGGACGGTCGGCAACCGCGGACGTGACCCCTTCGGCGACTTTGTGAGACCTCCCATCCCCCCGACCCGAATCGTGCAGAAACTTTCTGATCTGGGCGCCTGGGGCGTGAACCTGCACGATAACGACCTTGTGCCGATTGACGCCACCCCCGCCGAGCGCGACCGCATCGTGCGCGAATTCAAAAAGGCGCTGGAAGATTACAACATGCGCCTGGTGATGGGCACCACCAACCTGTTCTATGACCCCGTTTTCAAAGATGGCGCGTTCACCAGCAACGACCCCAAAGTACGCGCCTACGCCCTGCAGAAAAGTATGCACGCAATTGACCTCGCGGTGGAACTCGGCGCGGAGATTTATGTCTTCTGGGGCGGACGCGAAGGCACCGAAACCGACGCCGCTAAAGACCCCGTGCAGGCACTCCAGTGGTATCGCGAGTGCATGAACTTCCTCATCCACTATGTGAAAGACCAGGGCTACAGCCTGCGGTTCGCGCTGGAGCCGAAACCCAACGAGCCACGAGGCGACATTTTCCTGCCCACCGTCGGCGCGATGCTGGCGTTCATCGAAACCCTCGATGACCCCAGTATGTGCGGCGTCAACCCCGAAGTGGCGCACGAAACGATGACGGGACTCAACTTCGTCCACGCCGTCGCACAAGCGATCGAGCGCAACAAACTCTTCCATATAGACCTGAACGCCCAGAAAATCGGGCGCTATGACCAGGACTACCGATTCGGCGCGGAAGATATCAAAGGCGCGTTCTTCCTGGTGAAGCTGCTGGAAGACAACGGCTACAGCGGACCGCGCCACTTCGACGCGCACGCCTATCGCACCGAAGATGAAGAGGGCGTGTGGGAGTTTGCAAAGGGTTGCATGCGCACTTACCTCATCCTCAAGGAGAAGGCAGAGCGGTTCAATCAGGACCCCGAAATTCAGGAACTGCTCGCCGAGATTCGCCAGTGGGATGTGGAACTGCAGGAGCGCATGCAGTATTCGCGCGAAAACGCGGCGTGGCTCAAGAGCTACCCCTTTGACCGCGAGGCGCTCGGCAAAAAGGGCTACCAGTATGAGCGTTTAGATCAGCTGACGATGGAACTGCTGATGGGTATCCGCTAAGCAGGAAAACCCTGCCCCGCGTTGAACCGCTTCATTAGGAGGGAGCTATGGCTATGAACTATCGGCACTTAGGTCGTTCGGGATTGCTTGTTAGCCCGCTCTGCTTGGGCACGATGAACTTCGGTCCCCACACTTCCGAAGAAGAGTCTCACCGCATTATGGACCGAGCGCTGGATTTGGGGATCAACTTTTTCGACACGGCGAATGTCTACGGCTGGCGCAAGGGCGAAGGCTGGACGGAGCAGATTATTGGGCGCTGGTTCGCCAAAGGGGGCGGGCGGCGCGAAAAAGTGGTGATTGCCACCAAAGTGTACGGTCCGATGGGTGATTGGCCCAACGAGTCGCGGCTTTCTGCCCGCCACATCAAACGCGCCTGCGAAGACAGCCTGCGCCGCCTGCAAACCGACTGGATTGATCTCTATCAGATGCACCACATCGACCGCGAGTGCCCGTGGGAAGAAATCTGGCAGGCGATGGAGCAGCTCTACTATGAGGGCAAAATCCTCTATGTAGGCAGCAGCAACTTCGCAGGCTGGCATATCGCGCAGGCGCAGGAGATTGCCAAGCAACGCCACTTTATGGGGCTGGTCTCCGAGCAGTGCTTGTATAACCTGAACGCCCGCACAGTAGAGATGGAGGTGCTGCCCGCGTGTCAAGCCTATGGGCTGGGCGTGATTCCGTGGAGTCCGCTGGCAGGCGGGTTGCTGGGCGGCATTTTGAGCGACTCGTCGGGCGAGCGGCGTCGCTCCGAGCGCATTCAGGAAGCGCTGGAGAAAAACCGCGCGAAAATCGAGGCTTACGAGGCGTTCTGCCGCGAACTGGGCGAGCATCCCGCGAATGTCGCGATTGCGTGGCTCTTACACCAGCCCGCCGTGACGGCGCCGATTATCGGACCGCGTACCGTCGAGCAGTTAGACCAGATTATGCGCTCGCTGGAGATTAAGCTGGATGAGGCGGCACTCAAACGGCTCGACGAGATTTTCCCTGGTCCGGGCGGTCCTGCGCCCGAAGCGTTTGCGTGGTAGTTGATGGGCGGGTGGGCGCCTTGCGCCTGCCCGCCTCTATCCCGAAGACGGCGCCAGCGCAATATTATCAATCAACCTTGCCTTGCCAAAGTAGGCGGCGACCGCCAGCCGCGCGGGGCGGTCTATCACCTCCAGCGATTCCAGAGTCTCCGCGTCCACAATCTCCACATAGTCAATCCGGGCATACGGCGTTTCAGCAATCTGCGCCCGCACCTGCTCCCGCAGGGCGTTGGCATCGCGCACCCCCTGCGCTACCTGCTCCTGCGCCCATGTGAGGCTCCGGTACAGTACCGTCGCCGCGGCGCGCTCTTCCGGAGTCAGATACACATTCCGCGACGACATGGCTAACCCGTCGGGTTCGCGCACAATCGGGCAGGGCACGATCTCCACCGTCAAGTTCAGGTCGCGCACCAGCTGCTGGATGATGCGCAACTGCTGATAATCTTTCTCGCCGAAATAGGCGCGGTCGGGCGTCACGATGTTGAACAGTTTCAGCACCACCGTCGCCACGCCCTCGAAATGCCCTGGTCGCGAGCGTCCGCAGAGGGGCTGGGACAGGCGTTGCACGCGCACCTGCGTTTGAAAGTCGGGCGGGTACATCTCGCTGGCTTCGGGGACGAACATGGCGTCCACGCCCACCGATTCTGCCATCGCCCGATCGCGCTCAAAATCGCGCGGATAGCGCTCAAAATCTTCCTGCGGACCGAACTGGAGCGGGTTCACAAACAGACTCACCATCACGCGCCCGCCATCGGCTTTCGCCCGACGCATCAGGCTGAGATGCCCCTCGTGAAAATAGCCCATCGTCGGGACGAAGTGAACTGCCTCTCCTGCCCGACGGCATTCCTGAACCCACTGACGCACTTCGGCGATGGTCCTGAGAATCTGCATAGGGAGAATCTTACCTGATAAAGGCAG
>CAZQPV010000202.1:0-3324 GCA_964595265.1 uncultured Fimbriimonadales bacterium
TAGAGCAGAGCGAGTATGTGCTGAAGCCCGAAGAGCTCAAAATTGAGACCTTCCGGGCTGGCGGACACGGCGGACAGCATGTGAACAAAACCGAATCGGCAGTGCGGATCACGCACCTGCCCACGGGCATCACGGCCAGCTGCCAGAACGAACGCTCGCAACACCAGAACAAGGAGGTCGCGATGCGCGTGCTGGCGTCAAGGGTCGCCGACTATTATCGGCGCCTCGAAGAGCAAAAGATGCGCGCCCTCAAAGGCGAGGTCGCCCCTGCAGAATGGGGGCACCAAATCCGATCGTATGTCTTACAGCCCTACACACTCGTCAAAGACCACCGCACCGACTACGAGACGGGCAATGTGCAGGCGGTTCTCGATGGTGAAATAGATGGCTTTATTGAAGCGTATTTAAGGTGGAACGCATCGAAGCGGACACCCGTCGAAACGCAAGGATAGTGAGAAACGATGCGAAGGGTCTGGATTGGATTGCTGGGATTACTCTGGGTGAGCCTCTGGGGGCAGATAGCGGTTCCTGAGGCGATCGACATGAGCGATGTGGGCGAGCGGGCGAACCCGGTTGCCCAGACGCTCGTGGACGCCCTGCGCGTTGCCACAGGCGCCGATATGGCGATGCTGGGCGCCGCCTTTTTCAACGAAACCTACAAGCTGCCGCAAGGCGCCGTCGCCCCGCAGGAGCTGCTGAAGGCGCTGGTCTACCCCGACGACGAGGTGGTGGTGCTGGAACTGCGCGGCGAGCAGATTCTTCAGGCGCTGGAGCGCGCCCTGGAACTCTACCCGCAGAAAAATAATGCTTTTCTGCAGCTGGCAGGGGCAGAGGTGCGCTTTGACCCCAAAGCGCCTGCGGGCAAGCGCGTGGTGTCGGTCTCCATTATGGGGGGCAAGCTGGAGCCGGGGCGCACCTATCGCGTGGTGACCACGGCGCCCCTGGCGCGGGGCGCGCTCGGCTACTTCCGAATCTGGAGCAAGGACCAGATTGTGAACGCCACAGGGCGCTCTATCGCCGAGACTCTTAAAGAGCCACTGAGTCGCACTCGCTTTCTGGTGACCGCGCCTGCCTGGGTCGCCCAGTAGCCTGTCGTGAATGGAGCGCTTGCCCAGTACCTGACGATGTTTTTCGCCCTGTTGGGGCTGGGCGCGCTGATTCGCCGCGTGGGCTGGATGGGGGACGCCCATATCCACTGGCTGGTGCCATGGATTGTGCGCGTGCCGCTTTCGGCGCTGGTGTTCAGCGCGTTAGCGAAATCGTCCGTATCGGCAAGCTTGCTGGGCGTATGGGGCGTGGGGCTTGTCAGCACGCTGAGCGCGCTGGGTCTGGCGTGGTTGCTGGGGCGTCTTCTCCCGATGCGTGCCAGCACCCGCGCGGTTTTGATGGTGGGCGGCACGCTGGGCAATACGGGATTTCTGGGCACGCCTCTGATTGCCGCGCTCTATGGGGGCGACCCCCAGCGCATCGCCAGCGCCGTTACCTTCGATATGGGCGTAACGGCGCTGCTGGTGCATACGCTGGGATTGAGCTTGTTGGCGGCGGCAGGCGCGAAGGGGGAACGCACGAACCTCACCGAAGGGCTGAAAAGGGTTGCCTCTATGCCCGTGTTCTGGGCGACCCTGTTGGGCTACCTCACGGCGCTCTTCTCGCTGTCCATCCCCCAACCAATCCTGTTCACGCTGGAAACTCTGGGGCAAATAACCGTGCCGCTGGTGCTGATTGCGATTGGCGCGATGATCCGATGGCGGGCGCTGGGCAACCGCTGGCGCGCCCTGTTGCTGATTGTGGCGTACAAGTGTGTGGCGACGCCCCTGTTGACGCTGGGCTGGCTGCTGCTGAGCGGGCTGCCTGAACCGCTGGCGCGCTCCGTGCTGCTCCAGAGCGCGATGCCGACCGTGATGGTGAGCGCGGTCTACGCCGCGTACTATCAGACCGACGCGGAATTGGCGGCGTCGCTGGTGGTGGCGTCAGTGCCTGTGGCGCTGGCGCTGCTACCGCTGTGGATTTCCGCCCCCCTTTAGCAGGATTCGTGCCGAAAGGTGTAAAATAGAATCGCGGAGGTTATCCCTATGAACGAGCCGATTCGGATGAGCCGACGCGAGTTTCTAAAAACATCCGCAGGTGTGGTGATTGGTGGACTGGCGACAGGTTTGCCCGTGCATGCCTATGCCCACGCGCAGGGTTCCGATCGTTTGCGTGTGGGGCTGATCGGCTGCGGGGGGCGTGGTACGGGCGCGGCGCGCGACGCCGTGTTCGCCGCCAAAGGCGTGGAAATCTATGCGATGGGCGACATCTTCCCCGACCGACTCGAAGCCAGCAAGAAACTGCTGGAGCCGCTGGGTAGCGAGATGTTCAATGTTTCCAGCGACCGCTGTTTCACAGGCGTGGACGCCTATAAGGGGGTCATCGCCAGCGGAGTGGATATCGTGATACTGGCGACTCCGCCTGCGTTCCGCCCGATTCACTTCAAGGCGGCGGTGGAGGCGGGCAAGCATGTATTCATGGAGAAACCCGTGGCGGTGTGCCCAGCGGGTGTGCGCCTGATGTTCGAAATGGGCGAGGTGGCATCGCAAAAAGGGCTTTCCGTAGTCGCGGGCACGCAGCGCCGACACGATTTTGGCTATCGCCAAACCATTCAGCGCCTGCATGACGGCGCTATCGGCAAGATTGTTGCGGGCTACTGCTACTGGAACCAGGGCGGGCTGTGGCATGTAGACCGGCAGCCCGACTGGACAGACGCCGAGTGGCAACTGCGCAACTGGCTCTACTTCACATGGCTCTCGGGCGACCATATCGTGGAGCAACACATCCACAACATCGACATCATCAACTGGGTATTGCAGGCGCATCCCGTCAAGGCAATGGGTGTTGGCGGGCGTCAGGTGCGCACAGACCCCGTGTACGGGCATATCTACGACCATTTCGCGATCGAATACGAGTATCCGGGCGGCGTGCGCGTGTTGAGCATGTGTCGCCAGATTGACGGCTGCGCCAATCGGATTGGCGAGTGGGTCGTGGGCACAAAAGGCACTGCCGACCCCAGCGGTGCGATTTTCGGCGAGACCGAATGGCGCTATAGCGGCGCACGAACGAATCCCTATCAGCAGGAGCATGTGCATCTCATCCAGAGCATTCGAGAGGGCAAGCCAATCAACGAGACTCGCACCGTAACCGAAAGCACGCTCACAGCGATTATGGGGCGTATGGCGGCGTACACGGGCAAGGAGGTGACTTGGGAGCAGGCGCTCAACTCCAGAGAAAACTATCTGGAGCGCGCCGAGCGGTTCGCCTTCGGTCCGATGGCGGTAGACCCTGTGCCCC
>CAZQPV010000203.1:0-3320 GCA_964595265.1 uncultured Fimbriimonadales bacterium
ACGATGGTGTCGCCTTCCTCGAACCGCCCCAGCAGCAGCTGTTCGGAGAGCGGGTCTTCAATCAGTTGCTGGACGACTCGCCGCAGCGGGCGTGCGCCGTAGTTCGGGTCGTAGCCCTTCTGCGCCAGCAACTCTTTGACGGGCTGCTCCAGCACCAGCTGCATGCGGTGCGCCTTGAGCTGCTCCGCCACACGTCCGACCATGAGGTCCACAATCTGCAGAATCTCGTCGCGCGTGAGCGGGCGGAACACAATCACCTCGTCCACGCGGTTGAGGAACTCAGGGCGGAAGAGCTTCTTGAGTTCGTCGAGCATGCGGTTTCTCATGGCTTCGTAGGCGCGCGGGTCTTCAGGATTTGTACGCTCCTTACGGAAGCCCATGCCTGGCTCTTCCACGACCGAGCGCACGCCCACATTGCTGGTCATGATGATAATCGTGTTGCGGAAGTCCACCACATGCCCCTGCGAGTCGGTGAGACGCCCGTCTTCCATCACCTGCAGCAGCAGGTTGAAGACATCGGGGTGCGCTTTTTCGATCTCGTCCAGTAGCACGACGCTGTAGGGCTGGCGTCGCACCGCCTCGGTCAGCACGCCGCCTTCCTCATAGCCGACATAGCCCGGAGGCGCACCGATCAGGCGCGACACATTGAACTTCTCCATATATTCGCTCATGTCGATGCGGATGAGGTTGTTCTCGTTATCGAACATATAGGCGGCGAGGGCGCGCGCCAGCTCGGTCTTGCCGACCCCTGTGGGACCCAGGAAGAGGAACACTCCCATCGGGCGCTTGGGGTCTTTGAGACCGGATCGGGCGCGTCGCAGAGCGCGGGCGACCGCCGAGACCGCCTCGTGCTGTCCAATCACCCGACGGTGCAGCTCGTCTTCGATATGGAGCAGTTTCTGGGTTTCGCTCTCCACCAGTCGGGCGACGGGGATACCGGTCCAGCTCTGCACGATATGCGCCACATCGTGTTCGGTGACCAGCGTGGTCATCTCCTGGCGGGAGGCTTCCCACTCTTCCTGCAGCTGGTCGATGCGCTCTTCGAGTTGGGCTTTGCGCATCTCCAGCTCTTCCGCGCGCTCCATGTTGCGCTGCTGGCGTGCGCTGGCGATATCTTTCTGGATGCTCTCCAGTTCGCCCTTCGCGCGTCGGAGTTCCAGCGGCGGCAGAGTTTGCTGTAGTTTCACGCGGGACGCCGCCTCGTCGATAAGGTCTATCGCCTTGTCGGGCAAGAAGCGATCCGTGATGTAGCGCGCCGACAGCTTCACGGCAGCCTCAATTGCGCTGTCGGTGATAATCACGCGATGGTGCGCCTCGTAGCGGTCGCGCAGCCCCTTGAGGATTTCAATTGCTTCCTCAATCGAGGGTTCGCGCACCTGCACGGGCTGGAATCGGCGCTCCAGCGCGGCGTCGCGCTCGATATATTTGCGGTACTCGTCCTGCGTGGTGGCGCCGATGCACTGCAGTTCGCCGCGTGCGAGGGCGGGCTTCATGATGTTGGAAGCATCGATCGCCCCTTCCGCGGCGCCGGCGCCAATCAGCGTGTGCAACTCATCGATGAACAGCACCACATCGCCCTGCGCTTTGCGCACCTCGTCCAGCACGCGCTTCATGCGCTCTTCAAACTCGCCGCGATACTTGGTCCCCGCGACCAGTCCTGCCAGATCGAGCGAAACGATGCGCTTGTTCTTGAGCGTTTCGGGCACATCCCCCTGCACGATGCGTTGCGCCAAGCCTTCCACGATTGCGGTCTTGCCGACGCCGGGCGGACCGACCAGCACCGGGTTGTTCTTGGTGCGTCGTGCAAGGATTTGCATCACGCGCTCGACTTCCTGATGGCGTCCCACCACGGGATCCAGTTTGCCCTGTCGTGCCAGCTCGGTGAGATCGCGACCGAACTCGTCGAGCGTGGGTGTACGGGAACGCTGGGAGCGGGTGGGCGCGGTGCTATGCGATTCGTGTTCCTGGATGTTCATTACTTCGCGGCGGGCGCGTTCCAGGTCAACACCGAGTTTGTGGAGCACACGGGCTGCCAGTCCTTCACCCTCGCGAATCAAGCCGAGAAGCAGGTGTTCCGTTCCGATATAGTTGTTATTCAGTTGCCGTGCTTCGTCGTAGGCGAGGTCGATGACGCGCTTGGCACGCGAGGTGAGCGCCATCTCCTGCGAAGGGCGCGCCTCCCCCCGGGTTGCGTAGCGCTCGATCTCGTTGCGGATGCGCTGCAGGCTCACCCCCAGACGATCCAGAATGCGCGCAGCGACGCTGTCGGACTCACGCACAAGCCCCAGAAGGAGATGCTCGGTGCTGACCTGAGACTCCCCCAGCCGCTGCGCTTCCTCCTGCGCATAGAAGATGACCTTGCGCGCACGCTCTGTAAACCGTTGCCACATCATGCTCGACCCTCCAGCACGGCGTTTTTGCCGTATTGATAGGTTGTTTCCATAGAACCTCCGTGATTTCACAGGGGAAACCTATCCTTATTATCGGTAGCGACAGGGACAGGTTTCACCCTGCCTAAATTGTAGCACAATTCGCCTTCTGGATTCAAGGGGGAAGGTAACGACGGGCACGGGAACTTGCGCCCCCACTTTTTCGTACCGACCTCCCCTGAACCCTGTTGAGTAAGACCATACTTAAAAACGAAAAAGTTCCAGAAAGAGTTTCCTTTGCAGGGTAAACTGAAAGGTATGCGGGTGGAACGGCACGCACGGGGCTGGCTCGTGCTTTCCAGGCGCGAGTCGAGGGGGACTCGATGCCTTCTTGATGGTGCTGGGCTGGTTTTTTGTGGCGTGGATTGGCTGCTGGTGGACGGCGAGGCAGTTTTTGGAGCCGCGCACGCTCTGGCATGCCGCTGCAGGCATACTGTTTATCTGGTATCCTGTGGCGGAGGTGCGGCGTGCGCTCTATTGGCTTCCCCTGATGCGCTCTTATGAACGACCCTCCATCCCTGCGTTCCATCGATATCTGGCATCGTTTGTGCTGATTCAGGGGCTGTTTTACACAGCAGTCGCGCTCTACGCCTTCTGGGGCGGGGAGGGCGTCCGCAAAGCGCTGGCGGTTCCTGTGGTCGTCAACAACGGGTTGCTCTTTTTGCTGACGGTGCTGCTGGTGACCCCGCTCTTCTGGCAGCGGCTACGCTGGGCGATTATCGCGCTCATCGATCTCCCCTCACGACGAATCTTGCGTTTGTCGGGCAGAGCGATTGCCACCGTAGACCGCGTGCGCTTTGACTCGATTCAGGAGGTTCGGCTTGAACCCAAAGACGCGCTCTACACCGTTGTTGTCAAAGACGACCTGGATGAGGCGTATGAGATTGGGCG
>CAZQPV010000204.1:0-3254 GCA_964595265.1 uncultured Fimbriimonadales bacterium
TGCGCGATGGGATTCTGCGCCAGTTCAACTACCTGCGCAACTCGGTCAAGATTACCATTCACGCTTACACGGGCGAGGTGAACGCCTATATTGCCGACCCGAACGACCCGATTATTCGCGCCTATGCGCAGGCGTTTCCCAGTACCTTCAAGCCGCTGGACGAAATGCCTGCGCCGTTGCGTGCCCATATCCGCTATCCGATAGATCTGTTCCAGATTCAGGCGCGTCTGCTGGAGGTGTACCACACCACCGACGCCCGAATCTTCTTCAACAAAGAGGATGTGTGGCAAATCGGGCGCGAACGCCCCATGGGCAACGAAGAGACGCCGATGGTGCCCTATTATGTGATTATGCAACCGCCTGGCGAACAGCGCCCGCGCTACATCCTGACCATCCCGTTCACGCCGATGAACCGTCCCAACCTGGTGGGCTGGCTGGCAGGGCACTGCGACCCCGACCGCTACGGCGATCTGGTGCTGTATCGTTTCCCCAAAGAGCGCACGGTCTACGGTCCCAGCCAGATTGAGGCGCGAATCAATCAGGTGCCCGAAATCGTGCAGCAGATTAACCTGTGGAACCAGCAGGGCACGCAGGTCTTTCGCGGGCATTTGCTGGTGATTCCGCTGGGGAACGCGATGCTCTATTTCCGCCCCATCTATCTGCGGGCAGTCGCTGAGGGAGCCATCCCGGAGCTGAAGCGCGTGATTTTAGCCAGCGGCGACCGTGTGGTGATGACCGAAACGGTGGAGCAGGGGCTGGCGCAACTGTTGAACATGCGCGCGCCCGCGGAAGTTCCTGCCACGCGCCCCACCGAGCCTGCGACTGCGCCTGCCGACCTCAAATCGCTGGCGCGGCAGGCAAATCGGCTCTATCGCGAAGCGCAGGATGCCCTCAAAGCAGGCGATTGGGCGACCTACGGCGCTAAAATGAAGGCGCTGGAGGGCGTTCTTCGACAGATGGCGCAATGAGAGCAAGGGGGTTCAGAATAGAGGCGCTTCTGCACGGTGAGATTCCTCCCAGCTGGTGCGCTCATTCTCAATACGAGCCAGCACCTCTTCAGGGGTAGGCGGTATGTGCCCTGACGCTTCCAGTCGCTCATGAATCTTTTCCAAAGTTGCAAGCATCAACTGGAGGGAACCTCTGGCTTGTGGTGTTCCTACCCACACTTCCACTTCGGCTCCCTCTGGTAAAGGAACAGGAACTTTCCCGCCTTCGGCGAACAGGCAAACTATGCCAGAAATCGCCCTGCAACTTTACACAGTACGGGATGATGTCGCCCGCGATTTTGAGGGCACAGTGCGCGCCGTTGCCCGAATGGGCTATCCTGCGATTGAAACGGGCGGCGCGCTCGGTAAGCCAGACCCCGCGCTTGTGCAACTGCTGGAAGAGAGCGGGCTGGCAGTTGCCGGGCTGGGCTATACGCTGGAGCAAGCCGAATCGGAGCCTGACGCAATTGCCGACTACTGCCATGCGCTCCGCTGCCCGTATGCCATCACCTACTGGATCGATGAATCCCAGCGACGCACGGCAGACGATTGGCATCGTCTCGCGGAACGCTTCCAGCGCGCGGGCGAGCAACTTGCCCAGCGCGGGATCCGATACCTCTATCACCTGCACGGCTATGAGTTCACGCCCCTCAACGGTAAAACAGGCGTCGAAATCCTGCTGGAAAACACGAATCCCACTCACTTCAACTTAGAACCTGATACCTACTGGGTGGAGTACGGCGGCGCGAACGCGGTGGAATTTTGTGAGCGCTACGCCCACCGAATCCGATGCGTGCATCTGAAGGACTATGTGAGCAAACCCGAAATGCACGATATCGAAATCGGCGAGGGCGCAATCGATATGACCGCGATAGTGCGACTCGCCTTCCAGCACAATTGGGATTGGCTGGTCGTGGAACAGGAACGCTATTTCCGAACGCCATTGGAGAGTGCGGAACGCTGTCTGCACAATCTCAGGAAAATTATCGCAGAGGTGCAGGGTCAACCCTGAGGGAGGCAATCGCAATGCAGAACGGAATGGAACGCCAGCTGGAGATTTATCGCAAAGGGCTGTTCGGGACGCCCGAAACTTTTCCGTTGACCTACGAGGAGCTGGAGATGGCGGCGAAGGCGGTTCTCAAGCCTGAAGCGTATGACTATGTGGCAGGGAGCGCAGGCACAGAAGCCACCGCACACGCCAATCGCCGCGCGCTTGATCGGTGGCAACTGGTGCCCCGCATGCTTCGGGATACCTCCCGGCGCGATTTGAGCGTGGAGCTACTGGGACATCGCTACCCCACCCCAATCATGGTCGCGCCCGTCGGCGTACAGGGGATTATCCATGAGGAAGGGGAGCTGGCGGTGGCGCGTGCATGCGCCAGCCTCGGCGTACCGATGATTCTCAGCACCGTCTCGTCCTATTCGATGGAACAGGTCGCTGAAGCGATGGGGGACGCCCCGCGCTGGTTCCAGCTCTACTGGAGCCGCAATCACGAGGTGGCAGCCAGCTTCGTGCGCCGCGCGGAGAAGGCAGGCTATCAGGCGATTGTCGTCACGCTGGACGCGCACACGCTGGGCTGGCGCCCGCGCGACCTGATGCATGGATACCTGCCGTTTATGCACGCGCAGGGATTAGCGAACTACTTCACCGACCCGGTGTTCCGCTCCATGCTCGCCAGCCTGCCTGAGGACGACCCGGGTAGTGCGGTGATGCTGTTTGCCCAGATTTTCGGCAATCCCAGCCTGACATGGGATGACCTCGCCTTTTTGCGCCAGCAGGTGAACCTGCCGATTCTGTTGAAAGGCATTCTGCATCCCGACGACGCGGTGGAGGCGCTCCGGTATGGCGTGGATGGGATGATCGTTTCCAATCATGGCGGGCGCCAGGTGGATGGCTCCATCCCCGCGCTGGAGGCGTTGCCCTATATTGTGGAAGTGGTGGAAGGGCGCGTGCCGGTGTTGTTCGATAGCGGCATCCGCACGGGTGCAGACGCCATCAAAGCGCTGGCGCTGGGCGCGGACGCGGTGCTGCTGGGACGCCCGATTATGTGGGCGCTCGCGATTGGGGGCGAGGAAGGCGTGCGCACCTATCTGCGCAACTTCATCGCGGAGTTTGACCTGACGCTGAGCCTGTGTGGCGTGCGTTCTGTTGCGGAGCTGGACGACAGCCTGCTCTTCTCGGCAAGCGGGGTATAATCGGCGCTATGAGCGCATACCGCATGCACGCCGAGATTCACGAGCAGCCTGAGGTTCTGCGTCGAATTGCGG
>CAZQPV010000205.1:0-3235 GCA_964595265.1 uncultured Fimbriimonadales bacterium
GGCATCACCATCTCCACACCAGAAGGCAACTGAATCTCGCCCGTCACATCCGTCGTCCGAAAATAAAACTGAGGACGATACCCGCTCACAAACGGCGTATGACGACCGCCCTCCTCCTTCCGCAACACATACACCTCCGCCTTGAAACGCCTGTGCGGCTTGATGCTCCCAGGCTTCGCTATCACCATCCCACGCTCCACATCATCCCGATCCACACCACGCAACAGCAGACCCACATTATCCCCCGCCACCGCCTCGTCCAGTATCTTCCGAAACATCTCTATACTCGTCACCACCGTCTTGCGCGGCTCATCCCGAAAGCCCACTATCTCCACCTCTTCGCCCGTCTTCAACACACCACGCTCCACACGACCCGTCGCCACCGTGCCACGACCCGTAATCGTAAACACATCCTCCACCGCCATCAAAAACGGCTTGTCCAACTCCCGCTGCGGCAACGGAATATAAGTGTCCACCGCGTCCAGCAAATCCCAGATCGCCCGAATCCACCGATTGCTCGTGTTCCGAGACCAGTCCTCGTCCTCCGGAGCCTCCACCACCTGCAACGCGCTCCCGCGAATCACAGGCACCTCATCGCCCGGAAACCCATACTTGCTCAGCAACTCCCGAACCTCTAACTCCACCAAATCCAGCAACTCCGGATCATCCACCGCATCCACCTTGTTCATAAACACCACTATCGCCGGCACATTCACCTGACGCGCCAACAAAATATGCTCCCGCGTCTGCGGCATCGGACCATCCGTCGCCGCCACCACCAAGATCGCACCGTCCATCTGCGCCGCACCCGTAATCATGTTCTTGATGTAGTCCGCGTGCCCCGGACAGTCCACATGCGCATAGTGCCGGTTCTCCGTCTGATACTCCGCGTGATAGATGTTGATCGTCACGCCGCGGGCGCGCTCTTCGGGCGCGCTGTCGATGCGGTCATACGGCTGATACTCCGCCAGCCCGTTCTTGCTCAACACGCGGGTAATCGCCGCGGTCAGCGTCGTCTTCCCGTGGTCTACATGCCCAATCGTGCCGATATTCACATGCGGCTTCGTTCGCTCAAACTTCTGTCGTGCCATTGTCGTGCTCCTTCGTTTTCGAGTTTTTTATTTTACCTAATGATGGAGCCCTCGACGGGATTCGAACCCGTGACCTCGTCTTTACCAAAGACGCGCTCTACCCCTGAGCTACGAGGGCGCTCTGGTGGGGGGAGCAGGATTCGAACCTGCGAAGGCGTCAGCCACCAGATTTACAGTCTGGCCCCTTTGGCCGCTCGGGCATCCCCCCGCGGCGTGATATTATACCCCACAGGAGACGGGGTGTGTCAAGGGGGTGCGAGCGGGTTCGCGGTTGCGGGCGTTGGCGCGTTTGGGGCAGTATGGCTGGGCGTTGCGGGCGCGGTATCGGAGAGAGCCGATGTTTGGGAGTGTGAAGGGGGCTTACGGGAATTATGTGGGGTGTCGTTCGTGGGTGGGGGTGCGTTGGTGGGTGTGGGGGATGTGAGTGTTGTGGAATAGGGTGAAGTGGGTGAATGGGGGTGGAGGGATCTACGGAAGGATTTTTCGAACACCTTCAGGGGTTGGGTTTACTTTGCCCCAACCCCTGAAAGGCGTATGCGCTACTTTGTGGCGGGCTTACCCTGCAGCGAGGAAAGCGATTCGGCTTTCTTCGCGTAGGTGGCAGGGTCCGCAAGGAACTTGCTCTTGCAGCTGTTGCAACAGGTGTAGTAGGTCTTGCCGTTATACTCGAACGCAACCGCGGTCGCGACATCCAGCTCCTCGCCCGAGACGGGGCAGATGAGTTTGTCAGAGGGTTTGCTGGCTTGAGCCGCGGCGGTCTGAGCGCCCTTATCGCTGCAGCAGCTGCCAGACTTCTCGCCCTTCTCGCCGCAGCAACCGCCTGCCTTCTCGCCCTTGTGGTCGCAGCTGCCCTCGGCACAGCAACCTGCTTTCTTCCCACTCGCGCGAACGAAGGTCGCGGGCGCGGCGCGGAACTTCTCGCGACACTCAGCACAGCAGAAGTAATACAGCGTGCCAGCGTACATATAACGGGGCGCTCGGACCGTGTTGCTCACGGTCTCGCCGCACACGGGACATGCTTGCGGAGTCTGGCGAATCGCCGAAACAACACGCGTCTCCGTCGAAGCCTCGGCTTTCGTCAACACGACAGCGCTCAACACGAAACTTGCGGCAAACACCGCTACTGCCAATCCGAAGATTCTCATGGTTAGAAACCTCCTGCCCCCAAGTATACCCACCCTCCGAGTATAATTAAAGCGCGGGAAGGGCACGGAAACGATGACCTGGTTCAACAATCAGCCACTGCGTGAGCGTCCCCATATCGCGGTGTTGTTTTACGATGCGCTGGGCGACTTTGTGATTATCACGCCGTTGCTTCGGGGGCTAAAGGAGAAGTACCCCGACTGCACGCTGGACTATTTCAGTGGCGAGCGCACACGCGAGCTGGAGGAAGCGCTGCCCTATATTGACGCGCGGGTCTCAGTGTTCGGCAACCCCGGAGGCTTGGCAGGGGTTCAGCGCTTTATTGAGGAGCGCCGCGCCGTTGCAGGCGACTATGACCTCGTGATTAACTGCGACTTTCACCCCACGCTGGCGTTTGTGGCGCACATGCTCCAGCCGCGCTATGTGGTGGGGCGCTGCTTCAGCCCCGATTTGCGCGAGGAAGTGCCTCGCGCCGAAGGCAAAGTGCATCAACTGCACACCGAGTTCTGGTCAGCACCCGACCTGCTGGAACGCTATCGCGATGTGTTGAGCAGCACCTACATCGGGGAAATCTGGTGCCGACTGGCGTTCGTGGAGACCGACTTTTTCCGCACGGAAGTGCCCACTGCCGATCCTGGGCGCCCCATTCCCGATGTGCTGATTGCCACTGGCGGGCGCCGTTCCGCCAAGCTCTGGCATCGGGATTACTGGAAGCAGGTGATTGACTGGTGTACGGCACATGGCGTTTCGGTGGGACTGCTGGGCGATAAGCCTCAGCGCCAGAGCGCCGTTTATTTTACAGGAGACACGGAAAGCTACCTGCTGGAGCATACGGCGCTGATAGACCTGCGCGGGCAGTTCAGCCTGCCGCAGGTGGCGGGCGCCATCCAGCGTGCCAGAACCTGCATTTCGGTAGACAACGGCATTATGCATATCGCCTACTCGGTGGGCACGCCCACAATCGCGCTCTTCGGCGCCAGCCCCTGGTGGGTGTGGACGCC
>CAZQPV010000206.1:0-3228 GCA_964595265.1 uncultured Fimbriimonadales bacterium
CCAGCAATAGGATGCCCGCGCCCGCGCAGACACCTGCCAGTACCACTTCCAGCATAGATATGAGTGTACCTTTCTCACCAATACGTTTGGCGGCACAGTAAGCGGTGTGCGTGAGACCTACGACTGGAATGAGGCGTGGGTTATCGGAACAAGGCATTCCCAGGCGCGTTGCAGAAGTCGGAGGTTCGCTGGTACGACCCTGCGGCAGGGCGGTAAGTGGTGGATTACGGACATAAAATGGGTCTGGTAAATATGCGGTTGGTAGGTCTTTGGAGTATGATCGATTGGAGGGGTTAGGAAACAGCTACCGCAGGGGCAGATCGTAGCGACTCCCTTTTCTCAAGCGCCCTGCTCGAACTCGGTATACTTCAATTGTCATGCAAGAGGTGGTGGAGCGTTACGCGCCGCGGTTTGCGGTGCTGAGCGGGGTCTCGCTCCTGATGGTGCTGATGGCGTGGCTTGGCATGGGGTTGCGCAAACTCGAGCGTATGCAACATCCGAACGCGCTCAGCCAATGCACTGAAGCCTACCTGAACGCCTGCCAGTACCAGCTGGTCAACTGGCGCGAGTGGCGCGCCGAGACCTTCTCCGAGGCGCAGAAGCTGAACCGACTCGCGTTTGTGGAGGTGGGCGCCTACTGGTCAGGGCGTGCAAAACGGATCGGACGCGAACTGTTTCAGGATTCGGGCGTCGCTGACCTGCTCAACCGCGAATTCATCCCTGTGAAAGTGGATGCCGACGCTGCACCCAAACGCGCTCGCTACCTTCAGCAGGTGGCAGAACTGTTCAATCTTCCCCTGCGCTATCCGCTGATAGTGATTTTCACGCCCGACGGCAAACCGGTCGCGGCGCTGACGCCCGAAACCCGCGCTGAGCTGATGCGCGTGCTGGAAGAGACCAGCAAAAACTACCGCACGCGCCCTGAAGAGATACGCCTTAGCGCTGAAACCCTCACGCGCGCGTGGGAACAGCGCTGGATTCGTGCCACTCTCGCAACAGACCCCTTCGCCCTTGAGGTACCGTCTATACCCGAGATTCATCTGACGCCCGAATCATGGCTTGGGGGTCAACCCCAGCTGTTGAATGTGCTGGAGTGGCTGCTCAGCCGCGCAAAAACCGACCTCGTAGCCCGCGCCCGGCTAACAGAAGCGCTCCACACCCTGCGTGCCAGTCCTCTCTGGGATTCCAGCGAAGGGGGCTTTTTCGCCCTGGCGGAAGGACTGGACTACGAGCAGGAGCCCATCGGCGGCAAGCGCTTGATGGAACATGCGCGCCTGCTCCGACTCTATACCCTTGCCAGCCAGTATGATCCTGAGCTGGCGCCCGTCGCCCACAAACTGGCAGAGAGCCTGCGCAAACTCTTCTGGAGCGAGCGCCCCGCAGGGTTTTACAACAGTACCTCCCCTCCCAGTGTGGTGCGCTCGCTGGCACAGGAGCCGCAAACCCTCCAGAGAGATCGGACTTTCGTCGCGGAAAATAACGCGCTGGCAGTGCTGGCTCTGGCGGCGTATGCAACACAGTTCGGCGGCTCTGCTCCGCTGGGGAAGTGGGCACGCGAAGCGGCACAACGCACGATAGAGACCCTCCGCGCTATGCGAGCCTTTGAAGGACATCTTTATCACACCTCCCGGCGGCAGACCACCGGGTGGCTCCGCGACCTGGCGCTCACAGTGCAGGCAGGCTGTGCTGTGGAACGCCTTCAGCCAGACCCTTCACGAAGGCGCTGGCTCCAGCAACTGGTAGCGGTGCTGGACGCCTATAGAGACCCTGCGGGGGGCTACTACGACAGTCCCCACGCGCGCGAATGGGGCGGCTGGAGCCTCGCGCCTGTGCGGGTCTGCTGGGATGAGGAACTCCCTGCCGACAATGTGCTGGTAGCCGAGACGCTGCTGGCTTTCAGCCAGCTTGCCCAGAATCGTATCCACGCCCAGCAAGCCGAGCAGAACCTGACCATCGTTGCGGGCGACTATGACCCACAACAACCCTTGAAAAGCCTGAGTCTGTTCACTTTGCGAAACGAACTTTACCATGAAAAAGCGACTCCTGGGACGCACTAATCGCTATGTCTATCCCCTCTGGGCGCGGGGTGCGCTTCGCCCTTCGGGGCGCTCAGCGCAGGAGCATGCGGCAGCACTCTTCGCACAACTGCTGGAATCGCCTTATGAAGTGCTGGATATTACGCCCAACCCTGCGCTCTGGGGGCAGTTGCTCCGTCAGCATCCCAACACGCTTCAGATTGCCGTCGTGGCACCGTCTCATCTATTGCAGGTGGCAACCTATTCGCTGGGTGGCTACTCTGTGCAGGCGCATCTGATAGAGACCCTCTGTGCGGTCGGGCGCGGGCGGGTGGATTATTACTTTCTGAACCTCTCCGAGCCGATCGCTGAAAGCGCGCTCAGCGGCGCTCTGGAGGCGCTGGAACTTGCCCGACAAGAAGGACAAATCGGGGCGCTGGGACTTTATACCAACACAGAACCCTTGCGGGCGCTGTCGCTCTGGCGAACACACGATGCCTTTGAAGTGCTACTTATCCCGAACGATGCCGACCTCCGCAATGTGCTTATGCCAGAGGCACGCGCGCGACGGGTGGGCGTGGTTGTTGAGTGGGAACAGGCGAACGAATCAGAGGCGGAGTTGGCGCTCAGCGAAACAGGCGCCGACGCGCTGCTGATTCCGCTCGGTTAACGAAATTCGTAATCCACCACCTTCCAGCCGCCGTCGCTGGGCACCACATACACAAACGCCGTACCCACCGTCAGGTATCCTTTGAGGTGATACTCCAGCCGATAGCCTTCGGCGGCTCTGGGGTGTTGCAAGTCGGCGGGCGCCGAAACGCTATCGATCAGCTCCACGCCTTCAATCTCGCCCCAGATAAGCAATCGCTCTTCCCACTTCTTTTTGAAATCCCTGCGTTCTTCGGGCAGGGCAGAGAAATCGGTCAGTTGCTGGGCTTCTTTGAACTGATTTTTTGCTAACGCACGAATAAATTCATCGCCCACCCGCTCGTAAGCTGGCTTCCGTACCGCAGAAACCAGGGGGGCAACTGCCATCCCGATAAATGCGATTCCCACCACAGCAAACAGCCAGAGCGACCAGTGAACTTTGCCTGCCGTGCGTTGCGCCATCGATTCGCCTCCTTGTTTGTGGGGGAAATTGTACCTGATGCGATGAGGAGAGGTCAGCCAATTTCGAACACCTTCTGGCGGTGCGTTGCGCCCGACACAAGCC
>CAZQPV010000207.1:0-862 GCA_964595265.1 uncultured Fimbriimonadales bacterium
CGCTCTACACCGTTGTTGTCAAAGACGACCTGGATGAGGCGTATGAGATTGGGCGCGACTCTTCTCAGGAACAGGCGCAGGAATTGGAGGCAGTCCTGCAAAGATTGGCGCTAAAATCGCCCAATTCCCCAGAGAATTGGCAGGAAAAATCGGAAAATGGTGTATAATTAAGGTCAGAAGGAAGGTGAACACCTCACACACAAGGTTGAGGAGTAGGCGTCCAAGCCCGTCTACTCCTCTTTTTTTGTTGGGGGTACAATAGGGGGCTATGCAGAGGCAAGGCGGCTTGGTCCCAGCGCTTCGATGGCAAGTTGTTCCTCCCGGTGAGTCTCCTTTTTTGATTCAGGCGGAGCGTTCACGCCTTGAGGGGCGGGCGCGCCTGATAGGTTCGCGTGGACATGTGGTGTATGGGTTTCGCGTATTGAGTGGGATGGCGGTCTCGGTCGTGGTGCAGGCAAGCGGGGCAGGACGGATTCGGCTACGCACGGAAGCAGGGGGTCTGGCAGTGCGGAACCTTGGGCGCGGGAATCGGAGCTATCGGCTCACGGTACGCATTCCTCTCCAGCCTGCCCTTCAGACTTTGCAGGTCGTGGTGGAATCGTTGCGTCGAACGCAGGTGCGCATCTTCTCGGTGGAGGTGGCGGTAACCGATAGGGATGAGGACGGCGACGGCATCGGGGATGGCGTGGAGCGGCTTCTGGGCGCCTCAGCGGGAGCCTTGAAGCCGCGTTCTGCAGCAACGCTCCGCTTCCTCCCAGAGGGTGAAGGCGTTCCCCGTTCGTCTCAGGATGTGGTGGGGCAGGTGGGAGCCGCGTGTGCGCCCATCCCGTTTCGGGGGGAGGTGCAGTCGCTACCCTTTGCG
>CAZQPV010000207.1:872-3226 GCA_964595265.1 uncultured Fimbriimonadales bacterium
CCTACCTGCAGTATGCGTCGCTGGCGGGGCTAACGCGCCAGAGCAACAGCCCGCTCTGGCTTCGGATGAACCCTTTTTCGGCAGAGGCAACCGCTGGGCGTCAGCCGGTCTTCCTGATGAGCGCAGTCGCGTCGGCGATGTTTCCAGAGGTGCAGGGTTATGAGATGCCCCCCGTTCCAGAACGCGTTCCCGACACGATGTCGCCAGAGGACGCCAGCGTGCGGTTGAGCCTCGTGCAGGCGATGGAATCGCTTGCCGCACAGCGCGCCGTGAGCGTCGATGCGGGCGTGGAAGGGATAGCGGCGCTCTTCAGCGAAGTGCCTGACGATTTGATGGCGTTGATGGCGCCGTTGATTCACGCGGGCGTGCCCGTGCAGATGATCCCGATTCAGCGGGCGGGGGAACCGAACTGTCTGCGGGATGTGCGCCTGATAGTGTGGACGCCTGAGCGCGTTAAGCCCCAGCGGGAGTCGGAGGTGGACGCGCTGGCGCAGTGGGTGCGTCAGGGCGGCTGGCTGGTGGTGGTCGGCGGCGTGAGCGACTCGGACGCGCTTTCCGAGACCCCGTGGCAAGAGGCAGGTTTCGTGTCGCCACTTCACTGGCTGCTAACGAAGTGCGATGTTTCGGCAGAGATTCACACTGAGCTTGCCCAGCCTGCACCCCCTGAGGCGTGGCGCGAGCTGGGGCGTCATGGCGACCAGCCTCAGCCGGGCACACTCAACCGTCGCTGGGCGGAGTTTGACCTGAGTGCCTACGCGGGGCAAACGGTCTATGTGCGTTTTCGGGACAGCCTGCCCGAAACGGGCTGGGGGGCGCTGGTGCGTCGTGTGCGATTGGAAGCCGACGGGCGCACCCTCGCCGCGTTCTCGCCAGGAACACCTGCAGAGCCGCTTTTCCTTTATCACGAGCAGGGAAGCCAGCGGAACGCAAGCGGGGAGCGTTCCGCCGATGGAGGTGCTTCGTTCACCTACCGATTTCCTCTTCCCCAGGCACAGCGCATCACGCTTCGTGTGGAGATAGCGCAAGAGTGGCTGGTAGAAATCAGCACGACCCCTCCTTATCCTGAGCGCGTGCTGACTCCAACACGCCCCGACTTGCCGACTATCCCCGTGCGACGCGACGAGAGCCTGACGCGCTACGCGGTGGCAGGAGGCGAGCCATTTTATCTGTGGCAGGGCGCGCCTGTGGGCGTTATCAGGCGCGTCGGGCGGGGCGGGATTGTGTTTGTGGGGGTCTCAGGGCGCGCATTTGGCAACCTGACGCGGGGCGACGAGATATGGCGCGCTGTGCTACGCTATCTCTGTGCCCAGGCAGAGATTCGCTACCGCGAACGCGCCCGAATCCTTGCCAGGCACGGCGACTGGGTAGCTGTCTGGGGCACCTATCGCACCACCACGCTCCGCGGCACCTATCTGGATGTACTACACCCACGCTTGCCCATTCAGAGCGACATCCCTATCGAGCCGAACCGCGCAGGGTTATTTCTGCAGGTAGACACTCGCCTCCAGCGGGCGGGGTTGCTCCACACCAACGCGCGAGTCGTTTTGCAAAACGAGACCCCACGCGCCCTGAGCTATTTACTTCAGGGACCTGAGGGTGCGAACGGCGTCGCGCGAATAGCTATCCGCGGGTTGAAGGGGCAGGTAACGCTCACCGATACACTGGGCAACCCCCTGCCTGTGAATACCCAGCGCGAGCGCGACACCCTGCTCGTGCGCTGGAACCTTTCGCCCGCAGGGCAGGTCTTAACCGTTCGATAGAGAAAAATGGCAGGAAACGGCGCGCTGCAGGAGAATAAGCCTCCTGCGCCCGATGTGCGATAATATTCGGGAACCTTTGGAAACCCGCCTCTGTCGAAGACCCAGAGGCGAACAGGGGGCAACGATGACGATGAGAAAAACAGGCTTTACGCTGGTTGAATTGCTGACGGTGATCGCGATAATCGCGATTCTGGCGGCGATTATTTTCCCAATCGCGGGCACCGTTCGGGAAAATGCACGCCGCGGTCGATGCATTTCGAATCTCAGCCAGATTTATGTGGCGCTCCAGAACTATAAGGACGACTACCGCGCGTACCCTCCGGTGTTGGGTGCGTATGCTGTCGACGCCAGTGGCGCGCTGACTTGCAACCAGCAGGCGGCGGTTCCGTTTAATTTGGCGCCGAAACCGCTCGGCTCCTACCTGAAAAATGATGAGATTTTCCTCTGTCCTAACAACCCTGTAGACGACAAACGCCTGATTACGCGCGCGGTGTACCCGCAAGGGCACGCGCTGGCAGGGCAGAATGCTCGCCTGAACCCTGCAGACCCCAGCAGCCCCGAAGTCTGCTTCTATCGCTACGACAGCTACTCCAT
>CAZQPV010000208.1:0-3221 GCA_964595265.1 uncultured Fimbriimonadales bacterium
GTTTTTCGAGTCTAATTTGGTCAGAAGCGTCCCGCAATCAGGCGGGCAAGGCTTCTGAAAGCAACTCACTCAAGGAGGTATCGCGTGATGAAAGGCTTAAGGCTTACAGCGTTTATGTTCGCGGTTGTTGTGGCGGGGCAAGCGCTCGCCTCGGGCTGGGATGTGAACATTATCTCCAGTTACGGGCTGCTTTTCTCGCCTGGTCCTGGCTCGACCACGACCCAGGTACCTGTCGTGGTGAACAACAATGCGCCTGCGTTGGCCCCGTTCATGGTCACAGTGAACACCTTACCCCAGATTACCTTCACAACCGCTCTGGGCAACCCGAACCCCATTCTGGTTGGAGATGGCACTACCTTCACAGGCGGCACTTTCAATGCCCAGTATACCATCAGCACACGTCCGGGCAAGGGCGACCTGACAGGGTTCAACTTCGTTGTCTCGGCGTTCGTTCAGGACTTCGGGCAGATTATCTGGACCAAGAAAGTGGTGTGCATCGACACCAGCGAGGTGCTATTTGCTCAAAGTGGGGTGTTCAGTGGGGATGGCTACGCAGGTGGTTTCGACGGGTTGCATACACTCAACCAGTTCTTTCCCCTGGCGAATACTTGCAGTAACCTGCTGGTGATTGAAACCTTCATTCTCCATATTGATGGTGCACCTGCGCCAGGCACTTCCACGGCTTCTCTGCTCCTGGTGGAACAGGACTGGGTTCCAGAACCTGCCAGCCTGCTGGCGCTCGCGGTGGGGCTTGGTGGCTTGGTTTTGCGACGCCGCAAGGCATAATCAGTGAAGATTAGGCTTGGGCGACACTGCGAAAGGTGCATTTTTCGTGCCCCGAAGGGAACCAACTTCGGGGCTTGTTACTTTTGAGGAGCAGGTACAATATCTCCCACCATGAACGAGTGGCTGGAGCAGGTGGAAGAGCTGGCGCAATTGATGGCGCAACGCGGGCTGACCCGACTGGAGATTGAGGTTGACGACGCGCGAGTGCAACTGCGCCGCGCCCCCACGCCCACACTGCCTCACGAGGCTGAAACGATGCCGCCGCTGTTCATGACGGGGTTCCCCACCGAAACATCCCCTGCAGACGAGCCTGAAGAGAGCCGCTGGACGCCCCCTGCAATCCTGGAAGTGCGCTCGCACCTGGTGGGCTACTGTACTCTGGCTCCCATAGAGGTCGGTAAGCGCGTGGAGCGAGGCGAAACACTTGCCACGATTGAGGTGCTGGGCATCCCCAACGAGGTGAGCGCACCCGTGCCTGGCGTTCTACAGGAGTGGGTCATAGAGAACGGGCAGCCCGTCGAGTACGGTCAGGTGATTGCCCGCCTTCAACCCCTCAGTGAAGAATAGCTTGTAGCAGGTATAATCCCCATTATGCTGGAGACGCGCCAGAAACTCACGGTAGCGCTGGCGATTGCCGCGCTCTTGGTGTTGATGTTTGGGGGAACCCTGGTCAATATCTATACTAACTACCTCTGGTTCACGCACGATGTGGGCTACCCCCAGCTGTTCAGTAAACAGCTCGGATTGAAGTGGACGCTGTTCGGGCTGGTGGGAGCGGGGTTTTTCGTGTTCGCCTTTGTGAACCTGTGGATTGCGAACAAGATTGCAGGTTCGGTAGAGGAGCCAGAGCTGGTATTGCGGGGCGGGCGGATTATTCGTATTACGCGCGCGGTGCGGCGGGGCACTTTCTATCTGCTGGTGCTGGGCACGCTGGTCTTTTCGCTGTTCGTGGGCGCGTCGGCGACCGCCTACTGGAACGACCTGCTGCTGTTTCAGCATGCGCAAACCTTCGGCACCAAAGACCCCCTGTTTAATCTGGATATCGGCTTTTATGTGTTTCGGTTGCCATTTTTGTCGTTTCTGGCGGGGTTGCTGGTGTTTTGTTTGCTGATTGTGCTGGTGGGTGTAGGCGCGTTTTACTATTTCAACCGGGCGCTGGGCTGGCTGGGCGGGATGCCCACCTTTTTGCCTTCCGTGAAGCCGCATCTGCTGATTTTGGCGACGCTGTTTCTGCTGTCGTTTGCGTGGTATCTGTGGCTGATGCGCTACGACCTCGTTTTCTCGGAGCATGACCAGTTTTTCGGGGCGGGCTACACCGATATTCACGCCACCTTGCCGATTCTGAATATCACCGTGTTCGGGTTACTGGGCGTGGCGTTGCTCTGTCTGATTAGCCTGCGCCCTGGTGCGGGGCTGCTCTTGCCGATTGGGGGGTTCGCTATCGTGATGCTATTCTGGGTGGGGGCGAGCCTGATTTATCCCTCATCTATTCAGCAGTTTGTGGTCGTGCCAAACCAGCTGGATCGCGAGAGTAAGTATATCCAGCACCATCTGGAGGCGACGCGCCGCGCCTACGGACTGGACAAAATCACCGTGCGCGTGATGAATGTGCGCTCCAATCTGACCCCCGATGACCTCAAAGGCGCAGAGGGCACGCTGGCGAACCTGCGCCTGTGGGACTACCGCCCGCTGGGGCAGGTCTACAATAGCCTGCAGGCGCTCAAACCCTACTACCAGTTTGTGGACATCGATGTAGACCGCTACATGATAAACGGCACGCCGCGCCAGGTGCTGCTCTCGGTGCGCGAGCTAAATCTGGACGGACTGCCTGCGCCGGCGAAACGCTGGCAGAACCTGCACCTGCTCTACACGCACGGCTACGGCATGGTGATGAGCCCCGTGAACGAAGCCACGCCCGAAGGTCAACCCGTGCTGTGGATGCGCGACCTGCCCCCCACCACGCCCGAAGCCATCCCGCTCAAAAACCCTGCGGTCTACTTCGGCGAGAACACGACCGACTACGCGATTGTGCGCTCCAACCTCAAAGAGCTGGATTACCCAATGCTCACAGGAGAGGGGAGCAGTGAAGAGAATGTCTACACCACCTATGCAGGGGATGGGGGCATCCCGATTGGCGGTTTGCTAACGCGCCTGTTGTTCGCCATCCGCTTGCAGGATCGCAACATTTTACTCACGCGCGACCTGAACCCCGAATCGCGCCTCCTGTGGCGCCGCTCGATTCAGGAGCGCGTGCGTGCCATGTTCCCCTTCCTGCTGTTTGACGAAGACGCTTACCCGGTGGTGGCGGAGGGCGAAATCCTCTGGATATACGATGCCTACACCTACACCCGAAACTACCCCTACAGCAAGCCGTTCCTTGTGCGCGATGGGATTCTGCGCCAGTTCAACTACCTGCGCAACTCGGTCAAGATTAC
>CAZQPV010000209.1:0-3196 GCA_964595265.1 uncultured Fimbriimonadales bacterium
TGGCAAGAGTTAGGGGAGGGGACGGCGACGCGTCGATGAGGTAGTCGCGGAGCGCCTCGCGAGCCAGCTCCAGACTGATGGGCGTTTCATAGAGCGAGCTGTGGGCAATCAGGCGGGTCAGCACGCCTTCCAGAGCGCGTACATTCGAGTGAACTTTATCAGCGATATACTCGGCGACCTCAATCGGCAGGGCGACCCCTTCCCGCTCCGCTTTGGTGCAGAGAATGGCGATGCGCATCTCATAGTCGGGCGGGGCGATATCGGCGCACAAGCCCTGCTCGAATCGAGAACGCAGGCGCTCCTCGATGCCGTTCAAATCGCGAGGGGGTTTATCGCTGGACATCACCAGCGCGCGCCCTGCGCTGTAGAGGGTGTTATAAAGGTCGAAGAACTCTTCCTGCGAGCGCTCCTTGCCTGCAAGGAACTGCACATCGTCCATCAACCAGAGGTCTACACTTCGGTAGCGTGCGCGGAACTCATCGATGCATCCGTTGCGGATTGCCTGCACATAGTCGCGCACAAACGCTTCCGCGCTCATGTAGACCACGCGCGCCCCTGCGTAGCGCAAGAGGAACGCCTGCCCAATCGCGTGCAGGAGATGGGTTTTACCCAATCCTGGCGCGCCATAAAGAAACAGGGGATTATAGCGCTTGCCAGGCGCTTCGACCACCGCCTGACCTGCGGCAACAGCAAGGCGGTTGCTCTGTCCCACAATCAGCGTCTCAAAGGTGAGCTGGGGGTTGAACTGCGGAGCGGGCAATGGGGGCGCTGAAGGCGCCGCGACAGTCGCCGCGGGCATGGCGACAGCAACCTCTTCCATCGAGGCGAGGGTGCAGTTCGCTTCCTCGCCCACCAGCTCCACACGCACCTCACGCCCCAGAAATTCACTCAACAAAACATTAATCTCATGACGGTGGTGATGCGCCACCCACTGCCTGCCGAACGCACTATCCAGACGCAAGGTAACGCAGTCGTCCTGGATCCCGACTGGCTCAATTGCCTCGAGGAACCGACGGCTGGTAACCGAAGCTTTGGGGAGCAGCTGGCGCAGCGCCTCGCGCCACGCACGGCGCAATCGGGCGCTATCGAGACTCTCCCCAAGCCGCAACTGGTCTATACTCTCGTCCTTGCGTCGCATACTGCCTCCCTGCTCTCGCCAGAGGGTGGCATATAGGATAGCACATCCTCTTCCCGAATCCTGCAATTGCTCCCAGCATTTCAGAAGCGTTTGAAAGCTAAAAAACAGCCATATCACACTTTGATGAGACTCTTTCGCGCAATCGCGAGTTTTTCTGGGTTTTTACGCGCTTTTGCTTGATTTTTCCAATCGGTAGTGGAGCCAATTCGCGACTCCACAATATTTTGGAATGTGCCTTCCCAGGGGTGGGAAAGAGAGCTTCATAGAGCGAAACCTTAAGCCGCTCCCTTACAAAGTACGGGAAATCCGAGAAGTGGGGCTTGGTAACCGCGTCCATTTGGGAGAGGACGCCGCATACTGAGCGTTCCAGCCTAGTGGGGCGAACATCCTTACAACCAGGCTGTTGGTGGGGTCGCCCCTAACATCCACTGCCGAAGTGGAACAGCACACTCAGCAAATCGGTGCCGTCCACCACGCCGTCCATGTTCACATCTTCGGAGCGCGTGCCCGTTTGCCCGAAGGCGAACAGGATTGCGAGCAGATCGGCGGCATCCACGCAGCCGTCGCCGTTGACATCAGGCCAGAACGGGTTGCGTGCCATGACCACTGTTGCGTCGCTGCGCCCATATGCCATATAGCGTCCGTCTGGTGAGAATTGAATACTGAGAACCCCTGTCTCGGCTTCTTGCTCGTAGGTCGCTACAAGGGTGCTGCTTGCCACATGCCATATCTTGAGCCGGGGCGAACCGAAAAAGTCGTTTTCGCCCGTTGCCAGATGTTGCCCATCAGGCGAAAATGCCACGGCAACGACCTCTCTGGCGAACCCTGAAAGCGTGTAGACAAGGCTACCATCCGAGGTTCGCCACAGCTTGACTGTTTTGTCGTTACTGCCAGTGGCTAAGTAATTTCCATCAGGAGAAAATACCACGCAGTTGACGCTATCGGTGTGCCCTGTGAGAATGTGGATTGGGGTGCCGTCGCTGAGACGCCAGAGCCTGACCGCGTTTTCGGGAAATTCGCTGGCACTTGCCAGATAGAGCCCGTCTGGGGAAATCGCCAGGGACGAAACTCGAGCCGTGTGCCCCACGAACGAGCGCGCCAAGATGCCATCATGGACGCGCCAAAAACCTATGGCGTTGGTCCAGAGCCCTGCGCTGACCACATACTGACCATCTGGCGTGAAAGTGACAGGGGGCCCTCCATCGCGAAAGGTTCGGACGAGGGAGCCGTCAGAAACGCGCCACAATCCAATCTCAGTGGTGCCTGATTGCCCTGCCGCCAGATACTGCCCATCAGGCGAGAACGCGACTGAGGAGAAGATATAATACATTGGTGGCTCGATCAGACGCGCGGGCGTGCCGTCACTTGTATTCCATATCCATAGTTTATTGTCCTCGTCGGCGCTTGCCAAGTACTGCCCGTCGGGGGAGAACGCCACAGAAGTAACGCGCGAGGTGTGCTTGCTGAGTGTGCATTCAAAAGCACCGTTGGCGACGCGCCACTGCAGGATTCCGAACCCCCCGCACTCACCAAAAACGCACCATCTGGCGAAAAGGCAATCGAAGTGACTGCGCCATGACCTCGTTGCAGAAAGTGGAGTGTGGTCCCTGTGTTGACATTCCAGATGCGCACATAATCTTCTCCCAAACTGAAGCTGGCGAGATACCTGCCATCGGGTGAGAACAGCACAGAACGTACGGCGCTGGAGTGTCCAGTGAGCGTGCGTCTCACGGCGCCGTTGCTCAAGTGCCAGAGCTTTATCGCTCCGTCGAGGTCTCCGCTCGCCAGAAATTGACCGTCTGGTGAGAACGCTACCGAGCTAACCCAGGTCGGGTGCCCTACGAGAGTACGCTCCAGACTGCCGTTCCCCACGCGCCATATATTGACGGCTCCCACTTGCTGGCTGCTGCCCGTTGCCAGGAGTTGTCCATCGGGGGAGAATTGTATAGCACCCCTACTATGGGGGAAAAGATGAACCAGCGAGCCGTCGCTCACGCGAGGCAGGCCGGGGCCGAAGCGGCCGCTCCCACCGAGAAACCCAAGGCCAAGACTGCCGCG
>CAZQPV010000210.1:0-3168 GCA_964595265.1 uncultured Fimbriimonadales bacterium
CATCACGCCCGACGCGCCCCCGTCCCAGATCGCAAGCTTGGTGTTGGCGTTGTCGCTCCCCAGCGACAGGCGCACAGAAGGGCTACTTGTGCCAATCCCGACATTGCCGGTGTTGTAGACGATGTTGCTCCCCGAAGTCTGCCACGGACGCTGGGCGAAGAAGGCGGTGCTGGCATACGGCGTCGGATTGATTTTCACACGGGGCGAAAGCACAGTGGAGCCGACGCTAATCTCCAGATAGCGATCCGAGCCGTCCCACACAGCGCCGAAGTCCAGCTGCACCGTAAACAGCCCGTTCTGCACAGCCACATTCTGGGTAATCGTGCTCCCTACCTGGGAGCCACCTGTGAGCGCGGTGAAGAGTTTGAAACTCATACTGAGCGTGCCGTTCACGGGCTGTCCGTTCTGTTTGAGGACGCCCTGATAGGTGAACGGTTGCGCCATAACAGGGCTGGCGAGTGTAAATGCCAGCGCGAAAACAAATCCAAGCCAAAGCGTGCGTTGCATCGTTTTGACCTCCATGCGTTTACTATACACCGAGACGACGCGAATGCACAAAATTTGCGGAAAAATGCAACACCTCTGGAGTGCGGAAGCCGCGCTTCCGCACTCCAGATGAGCAGGGGGTTAGCGGCTAAGAGGCGAATGCTTCCGCGCGTGCCGATAGTGCGCTAACAACTCACGAAAGAGCCTCTCGTACAGGTGAGCGTCTTCGGGAACTGGCTTGAAAACTGCCTGTCGGGGGATTTTTTCCGCGACGGTTTCCCAGCGGTTCCAGCCGAGCGCGATGCTGGCGAGCATCGCCACGCCCCGCACTGTCGCGAACTGAGGTTGCGCCATCTGCCACACCTCGCGGTTCAGCGCGGAGGCGATAATCTGGCACCAGAGCGGGGAGTGCGCCCCGCCCCCAATCAGGCGTATCGGCTCCAGCCGACGCCCCGCAAGGCGCTCCACATAGCGCAGGAGCCACTTCGCGTTCAGCGCCACGCCCTCCAGTACCGCCCGCACGAAATGCCCTCGATGATGGTTTAGCGACACCCCGTAGAAGCCGCCCCGCACATGCGGGTTCTCCACAGGCGTGCGTTCGCCGAAGAGCCACGGCGCGAACATCAACCCCTCGCTGCCAGGGGGTATCGCGCTCGCCCACGAATCCATCTGGCGGTAGGCGTCGGGGGGCGCCCCGTCGGGGAAGAAGAGCCTGTCGCGCAAGAAATCCAGACTTGCGCCTGCGGTCTCCTGCTCGTCGGCGATAAAGTAGCGTTCGGGGATGCCCGAAGGCAGTGTCGCGAGGTTGTGAAAGATGTCCGTGCGCTTGAACGGCACATGGCAGCTGATCCACGCGGAGGTGCTGAGCGCCATGTGGGCTTCAAAATCGCGCACGCCGCCAGAGCCAATCGCGGAGGCGTGCAAATCGGGCGTGCCCGCCACCACAGGAATCCCCTCTGGCAGCCCCCACTCCCGTGCGACGGCGGGCACGAGACCCCCCAGCACCGTTGTGCTGGAAACCAGCGGCGGCAACTTCTCGCGGGGGATGCCCGCCCAGCGGAGCAGGGTGGGGTGATAGTCCACGCGCGCGAGGTGGCGATTATCGGTGAGCCAGTGGAGCGTGATGGCTTCATAAGTGCTGGCACAGCGCCCTGTAAGGCGCAGGTTCAGATAATCTTTCGGCTCCAGAAAGCAGGCGGCGGCGCGGAAGGTTTCTGGCTCGGCGTGCTTGAGGTAGAGGATATGGGCAATCGGGTCTTTGCCTGACTTGCCTGGCGCACCGCCCGTGAGCCTGATCCAGGTCCACAGCTTGCCGAGGTGATAGCCCTCAAAGCTGGGGAAACCGCCAATCAGCTCGCGCACATGGGGCGCGCCGCGCGTGTCCAGCCAGATAATCGCCGGGCGCAGAGGGTTGCCCCCCGTATCTACCGCGACGGTTCCCGACCACTGGGCGGTGCAGGCAATCGCACCAATCTGTTCTGGGGGAACGGGATGCTCCTGCCATAGTCGATGGATGGCGCGGGTGAGCGTCTCAAACCATGCGTGGGGGTTCTGCTCCGCGCCGCCGTCGGGCAGCAGCGAAACGGTGTGCGGCTCCGCTGTCCACGCCACCAGCGCGCTTTCGGCGGAGACCAGCGCCACTTTGACTGCCGATGTACCCAGATCAATCGCCAGCACCAGTTTTTCGCGCATGCCGATAGAGTGTACCTTCGGGTTTTGAGCAAGGGGTATCCTTTTGTGTGGGATGAGTCTGACCAGCAATACCGACACCATCGCGAGCATCGCCACACCGCCCGGTGAAGGAGGGATTGGGATCGTGCGTGTCAGCGGGTCGGGGGCGTTCCCGATAGCCGAGCGTATCTTTCGCGCTCGCAACGCGCCGCCCTTTGAGAGCCATCGGATTTATTTCGGCACACTTTACGACCCCGCTACGGGCGAGATTCTGGACAGATGTCTGCTCTTGCCCTATCGGGCGCCGCACAGCTACACGGGCGAGGATGTGGTGGAGTTCAGCTGTCATGGCAGCCCGTATCTGTTGCAGCGAGTGCTGGAGGTGGTGTGGCGCGAGGGGGCGCGCCCTGCCGAGCCAGGCGAGTTCACCCAGCGCGCGTTCCTGAACGGCAAGCTGGACTTAGCGCAGGCAGAGGCAGTCGCCGACCTGATTCGCGCCCGCACGGACGCCCAGCACCGTGCCGCCTTAGCCCTCCACGAGGGCAGACTCTCCAGAGAGGTGCATGCGCTCGCTGAAAGCCTGCTGGGACTGCTGGCAGCCGTAGAAGCGCATATTGATTTCTCAGGGGAGATTGGCGAGCTGAACCCCCTCAGTCTGATTCCGCAGATAGATGCGCTGGTTCAACAGCTGGATACGATGCTGGCGCAGGCGCACCGAGGCAGGCTGATTCGCGAAGGTGTGCGCGTGGCGATTGTGGGACGCCCGAATGTCGGCAAGTCCTCGCTGCTGAACGCGCTACTGGGAGAAGAACGCGCGATTGTTACGCCCATCCCCGGCACCACGCGCGATGTGATTGAGGAGAGTTTCCAGATTAAGGGCGTTCTGTTCGTGGTGGCGGACACGGCGGGACTGCGCGAGAGCGCCGATGTGGTAGAGCAGCTGGGCATGGAGCGCACGCGAAAAGCGATCCTGCAGGCGGACTTGATTTTGCTGGTGGCTGACGCCAGCGC
>CAZQPV010000211.1:0-3148 GCA_964595265.1 uncultured Fimbriimonadales bacterium
CGCTTCAAAGGGAATTATAGCACAGGTTGGCTTCTAACCCCACACCGCCTCTATTTCGCGCCTGAGGAACGCCAGCGAGCGCTGAAAGCCCTCGTCGCCCTCCGCCTGACCGTCCTCAATACTCAGATAGCCCGTGTAGCCGTGTTCACGCAAGATTGTGAGCAGTTCACGAAAAGGAACCTGCCCCTCACCCAGCACACAATGCTGATACTCGCCCGCACGCCGGTCGCCCGCATGCACATGGTGAACCTTATGCACCACGCGCTTCAGCAGCGCCACCGGGTCCGCGCCCGTCATCAAGGGGTTGGCGAAGTCACAGTTCACCCGCACTTCGGTCGGCTCAATCTGCTCGAAAATCTTCAGGAAGCGCTCTGCCTCAAAGGAGAAGTCGGGCATATCCCAGCGTCGGTCGCGATAGTGGTTCTCGTAGCAGGGGTAGACGCCGAGCGGCACAGCGTATTCGGCGAGTTTGACCATCTCCTCAACGGCGTAGCGGATGCCGTCCTCTTCGGAGAGTTCAGGGTGGAGCATGCCGGCGGTGGTGCGCACGGCGTTCGCGCCGAGCGCCCGCGCCCATTCCACGCGCTGGCGCATCTGTTCCTGCTCGCGCCGACGCACATCAGGGTCGGGGTTCGTGAAGTCGGGCGCGCAGGTAATCTGGCTCACCTGCAGCCCCAGCCGCTCCAGCGTGCGCTTCACCGAGGGCAGGTTCTGCTCGCTGAGAAAGCCGTGATAAATCTCCACCGCCTGCAACCCGAAAGCAGGCGCCTGCTCCAGCCACGCCTCTACCGCCATGCGTCCCTCCACAATCGCGTGCAGATGGCGCACGGGCATCCATGCAATCGTCGGACGCGCCATAGCTCTCTGATTCGTCCAGTTTGAGCTGAATCCCTGCCCCGTTCGGGAGTTCTCAGAGGGTACAATATCCTCTGGAGGCATACAAGCGATGAAATTGCCCAAAATCCCGGGTGGACAGATGCGCCAGCTGATGGAGCAGGCGCAAAAGATGATGGAAGAGGCGCAACGATTTGAAGAAGAAATGGACGCGCTGCAGGTGCAAGCCAGTGCGGGCGGCGGCGTGGTCAAAGCCACGGTCAACGGCAAGGGGCTGCTGATCAGCCTGGAAATCGCGCCTGAAGCGATTGACCCCAGCGACCCGGAGATGCTTCAGGACCTCGTGGTGAGCGCGGTGCGCGAGGCGCAGAATCAGGCGGAAAACATTCGCGCCGAGCGGATGCAGAAGCTCACAGGCGGGTTGGGCGGACTGGGCGACCTGGGATTGCCGTTCTGAGGGGATGGTCTTTCCACCTTCGCTTCGTCAGTTAATTGCGCAGCTGGAGCGGCTGCCCACGATTGGACCGCGCTCGGCGCAGCGGCTCGCGCTTTACTTGCTCCGCCGCCCTGAAGAGGAAGTCGAGCGGCTCGCCGAAGCGCTCCTGAACGCCCGCCGCGCCACGCGACTCTGCGAACAGTGCTTTTTCCTGAGTGAGCAACCCCTGTGCGAAATCTGTCAGGACCCCGTGCGCGACCGCTCCACCCTCTGCGTGGTGGCAGAACCGCGCGATGTGGTCTCGCTGGAACGGCTGGACCAGTATCGGGGGTTGTACCATGTATTGCAGGGGCTCATCTCGCCTGCTGATGGGGTGCAGCCCGAAGACCTCAAGATTCGCGAGCTGGTGGAGCGCGTCAAGCGTGAGCCTCCGCAGGAGGTGATTCTCGCCACGCCGCCCACCGTGGAGGGCGACGCCACCGCGCTCTACCTTGCGCGGCTGATTAAGCCGCTGGGCGTGCGCGTAACCCGAATCGCCTACGGCATGCCCGTCGGGGGCGAACTGGACTACGCCGATAGCGCGACACTCGGCTACGCGCTCAGCGGACGCCGCGAACTGTAGGAAGTTCACGCCCCTCGTCGAATCACCACCTCCGTGCGATACCTTCTCGTGCTGTGTTGGGTCTGGACGATGGCGTTCGCGTCTGCACAACAGGAGCGCCCCCTCGTTCTGGAGGGTTCTGGCTGGTCCGTGCGCTATCGGGCGGGACAGGGTGTGGAGTTGCGCCTTCGGGGCGCGCTGGTCGGCTACGCCTCCTCGCTCCAGATTGCCAAGCCCGACTGGTCAGCGGGCTACTACTCTTCCAACGGAACGCCACCGCGTGCTGCGTATAACTACGGGCAACTCTTTGCTTTTCACGCGCTTGGCGAACGAGAAGAGGCAACGGAAAGGCTACAGCTCAAGGACCCTCAGACGCTGGAGTGGAGTCTTGAAATTCGCTGGAACCGCGAAACGCCCGCGATTGCCGAATGGTGCATCGGTCTCTGGAAAACCGACCTGCTTCAGGGTGCGACGCTGGCAGGCGAGGGCGAACTGGCGACGGGGCAAATCACCTCCAAACCTGTCACACGCGAAGGAGATATCCTCTTTCAGGGCAAAAAACTGGTGGTGGACTCGCGGCTGGCGCGGCTTGAGATTCAGGCAGATGCCAACACGCCGTTTGTTGTGCTGGATGGGCGCGGTAACCCAAATCGGGCGTGGTCGCAGGAGATTCCTTCGCTCTGGCTGGGCGTGCTGGCGGCGCCCCTATCAAAGGGCAAAACGCTCACCCTGCGCTGCACTCTGAAGATTGAGGCGAAACCCCTGCCCGGCGCAGAACGCACGGTGGAAGCGAGCATACCAATCGTAGAAGACACTCCCGAACGCTGGAAGCCGACGCCCGAAGCGCCGCTTTTGATTCCGCCCCCCAAGGTAATGTGGTGGCGTCAGGGCGAGCCGTTTCGGATGCCTGCCGCGCGTCCCGTGCGGATTCTGATGGAGGCAGACGCCTATCGCCCATGCGCCGACGCGCTCCAGCGCGAACTGGCGCGATATGGAATGCACGCAAGCGTGCAGATTGCTTCCAGTCCCCAGCCCAACACTATTTTTATTGGGGGTAGCCCTGCGCTCCAGCGGCGCTACCCCGTGCCCGCTCAGCCGGGCGCCTACAGCCTGCGTGTGGAACCTACGGGTATCACCATCGTGGGCAACGGCGCAGAGGGAGCGTTTTACGGAGTGCAGACGCTGATTCAGTGGCTCCAGCCAACAGAAAACGCCCTGCAAGCGCTTCCTGTGCAGATTGTGGACTACCCCCATCTGCGCTTTCGGGGCGTGCATCT
>CAZQPV010000212.1:0-3144 GCA_964595265.1 uncultured Fimbriimonadales bacterium
TGCTGTGCAAGCCCTACTCCGTCGCTGACTTTATGCACGGTCCGTTCGCGCTGATTGAGCCAGGCTTCCCCTGCCTGCTGTTTGCGCCCGACGGGGCGACCTACCCCACTGTGCTGGAGAGCGCCCACAAGCTGCGCGAAGGGGGCGCTGAGACCATCACCTTTGCCCATCAACCCGAAATTCTGAGGCTGGCGCGCACCCCGATTGAAGTGCCCATCGCGGTGTCGGAAACGGTATCGCCGATTGTGTATGCGGTGCTGGGGCAACTGTTTGCGTATCATCTGGCGCTGGCACGCGACCTGAACCCTGACCAGCCACGCGGACTGCAGAAGGTAACGCGCACGCTCTAACGGATCAGCTTCCCCGTGAGCAACTTATAAATATCCAGCGAAAAGACCGTGATGAAGATAGCCAGCACAATCACCAGCCCGGCGATTTGCACGCGCGCCATCGCTTCGGGGCTGAGCTTGCGCCGACGCAACGCTTCAATCGTGAAGATGAGCAAGTAGCCCCCGTCCAGAATCGGGATGGGCAACAGGTTCACCACGCCCAGCATGATGCTGAACATCGCGGCGAAGTCGGCGACCTCCACAAAGCCCAGCTGCGCCGCCGCGCTGGTGGCGCTCGCGATGGAAATGATACTGCCCACCTCGTGAATGTTGCCTTTCCCCGAAACTAAGCGATACAGGCTGTCGGCAATCCCGACCACAAGCGCCACAGAAAGGCGCGCCGCGTGCCCAATCACCACGCCCAGCGGCTCTGGGCGACGCTCCATGCGCCAGACAACGCCGATTCGCCCAATCTTCTGGAGATTCCCCTTTTCGTCGCGCTCTTCCTCAAGGCGCGGCGTTACGGTCAGGGTGAGAATCTCGCCCCCACGGCGCAAAGTGAGCGTAATGGGTTTGTTGGCACTGGCACGAATCGATTTGGAGGCATCTTCTATTGTCTTCACCGGCTTGCCATCGATCGCTAACAGCACATCGCCGATATGGATGCCTGCCTGCTGGGCAGGACTGTCGGGCTGAACGAAGCGCACCTGGGGCGTCGGCTCGCCCGTGGGCAGCCCTGCGGTCAAGCCAATTATCACCAGCAGGATAAACCCGAATAGCACGCTGGCGACGGGTCCTGCCAGCACAGTCAAAAAGCGTGCATGCAGGGGTTTGGACTGGAAACTGCCCGGGACGGCTTCTTCATCGGGCATCATGCCTGCGATCCGCACGAACCCGCCCAGCGGCAGCCAGCGGATGGTGTAGACTGTGCCCGTGCGGTCGCGCCACAGCTGTGCCAGCAGGGGACCGATGCCCACCGAGAACTCCTCCACGCGCATGCCGAACCGCTTTGCGACCCACATGTGCCCCCATTCGTGGGCGACCACCAGCGCGGTGAAGATTCCAACCAGATACAGCCCTACAATCAGTGTGTCTATGTTTATCATGCGAAGCCTCCCGATGTGAACAGGCGGCGTTCCGCCAGCGTACTCACATATTCCCGCGCCCATCGGTCCGCCTCCAGAATCGCCTCCAGAGTCGGCTTCTGGGGCGTGTGTGCCTGCATCGTTTGTTCCACGAACCGGGCGATTGCTGTGAACGGAATCTGCTCCTGCAGGAACAGGCGCACCGCCACCTCATTCGCGGCGTTCAGCACGGTGGGCATCGTCCCCCCCGTTCGCGCCGCTTCGTATGCCAGCCTCAGACACGGAAACCGCTCCATTTCGGGCGCCTCAAAAGTCAACTGTGAGACTGTACGCAAATCGAGGCGGGGGAGTTCCGTGTCCACGCGCTCCGGGTAGAGCAGGGCATACTGAATCGGCAGGCGCATATCGGGCACGCTCAACTGCGCAATCACCGAGCCGTCCACAAACTCCACCAGCGCATGCACAATGCTCTGGGGGTGAATCAGCACCTCAATCTTCTCCAGCGGCAGATCAAAGAGCCACTGGGCTTCGATGACTTCCAGCCCCTTGTTCATCATCGTTGCCGAATCGACCGTGATTTTGGCGCCCATGTTCCAGTTAGGGTGCTGGAGCGCTTCCTGCACGGTAATCTGGTCAAAGGTTTCAAGGGGACGCTTCAGAAACGGTCCCCCGGAAGCAGTGAGGAGGAGGCGTGCGATTTGATGGGGTTCGGCGCCCTGCATGGCTTGCCACGCGCCTGAGTGCTCGCTATCGATGGGGATGATGGGCGCGCCCGTGCGGCGGGCGGTCTCCATTACAATCGCGCCGCCGCCCACCAGCACCTCTTTGGTGGAGAGCGCGACGGTTATGCCATGCTCCAGTGCGGTTAGCGTCGGCAGCAGCGCAAGCATGCCCGCCAGCGCCACCACCACAATATCCGCCTCGGACCTGCGTACCATATCGCACAGACCCTGTACCCCCCTGTAGACGAGGAACTGTTTTCCCTGAGGAGTTGCCACTTGCTCTGGGGCGTCCTCGCGCAGCAGCCCCAGCAGCGAAGCGCCAAAAGCGTCCGCCTGCTCCAGCAACAGGGCGAGATTGTTATGCGCTGCCAGTCCCACCACCTGAAAGCGTTCGGGCAGACGACGCACCACATCGAGGGTCTGCTGTCCGATGGAGCCTGTGGAACCCAGTATAAGCAGGCGCTTCATCTGCAGGGATTATACCCCACTAACTTTCCAGTTGCTGGAAGAAGGCAGGGTTGTTGCGCCAGTTCTCGCGCACTTTGACCCACAGCTCCAGATAGATCTTGCGCCCCAGCCACAGCTCCAGCTCCTGTCGCGCCTGCTGACCGATCTTTTTGAGCATCTTGCCCTTTTCGCCAATCAGAATCCCTTTGTGGTTTTCGCGTTCTACATAGATGGTCGCCGCGATATACAGCACGCCGTTGGGGCGCTCCTCCCAGTGTTCAATGGCGACACCAACGCCGTGCGGCACCTCCTGACGGGTATTGAGCAACACCTTTTCGCGAATCAGTTCTGCCGCGAACAGACGCTCAGGCTGGTCGGTAATCTGGTCTGGGGGGAAGTAGGGCGGCGCTTCGGGCAGATACTTCAGAATCTGCTCCAGCAGCTTGTCGCAGTTGTGCCCTTTGAGGGCGTTCGTCATCATCCAGTCGGCATGGTTAGGCACGAGCTCCCAGTAGGCTTCGGTGTGGGGTTTTACCTTGTCTATGGGCAGTTTATCAGCCT
>CAZQPV010000213.1:0-3106 GCA_964595265.1 uncultured Fimbriimonadales bacterium
TCAACTACCGCTGGAGCGACCTCGATTCAGGCACGCTGGGCAGCGACTTTTTCACCCCGCGCTCGCGCCAGCTGGGCGGCGGTTTTAATACAGGCTTCCAGAACCCCTGGGGCGTCGGCTACAACGGCAATGGCTTCTCGTCAGGTGCGCCCCTTTATAGTGGCTACACCTACTACGGCGTGCGCGGCAAAGGTCATGAACTGAGCGTTCAGTGGCGACCCAACGACCTGCTCACCTTCGACCTGCAGTGGAGTGTTCAGCGCTCTGCAGGCGACTTCCAGACCAACAGCGCCCAGAAGGTGCTGACCGCAGGCGTTAGTTATCTCCCTTTCGAGTGGCTGATGATTAACCTTAACTGGAGCCGACAGGAAGTGCAGTTCCTCACGGCGTCGGGCTTCTCCAATAACGAGTACCTCACGGTGGGCGTGGAGATTGGTCCCATCCGACGGTGGCAGCTCTCGCTGAACTACTACCGCATGACCACGCAGAGCGTGCTGGGCGAGGGGTTCGTGGGCGGCGCAGGCAGCTACCTTCAGGAGCCTTATGGCTTCACCGCGCGAATCAGCTACGATTTGGGGCGCAACCACAGCCTGTTCGCCGATTATCGTTTCAACGAGTTGCGCGGCTACCTCGCCTCACGCGATGTGGAGTTTCTGGTGGGCTATCAGTATCGGTTTTCGCGCAATCTCTCGTTTGTGTTGAACTACCGCCTGCGCGAGCAGTTGAACGCCGACCCGCAGTATAGCCAGTATAACTATCGCGCCCACTCGCTGGACGCAGGTCTGAGCTTCAACTTCTAAGGCATCTCCACCGAGCTGCTGTCGCCCAGCATCAGGCGCAGGGTTCGCGGACGGCGCATACCCCCGCGCACGACGGTGTTTTTGCCCAGCAGGCTCGCCTCGATGCGCGGCTCTACCGAGTCAATCTGGCTGCCCTCCAGCACGATGCTGAACTCAATCTCGCAGGCGCGCATGCGCACCCCGTCGCCGATGGAGGTGAACGGACCGATGTAGCACTCTTCCAGCATGCAGTCCGCGCCGATTATCGACGGACCGCGCACCACGCATCGGCGCAACACGCTCCCTGCGCCGACCGACACCCGTCCAAACACCTGTGTGTCTTCCAGAGTGCCCTGCATGCGCGGCGACAGCTCTTCCAGCACCAGCCGGTTCGCCTCCAGAAGCGATTCGAGGTTGCCCGTGTCCTTCCACCAGCCTGTGATTTTCTGCCACTCCACGGTGTAGCCCTGATCGATCAGGTATTGAATGGCGTCGGTGATTTCCAGTTCGCCGCGCCACGAGGGTTTGATAGCGCGCGCCGCCTCGAAAATGTGCGAATCGAACAGGTAGACACCCACCAGCGCGAGGTTTGAGGGCGGCTCTTTGGGCTTCTCGATGAGTTTCACCACGCGCTCGCCTTCCAGCTGGGCGACACCGAACTCCTGGGGGTTGGGCACTTCCGCCAGCAAAATCAGGGCATTAGGGCGGCGCGTCTCAAACGCTTCCACCAGAGTTTTGACGCCCCCTGTGAGCAGGTTATCGCCTAGATACATCAGGAAGGGCGTCGTGCCCAGATAGGGTTCGGCGGTCAGCACGGCGTGCGCCAGCCCCAGCGGCTCTGGTTGTGGGATATAGGTAATCTCCAGCCCCCAGCGTGCGCCGTCGCCAACCGCCTGCTCGATCTCTTTCGCTGTGTCGCCCACGATGACGCCCACCTCGCGGATGCCCGCCTCCGCCAGCGCCTCCAGCCCGTAAAACAGCACAGGCTTGTTGGCGACAGGCACGAGTTGCTTCGCCATGCTGAAGGTGATGGGGCGCAGGCGCGTGCCCTTGCCTCCTGCTAAAATCAGCCCTTTCATGGTGCGAAACTCTGGGCGAAGCGACTCAAACTGGCACGGAACGCCTCCACAAACGCCGCAATTAGATGGCGGTTCTCACGGAGCCAGCGCGCGGCATCCCCCCAGCTCGAAAAGCGGGGCAGATAGTCGCGCCACCAGAGCGCGCTCTGTTTCTGCCCCTTCAGGTGCTGGTTGAGCCACTGGGTAATCTGCATGAACACAGTCGGAATCTGATCGGGCGGGGGCACATGTCCGCCTTTGTACCAGACAATCGTTTTGGGTTCCTGTGCTGCCGCGTGGAGCGCCTTGTTGGATTCAACGGGCACCACATCATCGGCGTCGCCGTTAATCATCAGCACGGGGCGTGGGCTGATGCGTCCCACCCAGCGCACAGGGTCCACCACATCCATCACCTTGAGCGCGTTTTTAACCAGCTCGGGATTGGTTTTGCTTGTTTCGCGCCAGAGGGAGAGCGTGCTTTTCTCCATCAGGATTTTCCAGTCGCCGCCTGCCACCAGCAGGATGGGCGCCTGCACGCGGCTGTCCACCCCTGCGAAAATCGCGCCCAGAATGCCCCCCATGCTGGCGCCGATGTAGCCGATGCGCTGGGGGTCTATCTCTTTGCGCGTTTCCAAATAGTCAATCGCGCGGCGCAGGTCAATTACCGTTTGAATCAGAGCATCGCGTGTCCGATAGGGGTACATCCCGAAGAAGGGGATGTTCTCTTCGGGTTTGCGCTCGCCATGATACTGGGCGTCAATCGCGAACAGGGCGAACCCCGCCTGTGTCAGCATGCCCCACATCATCTGGAACATGCGCTTGTCGCCGCCCAGCCCATGCATCAGAATCACGCACGGGAGCTTCTCGTTTTCAGGGCGGTTTTTGGGCAGAATCAAAAAGGCAGGAACCTTCTGGTCGCGCGCGCTCCGATAGACCACCTTATGGACCGTGTACTGGTTGGTCTCCTCCACCACGCTTTCCTGCGCCATCAGAGGGAGGTTCTTGTCATAACCGAAGATCAGGTCGGGGTCGTATGCTGGGGTGCTATTCTGTGTCTGGGCGCAGCTGGCGAACACCAGCCCCCACAAAAGCCAGATGAGATGCCGTCGTGTTTTCATGGCTCATGAGTTTACCCGCTGAAGCGTTTAGACAAATTCCGCGAAATTTGGGGGTAAATTGCGGCAAATTCGCTGTCCCCCTGTCCGGTTTTCGGGGTTTTTCGAGTCTAATTTGGTCAGAAGCGTCCCGCAATCAGGCGGGCAAGGCTTC
>CAZQPV010000214.1:0-3072 GCA_964595265.1 uncultured Fimbriimonadales bacterium
CGCGCGCGATTTTGTGGCGACAAAAAGCATCTCCTTGTTGCGCGTATGGGAGACCCGACCCACCTTCTTGCCCTGCGGATTGTAGATGCCGATCAGCGCGCCCACATACCGACGGTACGGGCGCTCAAAACAGGCCACATAGCCCCACTCGCGCAGAATCTGCTCCAGCTCCTCGCGCGTCAGATAGCCCTCATTGTTGAACGACACCAGCAAATGCGACGCCCGAATCGAATGCACCAGGTGCGCCATCGCGTCCCGCGCCTGCGCCCGCGAGTTGAACACGCTCTTGCGGCACTTTACATCCACACGCTTCCGCGCCACCCCGTAAGTTTCGGGGTTGTCCCACAGCACCAGCGTCTCCCACACATGGTAGTTCGCCAGGTAGGAGTGCTGATTGTAGGGCGGGTCCAGGTAGAACAGGTCTGCCTCTAACTGCCCTGCCAGCTCCAGCGCGTCCGCCTGAAAGGCTTGGCCCTCACCGGGTAGCAGGGGTGGATAGCGGAGCGTGAGGAGATTGTAGGCGCGGGGCGCCCACTCTTTGAGATACGCCATCTGCAAGCCTGTGGTGGAGTCCACTCTATCGGCGGCGAGCATCAGGCTGGTGAGCAGAATCGCTTTGAGGTGCGGGTCGGTGTAGTGTTCGATGGCGTTGCGGATGGCTTCGATACGGGCGCCGTTTTCGGGCATAAAGTAGCGCGCCTCTTCGCAGTAGCGCCGGGTGAACCAGCCGCGCGTGGGGGGCAGTTGCATCAGCGCGTCCAGAATGGGCTGTACGGTTTCGGGCGGGTAGCGGTCGCGGTTGGCTTCCACGAGCGCGGTCGCCAGCACATAGGCGTAGGTGTTATGGTCGTTGGCGTAGACGAAATAACCGCGTGCTTTGAAGGCGTGCGCCGCCCGCGCGCTCCCGGAGAACAAATCCACAACCGTGTGCAGGGGCGCAAACTGGTGTATCTGGCGCGCCGTGTCCACAATCCAGCCAATCAGGCTTCGCTTGGAGCCGAGATACTTTATCATAGGGCTATGGCGAGCGCACGCGGCGCTGGGGGATTATACCATGCGCCCTCATGGCGTGGTGGGGTTCACATGTCCCGCAATCTGATTAACGAGCGAGCCGAAGGTGTTCGGATGCCCACGCCACGCGATTTTACCCGAAGGGTCTATCAGCACCGCGAAGGGGATGCTCTGTATCACGAATGCCTGCCCCGCAGGGCTGCGCCAGCCGCCTGCGCCTGACCAGCAGTGGCGCGCTTTGTCCCACGCCCCCATCTTCTCCAGATAGGGCTTAATCGGCTCCTGCGAATCGTCGATACTGATAGTGAGCAACACCACCTTCCCCTCAAACGCTTTCTCCACCCGATCGCCCTCCTGGGCAATCTGTTCTATCGTGCCGCGGCAGGGACCGCACCATGTCGCCCAGAAGTCGATATAGACCCACTTGCCCTTGAGGTCGGCGAGGCGGAACTTGTCGCCCGTGCGCAGGTCGGTGAGCGTCAGGTCAGGCGCAGGTTCGCCCACACGGGGCGGGATTCGGAAGGTTCCGTATCGATGTTCTGGCTTTGCCAGCATAAAACCGCCCACGACTTCGCCGTCCACTTCGAGCCGATAGTAGACATCTGCTCGCAGGTTCGGGAGCGTCGCTCGCCCCTCGTCGTCCAGCGTGCCTTCAGCAATCACCAGCGTGCGCCCTGAATCGTACACGGTCAGGCGGTAGGGCACCCCTTTTGCAAGCGTCCCATCGGCTCGGTAGATCTGTACCTTGTGAGTCTGGTCGCCTTTGAACGCTTCGGGGTTGGACGGCGTGTACGCCAGCACCAGCTCCGAATCCCCCTCAGCAGGCGCGACTCGCCTGGAGATGGAGAAAAACTCGCTCTGATCCTCACTGAGGGGGTCCGTTTCCATCCGCGCGGTAATATCGCCATACAGGTCGTCCCACACGAAGGTTTTTGACTCTCCCTTTGGTAGAGAACCTGCCTCCAGTGTGAGACCAAAAGGAACCTCACCCCCATAGTCAATAATGGCGTCCAGTTGATAGAGCAGGTTGGTCTTGAGATTCGTTGCCTGCGTCGCGTCGAAACGCACCTGTGCGCGCATGGGTTTGGGCAAGATAATCTCCGCGCGTCCCTGCTTCACCTGTTCTTCAGAGATACGCGCGGCGAAGCCCCGCAAAAAGCCCCTGTGGTGAATCAGCACCAGCAGGGGCTTTTCGAACCCTTCGGGCAGGGGAACCCGATAGCGTCCCGCCTCTACACGCTCCGCGCCGAACTGGCTGTGAATGTGGCGCACCAGCGAGAGATACATTTTTTCTGCTTCCCGCTCGTACTCGAAGTAATCAAAGATCAGAGACGCGGTTTCGTCGCCTTCTTTGATTTCAAATATGGCGGGTTCCAGAGTTTCAGGGAGCGGCTTGCCCGTCTCGTTGCGGAAAATCAGCTCGAGGGTTTTTGCGCCGCGCTTCAGCGTGAGGGTGTAGGTGGTGTCAAACTTGGGGTTTTCCAGAGACTCTTGGTGCGACAGGTACCCTGATGCGGCAGCAATCACGACCCATCGTGTATGACGCTTGCCTGCAAAGCCTAATTCTGCCTCCAGGCGTAGCCGCTCCATATCGGCATGGAGTATCGCAATCCCTTCAGCGTTCGTTCGCTGCCATTGTTCTTTGAAAATCCGCCTCTTGCCTCTGCCGTCCATAATCGGTTCGTAGACGCTCACGGCGGCGTTGGGCACGGGCTGGTTCTGCTCGTTGACAACTTTGATGGTGAAAGTGTAAGCGGACTCTGGCTCCTGCGCCAGAGCCATCATCACCCCGATCCATGCTATCAGCAACAGCGCTACTCGCATCGTCAAACCTCCTCAAGCGAGATGGAAAGTTCGCGCAAGGCGTGAATTTTCCTGCTTGTGAAGGGTTTAATTCTCATATGCCCACCGTTCGTGAGCAGCGGCGGGAAGCGTTTTATCAGCGTGTGATGGCGTTCTATCGGCAGGCGGGATATGCTCCGCCCAGCGCGCAGGAAGCGTCGCGAGCGCTGGGCGCGCCGCCCGACGCCATCCGCGCCATGCTGAACTGGGGCATCGAGC
>CAZQPV010000215.1:0-3013 GCA_964595265.1 uncultured Fimbriimonadales bacterium
TTTCTGTCGCCTCCATAAGCATTATACCCCAGTCTCATAAGGTTATTGCGTGCGGGGGATGGGGTATGCTATTTTAGACATGGCACAGGGGCTTTCGGTTCCGAAGAGAATTCAGCGCGTGCTGGGCAGGTGGGGTTTGTACCTGGCATGGGGGCTGTTTCGCTGGCTTCCGATGGGTTGGGCGATACGGCTCGGTGCAGGGGTGGGGCTGCTGGGCTATGTGCTGGTGGGGCGCTATCGGCGGGTGGCGGAGGCGAATCTTCAGCGGGCGTTTCCAGAGTGGTCGCGGGCGCAGGTGCGCGCCACCGCTCGGCGCGTGTTCCGTAACTTCGGCGTCGCGCTGGCGGAATTTCTCAAAGCCCCTTCCATGAGCAAAGCCGAAATCGAGAAGCGCCTGCAGGTGGTTGGGCTGGAGCATCTCGACGCGGCGTTTCGAGAGGGTAAGGGCGTGTTGCTCATCACAGGGCACTTCGGCAACTGGGAGCTGATGGCGCGCTATCTGTGCATGCTGGGCTATCCCATCTGGGTGATTGCCCGCGACACAGAGGACCCCGCCACCACCGAGCTGGTCACCCTGATTCGGGAGCGGAGCGGTTATAAGGTGATTCCGCGTGGTCAGGCGGCGCGCCCCGTGCTGAAGGCGCTTCGCAATAACGAGGCGGTGGGCATCCTGCCCGACCAGAACGCGGGCGATGTGTTCGTGGAGTTTTTCGGTCAGAAGGCAGGCAGTGTGGCAGGTCCGGCGGTGTTCCACCTGCGCACGGGCGCGCCGCTCGTACCCCTTTTCAATGTGCGCCTGCCAGGGGATTATCACCGTGTAGAGATTCTGCCGCCGTTGCGTTTTGAACCGACGGGCGATATGGCTTCCGATAGCCAGCGGATTATGCAGGCGTTGCATGATATTCTGGAGACCTATGTGCGGCGCTATCCTGACCAGTGGCTCTGGTTGCACGACCGCTGGAAGTCCGCCCGCAAGCGCGGCTTCGCCTGAGGCTCACAACTGACCGCCTGCCACTCGGTACGCTTCGCCCGTGATGTATGCCGCCTCGTCTGACGCCAGAAACACCAGCAGGTTGCACACATCCTCGTAGGTACAGCCGCGCCCCAGGGGAACCTGCGCTTCGTAGTAGCGCTGCACCGCCTCTTGCGGGATGCCCCACTTGCGAGCGTACTGCTCAAACAGGCTCTCCTGCCACATCGGCGACTCGAACAGGTTGCCCGGGCAAATGGCGTTCACCCGGATGCCGTAGGGCGCGAGGTCCATCGCGATGCTCTGGGTCAGCCCGATTCCGCCGAACTTGCTGGCGGCATAGGCGCTGTTTTTGTAGCTCCCCTTCAGCCCCGACTTGGAGTTAATCTGAATAATCACGCCGCTCTTTTGCGCTTTCATCACTTTCGCCACCTCGCGAGCGCACAGAAAGTAGCCTGTCAAGTTCACATCGAGTTGCCACTGCCACTGCTCCAGCGTCATTTCGGTCAGCTCCGCGGCATGAATCACGCCCGCGTTCGCCACGAGAATATCGAGTCGCCCGAAGGTCGCCACCGTACGCTGAACAGTCTCGGCGACCTGCGTTTCGGAGCGCACATCGCAAAGCAGCGGCAGCACCTGACAGTTGGGGTAGGCTTGCTGAATATCCTGCGCCACGCGCTCCAGCTTTTCGAGCTGGATATCGCTGAGCGTGAGTCCTCTGCACCCTTCCGCGGCGAGGCGTTTTGCAATCGCCGCGCCCAATCCCTGCGCACTGCCCGTTACCCACGCCACGCGCCCCGCCAGACGCACGCCTAACCCCCTGCTGGCTCAATCAGAACCGCTGTGCCGTAGACCAGAATCTCGGCGGAGTTGTGCGTGATGTTGCCCGACACATACCGTACATTCACAATCGCGTTTGCACCCAGTTTGACCGCCTCTTCGATCATGCGCTGTTCGGCTTCGGCGCGGGCGTGCGCCAGCATCTCGGTATACTCCTTCAGTTCGCCACCCACAATCTGGCGCAACGAAGCCAAAATGTCGCGCCCGAAGTGAGTCGCGCGCACCGTGTTTCCTTTGACAATCCCCAGCACTTTCGTTATCCGATAGCCGGGCACTTCCGCCAGATTCGTAATAATCATCTCGCACCTCCACGAATGGTTTCGTGGGCGCGGCGCTGTTTCCTGCTCTGAGGGTGTCCGGGAAGTGCTGTGCGGTTGAACCAGGGGGCGGTATCAATTAGCGCCTTCTCCATTCAGGCTTCTCCAGGCTGTGTTCTCACGCGCGGTCAGGATTTCCTGTTCTATTTCAGTCAGCAGGTCGGCATGCTCGCGCCAGCGTCCCCAGATGGGGTTCTCGGAACGGGCGGGTGAAACCAGCTCTACCCCCACCTATGTGCTATGGGGCAGGGGCGGTTCCTGCTCCAGTTCAATCGTGCGCCCGCGTATCATTCCGCGTAAACCCATCACGCTCACCTGTGGATAGGATACCTTCTACAACCCCTGTCCTGCACCATGCCGCAAGCTCACGCATCTTGACCAGCGACGATGTTGCAAACACCCCTCATCCTGAAGGAATTGGGCTATAATAGAGCTATGCGTACGCGACGACCGTTTTGGGCAGGCTTATGGTGTCTCACAGCGAGTTTGTATGGGCAGACTCTGGTTGACCCGAACCTCACCTACGATACGGTGGTCGCCTCTGGATTGAGCTTGCCCATCGCGATAGAGTTTCTGGAGCCTTTCAATCCGAACCGCTTTTTTGTGATTGAGAAAAACACGGGGCGCGTGAAGCTGGTGGAGAACGGCACGGTCGTGGCGACCGTGCTGGATTTGCCCGTCAACAACGCCAGCGAACGCGGGCTGCTGGGGATTGCGCTTCACCCCGACTTCGCCCAGAACGGTTATGTGTACCTTTACTACACGCGCTCCAGCACAGGTTCAGATACAGGGACCCAATCCGCATGGATTGACAACCGCGTGGAGCGCTACACATGGAACGGCAGCAGCCTCGTGAACCCCACCCTGATAGTTTCTTTCCCGCGCG
>CAZQPV010000216.1:0-2973 GCA_964595265.1 uncultured Fimbriimonadales bacterium
CTCTAACAACAGCAACTTTTGTGCCAATTGGGGGCGACACATCACGATTCAGCGTGCTGTTTGTCTGAATTTTTGACAAACATGGTGAAAGATGCCATTCGCTTCAGGGGGTTGCCTGGGAATTTCGTGATGGAATCCAGAGGGGTATGATTACAGGAGGTACGCGCAAACGGGCGAGTTCAAGTCGCTCGCCCGAACCCGCCACCTGGGGGTAAACCCCGCCCGGTGAGGGTAAATTTGTGCGTGGCTCTACCGTTGCACCCGCCCCCAAAGGCGGGTGTGGATTGAAATGCGCCTTGTGCTGGCTTAGCCCGCCTGCCGAGCCAGCTCCACGATTTTGCGGGCGGCTTCCTGCATCGTTTCAGCAGGGATGAGGGGCGTGCCCGCGAGCAGGGCGCGCCCTTCTTCAGCGTGTGTGCCCGCAAGGCGCACCACAATCGGCACTTTCACCTCCAGCGTCTCCAGCGCTTCCAGAATGCCGCGCGCCACCTCGTCGCCCCGCGTAATCCCACCGAAGATGTTGAAGAGTAGCCCTTTCACATTCGGGTCCATCATGACCAGTTCGACGGCGTTGCGCACGCGGTCGGCTTTTGCGCCGCCGCCGATATCGAGGAAGTTCGCGGGGCGTCCGCCTGCGCGCGCCACCTCGTCGACGGTACACATCACCAGCCCCGCACCGTTGCCGATAATGCCGATATCCCCGCCCAGTCGCACATACGCCAGTCCGCGGCGCTGCGCCTCCGCCTCGATGGGGTCTTCGATGCTCTCTTCGTGATACTGGGCAAGGCGCTTCTGACGGTAGAGGGCGTTCTCGTCGATGGTCATTTTCGCGTCGGCGCAGATGACCCGCCCGTCGCGAGTCATGGCGCAGGGGTTAATCTCCGCCAGGTTTGCATCGCACGCCAGATAGGCGCGGTACAGCCCCTGCAGTATCGGCGCAAGCATTTTAACGCCTTCCATCGTGAACCCCGCGCCAAACAGCACCTCGCGAATGCCATAATCCGTCAAGCCGAGCAGGGGGTCAATCGGCAGCGTGGCAATCGCTTCGGGGTGGGTTGCCGCGACCTCTTCGATATCCATCCCGCCCTGCTGGCTGACCATCAATGCGTTCCGCTGAGTCGTGCGGTCTACGGTGATGCCGATGTAGTATTCCTTTTCAATTTCAATGGCTTCTTCCACCAGCACCGCTTCGGCAACCATGCCCTGTGGGTTCTGGGGCGAGATGAGCCGTTTACCGAGAATCTCTTTCGCGGCGGCGTAAGCCTCGTCGGGGGTATCTGCGAGTTTGATTCCGCCCGCTTTGCCGCGTCCGCCCATATGCACCTGCGCCTTGATGACCACGCGCTTGCCAAGCCGCTCCGCAATCGCTTTTGCGCCTTCGGGCGTGGTGGCAACCTCGCCGCTGGGCACGGGCAAGCCGAAATCACGCAAAATCTGTTTCGCCTGATACTCGTGCAGTTTCATCCCTGAACTCCTGTGGGCAAGATTATACCCAGTCCTACGGCGTGTTCCGTCGCAAGGATTCGCACTCCACCTCGTGGCACGGTTAATTGCGCCGCGTGGGGTCCCCATGCCCGTACAGACGCGCTTCCCGCGTGCTGTTCACCAGGTCCTCCGTTCTTTGCGACAGAGCAACATAATCCGTTTGGGCTATCGCCTTCGCACGATGGCGCCGAGCCGCCCCCCTTGTGGAACCGATGGAGGCTCGCAAGCGCCAGCGCCTTGTTGTCATTGTTGCGGCGTTTGGGACTTTGTTGTAAATGCCAGCCTCCTGCGACCTTTGCGGTGAGGCTCGGAAAGACTCCATCCCATCAGGTATACTCTACCCACCCATGACACCGAGGCGCCGACAGTTCGGTTTTGAAACGCGTATGCTCCACGCGGGGCATGTGCCTGACCCTTACACAGGCTCCCGCGCGGTGCCGATTTATCAGACCACCTCGTATGTGTTTTACGACCCCGACTACGCCGCGCAACTGTTTGAGCTGAAGCAGTACGGCAATATCTACACGCGCATCAATAACCCCACAAACGCCGTGCTGGAGGAACGGGTAGCGTCGTTAGAAGGGGGCACGGGCGCGGTCGCCACTGCCAGCGGCATGGCTGCTCAGTTCCTGACCTTTATCACCTTGCTGGAGCCAGGCGACGAGACTGTCGCCTCCAGCCACCTCTACGGCGGCACCGTAACGCAGTTTGTTCACACCTTCAAAAAGCTGGGGGTTAAGGTTCACTGGGTAGATCCGCGCGACTTTTCTGCATGGGAAAGAGCCATCACCCCTAAAACGCGCGCCCTCTATGGCGAAACAATTGGCAATCCCAGCGGCAGTATTCTGGACATCGAGCGACTTGCCGAGCTGGCAAACGCCCACCGAATCCCCCTGATTGTGGACAACACCTTCGCCACGCCCTACCTCTGTCGCCCGATCGAGTGGGGCGCCACGATTGTGCTTCACTCGGCGACCAAGTTTCTGGGGGGGCACGGCACCTCCATCGGCGGCATTATTGTAGAGTCAGGCAAGTTTGACTACAGCCACTACCCCACAATTGCGGACCCTTCGCCCGCCTATCACAACCTCAAATTCTATGAGACTTTCGGGCACTATGGCTTCCTGATGAAGGTGCGCGCGGAAGCCCTGCGCGATGTCGGCGCCTGTATGTCGCCGTTCAATGCGTTTCTGATTTTGCAGGGCATCGAGACGCTCTCCGTGCGCATGGAGCGCCATGTGCAGAACGCGCTGGGCGTAGCGCAGTTTTTGAAAGAGCATCCGAAAGTGGCATGGGTGGCTTATGCGGGTTTGCCCGATCACCCAGACCACGAGCTGGCGAAAAAGTATCTGCCCAAAGGTCCGGGCGCGGTCTTCTCGTTCGGGATTAAGGCAAACGGCATAGACCCGCGCGAAGCAGGCAAACGGTTCATCCAGAACCTGCAGATTTTCTCGCATCTGGCGAATGTGGGCGATGTGCGGAGCCTCG
>CAZQPV010000217.1:0-2965 GCA_964595265.1 uncultured Fimbriimonadales bacterium
CGATCTGGCTATAGCGCCCGTTGGTGAGCGAGGCGAGGAACTCGCTGGCGTAGCCCGCAAGCATGGGGCGCAGGCGCGTGTTGAGTTCCTTCTGGAAATCCTGCATAGCGGTGCGCAGGGTGCGGTAGAAGGCGGCCTCGCGTTGTTTCTGTTCCAGCTGGCGTTTGCGGGCGCGTGCCTGCTCGATTTGCTGGTTCAGGTTCTCCATCAGGCGCTGGAGGGCTTCGGCTTGCGAGAGATGCTCGTGCCGCTGGCGTTCAAGCACCTCGCGCTGGCTTCGCGCCTGCTGATAGGCGTCTTCGGCACGCTGATATTCCTCTTCCGAGTAGTTCAACGCTTGCAACTGACCTTCCACCTGCTGGAGTTGCTCTGCGTTTTGCTCCATCCGAGCGCGGAGGGCGGCGATTTGCTCTTTGAGAGGCTCGTAGTCTTTCAACATCGTGTGGAGCTGGAGCGCTTCCTCGTAGAGGGGCTGAAGCTGTTCCGCTTCGGCGCGGATGGCTTCATGGCGCTGGGGGTCATAGCCTGTGGGAAGGTTCTCAATCTGCTGCGTGAGGTCAGCAATTTCGCGCTCGCGCTGGGCAAGTTCACGCTCTATCTGGGGCAGGCGTTTCAGCTCGCCCTCCAGTTGCTGCGCCGCGCTCTGAAAGGGCTTGAGCGACTCAATCTGTTGCAGGAGACTCTGTTCTTCCTGTGGGTCGTAAGAGGGGATTCGCTCAAGCTCCGATTCTTTTTGCTGGCGCAGGGTCTGCAGCTCTGACAGCCGTTCCAGTTCCTGCTGCAGGTGGTGCGCTTGCTGTTTGAGCTGCGCCAGTTTCTGGTTCTCGGCGTCCCATGTTTGCTGGAGCCGCTGAAGTTCGCTCTGGGCGAGAGAGAGTTCGCGGGGTTCCTTTTCGAGTTTCTGAACCTGCTGGCGTCGCTGGGCGCACTCGCGCTCGGCGTTTTTCAATTCTTTGCGCACATGGTGGAGAATCTCCTCGTAAGCGTCGCCGAGAGATTGCCCACAGGTGGGGCATTCCGTCTCCGCGCCGAGCGATTCGAGCTGTTCCAACCGTTGCTGGAGCTGTTCGCGTGCGAGTTCGGCGGCGTGCAGAGCCGCCTGAGCGTCGGCGCGTGCCCGATGCCAGCGCTCACGAATCTGTTGCAGGGAGTCTTCCTTCTCTTTGCGTTCCTGCTGGAGCCGGCAGAGGGTTGTCTCCTGCTGGGCAATCTGATTCTGGAGCTGTTCGTATTGCGCTTCCTGACGGGTGAGTTGTTCTATCTGCTGGGTGAGATGCTGGATTTCGGTTTCGAGCTGGGCGCGTTTCTGGGCTTGCTGGGCGCGCGGGCGCACTTCGCGGAGTGCCGCTTCGGCTTGATAAAGCGCCTCCAGCTGGGGCTTTAGCGATTCGAGTTGCCCCTGTTTCTGGAGCAGTTCGTCGAGCTGTTGCTGGAGCGCCTCCCGCTGTTGTTCGAGGCTCTGCCGTTGTGCGGTGAGCAGGACGCGCTGGCGTTCGTGGCGGGCAAGCGCTTCCAGTTCGCGCAGTTGTTGCGCCAGCTGCCTGTAGTGCTGGGCTTGGGGCTTGAGTTCAGCGAGGCGTTTTTTGGCTTCCTGCAACTCCTGCCAGCGTCGTTTAAGGGTCTGCTCCTGCTCGGCGAGGTTCGCCTGATCGCGCTCCAGCAGGGCTTTCTGCTGCTGGAGGCTCTGATAGGTTTGCTGACGCGCCTGCTGGGCTTCAAACTGGAGTCGGGCGCTGGCTTCTGCTTGCTGTGCATGTTCCAGCTCGGCTTCCAACTGCTGAAGCGCATGCTGGCGCTGCTGGAGTTCCTGCTGGGCTTGCTCGGCTTGCGTTTCGAGGGTGGAGGTGTCGCCAATGCCCTGCATCAGTCCGCTCACCTCGGCGTCGAGGGCGCGGGTGCGCTGGGTGAGGTTGTCCAGCACTGTGCGAATGCGCTCGTAGCCGAGCATGCGGCTGATTTCCTCACGCCGTTTTTCGGGCGCGTAGCTCATAAATTCCAGCTCTTTCTGGCGGGCGCAGAAGCTGGTCTGGAACTGGAGCAGGTTCATGCCCAGCAGTTTGGGCACGGCGTCGTTCACACTGGAGGTGCCGCGGGCGAGGGGCGTCCAGCCGTTCTGGGTATGGTGGGCAAGCACCGCGTCTTTGAGAGTGCGGATAATCTGATAGCGCCGCCCGCCGAGTTCGAACTCCAGCATGACACGCACCTGACTACCGCCCTGCGACCAGAGGAACCGTACCGTATCCGTGCCTTCGCGCAGGGCGCGCGCCCCATAGAGCGCCCAGAGGATAGCTTCGAGCAGCGTGCTTTTGCCCGCGCCGTTCGCGCCTACTATCGCCGTGATGCCCGTGCTGAACTGAATCTGCGCTTTCGCGTATTGACGAAAGTTTTCCAGCTCCAGGGCGATCAGGCGCATCGCTTAGCGAGACTTAACTTTGGGAGTCGGAACCACATCGGGTTCCTGTCTAACCCACTCAGGTTCTGGCACCAGCACGGTCTGCGTGGCTTGCGGGTAGAGGGTAATCTCTTTGCCGCTGTTGTTCCCCTTGCCGATACCACTGAGGTTGAATGCCGCGTTCCCACGGAACTGGATCGTGGCGGTTCGGAAGTTGCCGCGCAGCGCATCATACTTGCCTTTCAGGGTGAGCGTGCCGTTGCCGTAGTAGATTTTAATGCGCCCACGCCATTGGGGTGGAATCTGCACACCGCGCGGGAGCTGATCTTGCAAGGCAAAGCCGTTCACAGAATAACTCCCCTGGAGGTCCGAGAGCAAAAACATCCCCTTGCCTTTGAACGTGAGCGTACCTTCACCCCGCGAGAAGAAGCCCAGATACTGTGCCTCGACCAAAAGCGTCCCTTCTTTTGGGGCGCTCGGTTTTTTGGGGCTCTGCTGAGTGTTCTGGGATGGCGCCTTCTGGTTCTGTTCCTGAGCAGATTGTTCGGGCGGAGGCATGGTGGGCGCCAGTTG
>CAZQPV010000218.1:0-2933 GCA_964595265.1 uncultured Fimbriimonadales bacterium
GTGCCAGCAGGACACCCTCAGTGTAGACCGAATCTCCCTCTGACGAGGTGAGAGCCTGCAACGACACAAAGTGATGGTGCTGACAAAAAACCCTCTGCTGGGACGCTATCTGAAGCAGCTGCTGAGTACCTGCCCAGAGATTGAGATCGTGCGTTCGGATGAAGTGCCCGACACTACCGTCGTTGAAAGCTGCCTGTTGAGCAAAGCGGAAAGGAAGGTGCTGGAAGCAATAGTCCTGTATGGTGATGTCAGGACAGCGGCAGATAAGCTCTGTCGTTCGGAGCGCACGCTCAAGCGGGAGTTGGCAGCGATTCGGGAGAAGCTGGGTGTGCGCAATACGATGCAGGCAGTGGTATGGGCTTTGTGGAGTGGGTTGATAAACATAGATGGAAGTCAGCTCATCGGCAGTGCCCTTCGCAAAAGGTGATCTGGCGGTTCTACTCACTGGAAAACAGTTCCACCCGCTTAACTTCAGTCAAGCGTGCCGCATAGAGGAGCGCTGCCTGCAAATCCTCGCGCTCAAGGTCCGGATAGTCACGCAGGATGTCTTCGGGGGTCATGCCGCTGGCGAGCCACTCCAGTATCGTTGCGACAGGATAGCGCAGCCCCCGAATAACAGGCTTCCCGTGACAGATGTTCGGGTCGCGTGTGATGCGGCTCAGCAGCTCGTCAGGTTTCATCAGCAGCAGTATACCTCAAAGACGTTTCTCCGAGAAGGTTTGCTGAGAGAGGTTAAGCCGTCTTATACCACACCTCCACGCTCTGATAGAGGCGTTTGAGGGGCGCAATCCCCTCGGCGCCCATCACGCACAGGGCGGTGGCAAGGCTGTCAGAAACGATTCCAGAGGGTGCTTTCACGCTCACCTGCACGAGGTGGCGCAGCCCCAGCCCCGTGCGCGGGTCCACAATATGGGCATAGCGCACGCCGTCGATGACCACGAACTGCTCGGTACTGCCCGAAGTGGAGAGGGCGCAGTTTGCCAGCGTCAGAAACACAGGCTCCTCACGCGAGGAGAGGGGCGGTATCTCAATCCGCCAGCCTTTCTGATGGGGCGGCGGCGCGGAGACCGCCAGATCGCCCCCCATCTGCACCAGAGCGCTCGAAATCCCGTGCTGGCGTAGCACACGCAGGGCGCAGTCGCAGGCGTAGCCTTTGGCGATGCCGCCCAGATCCAGGCGCATGCCCTCTACCGCGAGGCGCACCGCACGGCGGGGCAGGCTGAGCGCTACCTTCTGCCAGCCTGTGCGCGCCAGCGCCTGCTGAAGCGTGGCGTTGTCGGGCAGTTTTTGCTTCGCGCGTGTCTCGCGCCACAGCGCGGTGAGCGGTCCAACGGTGATGTCAAACGCGCCATCCGTCTGCTTTGCCAGTTTCTGGGCGTGCCACAGCACATAAAACAGTTCAGGGCTGACTTTAACCCAGCGTCCAACCGCAGTCTGGCAGAGGCGCATCAGCTCGCTATCGGGGCGGTAGTCGCTCATCATGGCTTCCAGCGCGCTGAGTCGGCTATAGGCTGCCCGACATGCCTGCAACGCCGCCGCCTCGCTGAGCGCATAGACCACCATGCGCGCCTCCACGCCCATCCGTATCTGGGTGTATTCGTAGCGCTCCACTGCGCCATGTTGTACCCTGTGGGGTACACTTATATTGCATGAGTCATCACACGACACCGATGCGCATTGTAGACCCTGCTCGCCATCGGGAAGAGGTGGAGAGCGAGGCGTCCCTGCGCCCGAAGCGACTCACCGAGTTCATCGGGCAACAGCAGCTCAAGGAGAACCTGAGCATCTTTATTCAGGCGGCGCGGGCGCGAGGCGAATCGCTGGATCATGTGCTGCTGTTCGGTCCGCCGGGTCTGGGCAAGACCACGATTGCCACTATTATCGCCAACGAGATGGGCGTGCCGATTCATATCACTTCGGGTCCGGCGATTGAGCGTCCGGGCGACCTCGCGGCGATTTTGACCAGCATGGAGGCGGGTCAGGTGCTGTTTATTGACGAGATTCACCGTCTCAGCCGCGCGGTGGAAGAGGTGCTGTACCCCGCGATGGAAGATTTTCAGATCGATATTGTGTTGGGCAAGGGGGCGGGGGCGCGCTCTTTACGGTTGGATTTGCCGCCGTTCACGGTGGTGGGGGCGACCACGCGCGCGGGCTTGCTCACTTCGCCCCTGCGCGACCGATTCGGGATTGTGCATTACTTCCAGTTCTATACGCCTGAGGAGCTGGCGCAGATTATTCGCCGTTCGGCGCGGATTCTGCAGGTGGAAATTGAGGAGCCGGCGGTACAGGAGATTGCGATGCGCTCGCGGGGCACGCCACGCATCGCAAACCGCCTGCTACGGCGCATCCGCGACTTCGCGCAAGTGCTGGGTGAGGGCAAAATCACGCTGGAAATCACGCAGGACGCCCTCCAGCGATTGGGTGTGGACCCGCTCGGGCTGGACGAGATGGACCTCAAAATCCTGCGTACGCTGATTGAAAAGTTCGGCGGCGGTCCTGTAGGGCTGGAGACGCTGGCAGCCTCCATTCAGGAAGATGCGGGCACGATTGAAGATATGTACGAGCCGTTCCTGATGCAGCTGGGGTTCATCCAGCGCACGCCGCGTGGACGGCAGGCGACCTCGCAGGCGTACGCTCATCTGGGAATCGCCCCTCCGGGTGCGAGCCTCCAGCCCCGACTGGAGATCGATACCTGATTAGTTCGCCGAGTGCTTCTGTATCTGGCGCTTGCCGTCGGGCGTGATCATCTCCTGCTGGAGCATCATGGAAAAGTCCTTGTTCAACTGCAGGGTGAAGTTTGCCTTGATGGTTTGCCCGAACTTCATTTCGGCAGCGACAGGCGGGCTATGCTCCAGGATCACGGTATCGCCTGTCGCATCAGGCTTGGGCGGTCGGTAGACCCACTTAATCTGGGTTCCGTTCTTGAGGGTGAG
>CAZQPV010000219.1:0-2930 GCA_964595265.1 uncultured Fimbriimonadales bacterium
CCTTGAGCCGCTTCTGCCCCTCCATCGTGACTTCGGGCATAATCAGGTGGCGGCTATAGCGCAGGACCTCTTCCTGCGAGAGCGTGATGGCTTGCAGACGCGCGTCGTCGATAACGCTCCGCACGCGCTCCTGCGTGCCCACACCCCCTGCCACCGAGGGCACAATCATCAGCTCCGCATCGGGCGCGAGGGGCGTCTCCAGCCCCTGGAGGTGGCGCACATCCTCCTCGCCCAGATAGAGGTTCACATAGCTGCGCAACTGCCCCTGCTCGTTGAACAGGTGCGGGCGCAGCTTGGGGTAGGTCTCCACCAGTTTCTGGATTGCCTCCCCCACGGTGCTGGCATCCACACTCAGTTTCGCTTGTTGATCCGTAAAAACACGCAACGCTGTTGGGATAAAAATAGTTGGCATAGTCATTTCCTCCTGTTTTTATACTCCTGGATTAACGCCTGAAACTCTGGCTGGTTTCGCAGGGACTCGAAATCGGTATCGCGCTCAGCGAGGCTCACGAAGCTGGAGTCCAGCTCCAGGGCGCGTTTGAGATGCGCAAGTGCCTGTTTGCTCTCCCCTGCGAGCGCGAGCATGCAGGCATAGTTGTAGTGCGCACTCGCGTCGTCGGGCGTCTCTTTGAGAATCTGCTCAAAAATCTGCGCCGCCTCGCGATACTTTTTATCCTGATAGAGTCGGAACGCGCGGTCCTGGCGTCGGAAGGCGAGTTGCATTCGGAGCAGGCGTTTCAGTTCCTGCACGGGTTCGGGGTGGTCGTCCACGCGTAGGTCGATGTAGCGGTCATCGAAGCCTGCGTAGCCGCCGTTCTTGCGTGCGACGAGAATCGCCGCGGACTGCTTGCCGCGCGAGTCGCCGCCTGCTCGCTCGCCCGCCTCCAGCGCCGCCATCAGCTTCAGAGCAAGTTCGCCCTCGGTTCTCTGGAAGGCTTCCGCCATCGCTTTGACGACCTCTTCGCCCGTGAGGATGTTGCCCTGCACGGCGAAGTTCTCGCCTGCGATACCTCCTGCCCACGCGATGCACCGCTTGCCTGTGAAGGTCGCCGAGCGCCCACGCGCATCGACAATCCCCACCTGACGCTGGTCCCTGTCTTTATCGCTGGCGGTCAGGCGGCGGATGACCTCCTGCGGATGGAGTTTTCGGGCGAGCAGTTCCAGCCCGCGCGGTCCGTAGGTCGTGTTGCCGAAAGCCTGGGTGGCAACAGCCCCCACGCCCGCTCTGGCATAGGGCACGACGGAACCCACCGCCAGAAACTTCGAAGCGACCGCCACACCCACATCGCCCGTCTTCGGATCAGCGCCTACCACCGAAAAGGTTCCGAACGCCTCTCTCATCGCTGCACCCCGTGCCGAAATTTAGCGTGGCTAAAGTATACCCGATGCCGCGCGCATGGTGTATAATATCCCTGTGCATCGCCTGATTGGAATAGAGACGGAATACGGTCTCTATGTGGAAGGGCGCAGTGTGTCCGAACAGATGGGGGACGCCGTAAGCCTTCTGCGGTGTTGCCCGTTTCCTGCGGTTAAGAAGTGGGACTATCGCATGGAAGACCCCCGTCGCGACATGCGCGGTTTCCGCGTAGAGCAGTTAGCGGTAGACCCCAAAGACGCCGAGATTGAGCGTGCGCATCCGATAAGCCTCTCGGAGCAGGAGGCGCGTGCCGACCATGTGTTAGCGAATGGCGCCCGATTTTACAACGACCACGCGCACCCCGAATACGCCACGCCCGAATGCTTGCGCCTGCTGGACTTAATTGCTCACGACAAGGCGGGCGAACGAATCGTGCTGGCGACCGCGCGTGCATTTGAGCGCGAAACGGGTCTGAAAGCGCATCTCTACAAAAACAACTCCGACCATCACGGCAGTAGCTACGGTTGCCACGAGAGCTATCTCTTGCGGCGTGATATTGCGTTTGATGCCCTGCCTTTGACGCTGGTGCCGTTCCTGGTGACGCGCATGCTCTATGCAGGAGCAGGCAAAGTGGGTGTGGAGGTGAACCCCTACCCGCGCGTGCCCTATCAGATTTCCCAGCGCGCCGATTTTTACATGGATGTGATGAATGTGGAAACGCTTTACAGGCGTCCGATTTTCAACACGCGCGATGAGCCGCACGCCATCGCGCGCCGCTACCGACGCCTGCATGTGATTTGCGGCGACGCGAACATGAGCGAGTATGCCACCGCGCTCAAAGTCGGCGCCACCGCACTGGTTATCGATCTCATCGAAGACAACTGGCTTCCTGACTGCGTGATGAAAGACCCCGTGCGCACCGCGCAGCACCTCTCGCGCGACCCCGACGGCAAGTGGCTCGTGGAAACCGATGCGGGAACCATCAGCGCGATAGACCTCCAGCGCCACTATCTCGCCGAAGTCCAGCGACGCTATGCAGGGCGCGACGCGGAAACCGACTGGATCCTGCGTGAGTGGCAATTCGTGCTGGACACCCTCGAAACCGAACCCGAAGCGCTCGCCGACCGACTCGACTGGATTGCCAAGCGCCAGCTTCTCCAGCTTTTCGTGGAATCCGAGGGGGTTTCGTGGGAAGACCCTGCGATTTTTGCCCTCGATCTGGAGTATCATCATGTAGACCCCCAGCGGGGGCTATACTATGCGCTTGTGGAACAGGGGCAGATGCAGACGCTGGTCTCCGAGGAGGCGATTGAACGCGCTATGACCACGCCTCCCGAAGACACACGCGCCTGGATACGGGGTATGTGTGTGGCTCGCTTTGCGGAACAAATTCAGAGCCTCAACTGGGAGCAGATTATTCTGCGCTCGGAGGAGCAAACCGTTCGGCTGGACCTCAGCCGCATGGTGGGGAATCTCAAATCGCTCAACCGCCGTCTTACGGAGGTTGACACCATCACCACCTTTGTGCAGAAGGTACAGGAGGCATCTCATGATGTGGCAAGCTGAAGAGCGT
>CAZQPV010000220.1:0-2896 GCA_964595265.1 uncultured Fimbriimonadales bacterium
AGGCGCCCGGCGCCAGCGGCTGACCGCTCGGAATGCTCACTGATACCGAGCCGCCTGCCGTCCAGCCCGTTTGAAGCATGCGGCTCTGGTTCTGGGAGCCCACCACTTCTATCGTGGCGCGTACCTGGTTGCCGTCGGGGTCGCTCAGCTGCACTTCGAAGGTGGGCGTGCGGGAAACGCTGGCGTCGTGAGCAGGGCTAATCAAGGTGGGGATGTTCGGTGGCTGGTTCGGCGGTCCTGAGGTGTAGAGCATCGCCACCCCGTCCGTACCGCCCGAGAGGGCGTAGACTCCATCCGAGGAAAGCGCGAGCGCTCGCGCTTCGCCCGCATGCACGCTAACCTGACGCACTAAATCGCCGGTGCTGGCGTCCCACAGTCGCAGGACGCCGCCGTAGTCGCTCGAGAGGAGTTGTGTCCCATCGGGCGTGTAAGCCACCGCCGCCATAATGAACCCGTCCCCAGTGAGGGTGCGGAAGGCGGTGAAGGTCGACAGGTCCCATACGCGCACGGTGCCATCGGTGCTACTGGAGGCGAGGTGGCTCCCGGTGGGGCGGTAGGCGAGTCCAGTGATAGGTTCCCCGTGGGCGCTGATAGTCGCCTGCAGGGTTCCGTCCAGATTCCAGATGCGAATCGCGCCGCTGGAGTCGCCTGTGGCGAGCTGGGCGCCGTCGGGCGAGAAGGCGACGGCGTTCACCGTGCCTGTATGCCCCCCGAAAGTGCGCAGCAGCGTGCCCGCAGGCAGTTGCCAGAGTTTTGCGGTGCCGTCGAAGCTGGCGGTGGCGAGCAGTTGCCCGTTGGGCGAGAAAGCAAGCGCCAGAATCTCTTCGTTGTGAGCGGACCATGTGGCAAGCGTCGCGCCTGTGGGCATCGCGCGAAGGCTGACCGTGCCTGTGGGATCGCCAATCGCCACGAGTGTGCCGTCGGGCGAGGCGGCAAGCGTTAGCACGGGGTTTGCGTGCGGTGTGAGATTGGGTCCCGGACTGCCGTTGCTGGCGTTCCACAGGCGCAAAATTCCCTGCTCGTCTGCCGAAAGCGCGTACCCCCCACTGACAAACGCCACACCCCGAACCGTGCCTGCATGCCCCTGAATCGTGGCGGTGTTGTTCCCCGTCGAAATCTGCCAGAAGCGCGCCGTGCGGTCTTCCGCCGCCGAAACCAGCTGGGTGCTGCTTATCACCCCCACGCCCCGTATTATGCCCGTGTGCCCGTTGAAAGTGCGTATCTCCGCACCGCTAACGGGGTCCCACTGCCGAATCGTGGTATCGGCGCTGGCAGAAAACAGGGCAGTGCTATCCGCAGAAAAGGCGAGCGCATTAACCGAGTCGGTGTGCGCGGTCAGCGTGCGTTCCATGACCCATGTGTCCGTTGTCCACAGGCGTACGCGCTGGTCGCTGCTGCCCGAAGCGAGCCACGCGCCGTTGGGCGACCACGCCAGCGCGCCAATCGCGTCCAGATGCGCGCCTGTCTCGGTGTGAACGAGAGATCCGTCAGCGGGGTTCCAGATTCGCAGCTCGCCCGTCCAGTCGCCGCTTGCCAGATACGCGCCGTTGGGCGCGAAGGCGATTGCCGAAACGGCGCTCCCGTGTCCCGACAGGGTGCGCAGCAGCGCGCCGTTTGTGGCGTTCCAGAGAATGACGCGCTGGTTCATGCCGCCTGTTGCAATCGTGTTCCCGTCGGGCGCGAAGGCGAGGCACAACTCCGTGCCTGTGCCATCCATGCGCCAGACCAGCGCGCCCGTGCTGGCGTTCCATAAGCGCAGGTTGCCGAGATCGTCCAGCGAAGCGAGCCGCTGGCTGTTCGGCGAAAACGCCAGCGCCTGAACCGAACCCGCATGCCCCGACAACAGCCGTACCAGCTGGCGGTCGGAGACGCGGTAGAGCGCAATCTGTCCGCCTTCAGCGGCGAGCGCCACGAGCTGCCCGTCTGGCGAGAGCGCCATCGCCCGACCCGAAAGCAGCGGCTGACGCCAGATAATCCCGCCTGATTGCGCCATCAGGAGACCGACCACACCACACAATCCCAGTAAAAGAGCCAGCCCTCGCATACCATGCGGATTATCGGGAGGCGCCCCCGTCTTTTTAATGGGGTATGCTATCGGGCATGCCGAAGCGTGCAATCCTCTACACCGATGGCGCGTCGTTCGGGAACCCCGGACCCGCGGGGATCGGCGTGGTGCTGACCGATGAGTCGGGCAATGTGCTGGAGCGCCTTTCCGAGCCGATTGGCGACGCCACCAATAACGAGGCGGAATATCGCGCCCTGATTCGCGGGCTGGAGCGGGCGATTGCGCTGGGCGTAGAAGAGCTCACATGGTATGCCGACAGCGAGCTGGTGGTGCGCCAGTGGACGGGTCAGTATCGGGTGAATCAGCCCCATCTGGCGCAGTTGCTGGCTCAGGCGCGCGCGCTGGCAAAACAGATTCCCCGCCTTATAGCGCGCCACACCCGACGCGGCGGCAACACCGAAGCGGACGCGCTCGCTAAGCAGGGCGCCCGATTAGCCCAGCAACAGCGCGCTTCACACAAAGCCCCATCCCGAACGGCGCCCCAGCAGGCGGTAGTACGCTACCTGCACCAGCTGCACGCCATAGCGCAATCGCCACACACCACAGGCGAGCTGTCCTACCACGGCGCACTGGAGGCGCTTTTACAGGCGACTCTCCCCGCGCTCCAGATTGTCCACGAGCCGACGCGCACGGTTGCAGGACGCCCCGACTTCGTGCTGCTGCGCCACAGCACGCCCGTCGGCTATGTGGAAGCGGAGGCGTATGGGGCAGACCTGGATAACCTGCCCCCGAACGCCCGAACGCAAAACGAGGCGTTCAAGCGCCATCTGGACAATTTCCTGCTGACCAACTTTCTGGAGTTCCGGCTCTATCGTGCGGGGCAGGAAGCGA
>CAZQPV010000221.1:0-2869 GCA_964595265.1 uncultured Fimbriimonadales bacterium
AACTCGGCAAGCGCGTCGGGGTTCTCACTGATCGTTGGGGGCGTGACATAAGGCGGCTCTTTGTATTTCACATAGCGCTGGCTCTGCTGGTCAAACGCGACACCGATACGGTGTCTTACCAGCTGGTGCGACAGGGCACGGCTCACCCCCGAAATCGCAAAAGTGAAACTGATATGCTCTATCGTGCTGTGATGCCCCGACTCCACCACATGCTCAATCAGTTTCATCACTCGCTCGGGGGGCACTTTGTCGGACACAAACTCGTCCCAGATTTGCTGAGGCGTCTTCTCACTGTAGCAGGTTCGCGCCGCCAGATAGATCAGACCGCGATAGTAGCGGCGAATCACCTCCGCCTCAGGAAAGATTAAGCTAACCTCCATCACGCCACGCTTTGCCATCGCCTTCTCCCACTATCAGTAGTGTACCTTCGCATGGGGCAAAATCTGGAGCAGTGCGTTCAGGAACGATTCGTTGACCTGAACGCGGTGGGGGGTCTCAAGCCGCTGGAGCCTGCTCCCCAGAGGAATGCAGAATCGCACCACCCCATCTCCTGTGTATTGCTGGAGCAGGGATTTGAGCCAGTGGAGTGCGTCTTTGGGGCACCGTTCCAGAATAATCTCTACAGTGGGCGTTTCCTGAACCTGATCGGGTTCGGGGACAGGTTCAAACGCTTCGGCACGGAACTCGACGGCGCCATCGCTTTCGCCGTTGCCGTTTTTGCCCCGAAAGTCGCGCGACTGAATCTTGCCTCGCACCAGCACCACCTTGTCTTTCTGAATCAGTTCGCGATACTGCTCGTAGGTCTGGGGAAAGACCGTGATGGGGATGGAACCTGTCATGTCTTCCAGCACGAGCGATGCCATCCGCGAGCCTTTGTTTTTGGTGGTGATAACCCGCACGGAAGAGAGGATGCCGCCCAGAGTCAGGGTCGCGCCCGGTTCGGCTTCCAGCGCTTGCGCAATCGGGGTGGTGCGCCCGCGTAAGGCACGGGCGTAGGGGCGCACGGGATGGTCCGAGAGGTAGACTCCAAGCAGTTCGCGCTCCAGCGCCAGTTTTTCGGGGGTGGGTAGGTCAGACACGGCAGGCAGAATCGGTTTCATCATGGCAGGCTCTGGCTCGGAGGTGCCGCCTTCAAACAGTGAGTTCTGCCCTGCCGAACGCGCCCGCGCCACCGACTGGGCGTATTGCAAAATCTGGTCTAACCCCTTGATTAACTGCGCCCGATTGGGGTGCAGGCTCTCAAACGCGCCCGCCTGAATGAGCGCCTCTAAGGTGGAGCGGTTGACGCTGCCCGTGTCGTACAGGCGCGCCATGAAGTCGAAGACATCCTCAAAAGGACCGTTTTCGTTGCGCTCCTTGAGGATGGCTTCCACGGCTGCCTCTCCAACGCCCTTGATGGCGCCCAGCCCGAATCGGATGGCGTGGCGATACTGGTGCGTCGCCTGACGCTGTTTGCGACGCGTGCGCGTGGGCGTCGCCGCCTCCTGAATCGGCTCCAGCGTGAAGCCGAGGTCGCTCCGATTGATGTCGGGCGGCAACACTGTGATCCCCAGTGTGTGGCACTCGTCGATAAAGTTTGCAATCTTGTCGGTTTTATCTTTGTAGACCGCCATCAGCGCCGCCATGTATTCCACAGGGTAGTTCGCTTTGAGGTAGGCGGTCTGATAGGCGACATGGGCGTAGCACACGGCATGCGCTTTGTTGAAGGCGTAGCCTGCGAACGGCTCGATCAGGTCAAACAGGCGGTTGGCTTCCTGCTCGTCGATGCCGTTTTTCGCCGCGCCTTCCACGAACTCTTTGCGCATGCGTTTCATCTCTTCGGGCTTTTTCTTCCCCATCGCGCGGCGCAAAATGTCCGCCTTGCCCAGCGAGAATCCCGCCAGCGCCTGCACAATTTTGAGAACCTGATCCTGATACACAATCACGCCGTAGGTCTCTTTCAGAATTGGCTCCAGCAGGGGGTGGGGATACTCAATCGGCTCACGCCCGTGCTTGCGGTTAATATAGGTTGGGATGTGATCCATCGGTCCGGGCCGGTAGAGGGCGACCATCGCCGCCAGCTCGCGCACATTCTGGGGCTTGAGCTGCTGGATGTTGCGCCGCATGCCTGTGCTTTCTAACTGGAACACGCCTGTGGTCTCGCCGCGCCCCAGCATCTCGTAGGTTTTGGCGTCATCGAGGGGCAGCTTGCGCACATCGATCGTTTGCCCCGTGGTGCGGCGGATGTTTTCCACCGTTTGCGCCAGCACCGACAGGTTGGAAAGCCCCAGAAAGTCCATCTTGAGCAAGCCAATCTTCTCGAGGGCGCCCATATGGTACTGCGTTACGGGTTCGCCGTCGGCGCTTCGGGCGAGGGGCACATGCTCTACCAGCGGGTCTTTGGAAATCACGACCCCTGCGGCATGCACGCTGGCGTTGCGCGTGATGCCTTCCAGTCGGCGTGCGGTGTCCACCAGTCGGCGCACTTGCGGGTCGCTCTCGTACTCACGCTTGAACTCAGGGATTGTCTGGAGCGCCTTGTCGATGGTCATGCCGGGCGCAGTGGGGAGCATTTTGGCGAGTCGGTCTATCTGGGCGGGGGGATAGTTGAGGGCGCGCCCGACATCGCGCAGAGCTGCCTTCGCCGCAAGCGTGCCGAAAGTGATAATCTGGGCGACACGCTCCTCGCCGTACTTCTGACGGACATACTGAATCACCAGATCGCGGCGAGCGTCTTCAAAGTCCATATCGATATCGGGCATCTGCACGCGCTCCGGGTTGAGGAACCGCTCGAAGGTGAGGTCGTACTCAATCGGGTCTATGTCGGTGATGCCAATACAGAAGGAGACGAAACTGCCCGCCGCCGAGCCACGCACGCCGAAGTAGATTC
>CAZQPV010000222.1:0-2862 GCA_964595265.1 uncultured Fimbriimonadales bacterium
GAATCCCCAGCGGTGACCAGCGGAAGGGAAGTGTGCCCGACAGTCGCGCCTGGTAATCTTTGACCCGTATCTGCGCGTCGCTCGTCTCGATGTGTCCTTCCGCCACATCCACCTGACTGAACAGAATCTGGTCTACCCGATAGCCTTCATATTCCAGATTCTGAATTGTTGCGGAGAGAGTGAGCGCTGGCGATTCGGAAGCGCCGCTGGCGAGCAGACTGAGGTCCGCCGTGCCTTTTATCTCTGGCAGGGAGGGATCCCACAGGCGCACCCACTGCAGGGGAAACTGGCTCATTTCAAGGTCTGCCTGAAGGTGGTCGGGCGTCCAGAGCGCGGAGCCTTCGAGGCGTGTGTTCTCGGCAAGCCAGCGGATCTGTTCCACCCGTATCTCGCGCGTGCGCACGGTCTCGTCCACCGCGCCCTGCCACTCGCCACGGAGCGCGAGGGTTCCCAGCGGCTGTTCGTTCCACTGCAGAGCGCCCAGCTGCGCGTCGAGAGCAATCTGAGGGGTGTCCAGCGTGCCGTCGAGATCCAGCGCCAGATTCAGAGTGCCCGAAAAGCTCTCCGTGCGGGTCAGGACTTCGGCGGGCAGCTCAACGGGCAGTGCCTGCGCCAGCCTGTGGAGCCACTGAACAGGCACATCGCGCGCCTCACCTGCGCCAACAATCTGCCGGGTTTCTGAGCTATACCGCAGATCATGCAGGCGAATCTCCCCTTCAGGCAACCTCCACCGCAGGTCCGCCCACAGGTTCTGGCTGGAGTGCCAGAGCAGTGCCCCTTCCAGCATGCCGACGGCGACGCGATTGAGTTCCAGGGGGCTGGTCCAGAGTTCCACTTGTGCTTCGGGGTTGTCCAGCGTGCCCAGCACCTGTCCGCGGGCTGAGACGGCTCCCTGCAGGAGATATTCAGGGGGCAGGTAAGCCGCCACTTCGCGGACGGGCAGGTTCTCCAGTTGCCACTCTGCCTGGATCATGCCGTCGCTCTGCCAGCTGCCCTGCGCCTGCAGGGTTCCCTCGCCAATCTGGGCGCGCCCCTCTTCAAGGCGCAGACGACGGATTTCAGGCGTCTGCTCGTAGCGCATGCGCGCCTGAGACTGTTGAACAATCAGCCGATCCACTTGCGCTTTCTGTGCGCTCAGCTCCCCCTCAATCGTGAATTGCTGGGGCGTTCCCTCGGTGCTCAGTCTGGCAGACGCCACTCCTGCAAGCGGGATATCCAGCTGCGCCCAATCGTTGAGGAGTTTCAAATCCAGGTCAGTCGCGTTAGCGCTGAACACGAAGTAGGGTTGAGAGCCTGGCTTTTCAGGAAGCTCAATACTCCCTGAAGCCACCACCTGAGCGGAGCGTCGGAAAATGCGCAGTTCGGGGATAAGAAGCACATTATCGGCGAAGGTGAGTGTGCCTGCTGCGATTTCCGCGCCGATGCCGCCGAGCCTGCCGTCGAACACAGCGAACTCGGCAATCGCTTCGGGGGCGTCCAGCATGCCGCGCACCTGAAGAGTCGCATAACCAATTCCGTCGAGTCGCAGGGGTTTGCCCTCTCCGTCCTGAATCAGTGCCCCCTCGCTATAGCCCAGCATCTGGGCGATGCGGTTCAGGTCAATTTCGTGGGCGTTAAGGGCGAGGTCAAGACGCGGTTTGTCAGAATTCAGGTTGACGGCGCCAGTGAGCTGGAGCGTGCCAAGGGTGCCCTGCAGAATCCCCAGCGGAATCGCAAGCTGACGATTCTCGTAGCGCAGGCGTGCGCGAAGCGTTCCCAGCGGTGTGCCGTTGTAAGCCACGCGGTCGCTGGTGAGGTTCGCCTCCAGATGGGGGTCATCCAGCGTGCCCCAGCCGAGAATCTCGACCTGAGCTTTTGCGGTGAGGGGGTACTCTCTCAGTTCCGTGATTAAATTTGCTGAAAAATCTTTTACTATTGCGTGTAGCCGAAATTCGGGCTGTTCGCCCTTCAGATCCGCGTAAAGTCGGGCGCGAATCGGACGCCCCTCATACAGGGCTTCGACTTGAGGCAACCACACCTCCTTGCCCTTGAGGTAGAGGGGAAAACGAATCTGGCGCACCGCTCCACGGGGAGTGCGTACCTCAGCGAGATTCAGCTGCGCCCCAACGAGAGGCGATTCGAGCGTGTTGCCAAACCGCGCCTCCACACGATACGCGCCAGCGATTTGAGGCGGCTCATCCGAGAGAAGTCGCCACAGGGATTGGGCGTCGCGACCGCTGAGCTGGAGCTGCCCAGCAATCGCAATCGGCTTGCGGCTCCAGTCTACTCTCCCAACCAGCACCAGCTGCGCTGAACCGCCCGCATGCACCGTGCCCGCAAGCTGAGATTCGGTGAAGTTGAGCGTGAATCGCGCTTCCGAAAGCGGTACAGGTTTTTGCCGAAAAGTGATACTCTGTGCGACTCCCTCTGCACGCCCCACCAGCCACAGGGGCTTCTCTGGCTCATAACCCAGCTGGAGGTCGAGCGAGGTTATAATCTGCTGGGCGGCCAGGTCTTTTACGGGTAAATATGCCTGAAGCCATGCTACCTCCATCTGGGGAGCATGGAGGTTCACCAGCCAGCGTCGCCCGTTGGAGAGCGCCTCTACACGAAATGCTCCAAGCCTTGAACTCTCGCCTTCGGCGCGAATTAATGCCGATTGCGAGGGCTGAATCATACGGAGCGTGTGAATCCGGAGGGTCTCGCGTACGGGGGTTTCAGGGTAGAGGTCTTCAAAATGGAAAGTGCCATCGGTGGCGCTAAGAAGCAGGTGAAGGCGCGTTGGCTCTTCAGGGGCGGGGCGTCGGAGCAGCGGCTCGATGTTCCATCGCCCCTGCCTATCGCGCCGGAGCCACACCTGTGGGCGCTCTGTTGTGATGCGAA
>CAZQPV010000223.1:0-2831 GCA_964595265.1 uncultured Fimbriimonadales bacterium
TCACTTCGGGGCGAATCTCCACGAACTCCAGTAGATTCGTCATTCCTCCTCACCAGGAAGAGGATACCCGATGAGCGGGTATAATCTCCCTGCAACAGGCGAGGCGCACTCATGGCAGAATCAAAGGTTGCTGGGATTGTGCTGGCGGCGGGCAAGGGCACGCGCATGAAGTCCGACACCCCCAAAGCGCTGATGTCCCTGCTGGGGTTGCCCCTTACCGCCTATGTGCTGCGGGCGATGGAATCGGCTGGAGTCGAGCCGATTATCGTGGTCGTTGGGCATCGCGCCGAAGAGGTCCGTAATGCGCTGGGAGAGCGCTACCGCTACGCCCTTCAAGCGGAGCAACTCGGCACGGGACATGCCTGCATGCAGGCGCTCCCAGAACTGCCCCCTGAAGTGCAAACCGTGCTGGTCGCCCCGGGCGATTCGCCCCTGATAACACCTGAAGCTTTTCAGGCGATGCTGGCGCACCATCAACACACCCATGCCGACGCCACCCTTGCCACCGCCCTGCTGGAAGACCCCACAGGCTATGGGCGCATCCTGCGCGACACGCAGGGGCGCGTTATGGGCATCGTGGAAGAAAAGGACGCCAGCCCCGAACAGAAAGCCATCCGCGAAGTCTGCACCTCCTTCTATTGCTTCAAGGCGTCCGTTCTGCGCGAAATGCTCCCGCGCCTGAACAACCAAAACGCACAGGGCGAATACTACCTCACCGATGTGATTGGCTTAATCGCGCAGGCAGGCGGCAAGGTGGAGACATGGCAATCGCCCGACCCCACGCTTCTGATCGGTGTCAATAACCGCTGGGAGCTGGCGCAGGCAGGGCACGCGCTCCGCATGCGAATCCTCAAACAGCTCGCGCTGGAGGGCATCACAATCATAGACCCCGCCACCACCTACATCGAGCCAACGGTGGAGGTGGGACGCGACACCGTGATTGAACCCAACACCCACCTGAAGGGCGCCACCCGTATCGGCAGTCGATGCACACTCGGACCCGACCTCGTACTTCAGGATACGCGGGTGGGCGACGAGTGCTGCCTGTTCCGCTCGCATATCGTGGGCGCTCAGATCGAATCGGGCGTTTCTGTCGGACCGTTCGCCCATATCCGCCCCGGCACCATACTGAAGCAGGGCGTAAAAGTGGGCGATTTTGTGGAAATTAAAAACACACAGGTTGGCGAGGGCACAAAGGTGCTGCATTTAACTTATCTGGGCGACGCGCTCATCGGGCAGGAGTGCAACATCGGTGCAGGCACAATCACCTGCAACTACGACGGTCGGCGCAAGCACCAGACCGTGATTGGCAATCGGGTGTTCGTCGGCTCCCACGCGACGCTAATTGCGCCCGTCACGATTCACGACGACGCCTATATCGCTGCCGCCAGCCCCATCACCGACGATGTACCGTCCGAAGCACTGGCAATTGCCCGCTGCCGCCAGACGAACCGAGAAGGATGGGTGCGCCGAAAACGCGAATCTATTAACGCGCAGGGCAAGGAGGGAGCTACCAATGAGTAATGGTCAAGAGATTCTGTTATTTGGCGGTAATGCCAACCCCGAGCTGGCAGAGCGGATTGCGCAATATCTCCAGCGTCCGCTGGGGCAGATGATTTGCACGCGCTTCTCCGATGGCGAGGTGCGGGTGCAGGTGCTGGAAAGCGCCCGGGGCATGGATGTGTTCGTGGTGCAGCCCACATGCGGTCCCGTTAATGACAACCTGATGGAACTGCTGGTGCTGCTGGACGCTTTCCGACGCGCTTCGGCGCGGCGCATCACGGCGGTCATCCCTTACTATGGCTACGCCCGACAGGACAAAAAAATCAAGCCCCGCGAGCCGATAACCGCACGCCTGGTGGCAGACCTTATCACGGTCGCAGGCGCCACGCGCGTGATTGCCGTAGACCTCCACGCCGAGCAGATTCAAGGCTTCTTTGACATCCCGGTCGACCATCTCTACGCGGGTCCGATTATCGCCGACTATCTCATCAAAGAGGGCTATCGCGACCAGAACATCGTGGTGGTCTCGCCCGATGTAGCGGGCGTGCCGCGCGCCCGTGCGCTGGCAGAGGTGCTGGATGCCCCCCTCGCGATTATCGCCAAGCGCCGCCCCGAACCGAACAAGGTAGAGGTGATGGAGATCATCGGCGATGTGCAGGGGCGCATCGCTATCATGATAGACGACATGATTGACACGGGCGGCTCGGTGGTGCAGGGTGCGGAAGCGCTGCTCCGCCGCGGCGCAGAGCGTGTGATCGCCGCCTGCACGCACCCCGTGTTCTCGGGCAACGCCCCCCAGCGCCTGGCGGAGTCGCCCATCGAGAAGGTTATCTGCACCGACACGATCCCCATACCGCCGCATAAGCGGTTCGATAAGCTGGTGCAACTCTCAGTGGCGCCGCTGCTGGGCGAAGCCATCTCGCGCATCCACCGCGACGAGTCGGTCAGCGAACTGTTCCGGGACTATCACTAAGAAGCCATCTATGAACATAAGCAAGCAAAAAAATGTGCCGGGCGGCTCTCTCCGACGGGTGAACCTGCTCTGTTGCAAGGATGCCCATTCCGCCTTCTAACACTGGTTTCGCGCGTAGGGGCCGGGAACCACGCCCCTACACGCCTCTGTACGGACGCGGTTTCCGCGTGCTGTTCAGCGAACCCCTAACAGAGCAGGTGAACCCGTTCCTAAAGCCCCCGCTGGCTCCCCGTAGCCTGGGCATCTTGCCCAAAATCACGCGCAGGGATGCGCGTGCTACATCAGCCGACGCGGGCCGGCTTCGCGTTTCAGCAGGAACTTCGCGCCTGATGCCGAACCTAAAACACAGGGTGAA
>CAZQPV010000224.1:0-2813 GCA_964595265.1 uncultured Fimbriimonadales bacterium
AAAACGCGGGCGAGATTGCAGGGCTGAAAGTGTTGCGCATCATCAACGAGCCGACAGCTGCCGCACTCGCCTACGGACTCGATAAGAAGTCCAACGAGACGATCCTGGTGTTCGACCTGGGCGGCGGCACCTTCGATGTGTCGATTCTGGAAGTGGGCGATGGCGTGTTCGAGGTCAAGGCGACAGCAGGCGACACGCACCTCGGCGGCGACGACTTCGACCAGCGTATTGTGGACTATCTCGCCGACGAGTTCAAGCGTGAACACGGAATCGACCTGCGCCAAGACCGTCAGGCGTTGCAGCGCCTCAAGGAGGCTGCCGAACGCGCCAAAATCGAACTCTCCAGTGTAACGACCACCACCATCAACCTGCCGTTTATCACCGCCGACGCCAGCGGTCCCAAGCACCTCGATATGACGCTCACCCGCGCCAAATTCGAGGAGCTGTGCGCCGACCTGTTCGAGCGCCTCAAAGGACCGATGTTCCGTGCGCTGGAGGACGCGGGGCTGAAACCCACCGACATCGACGAGGTGGTGCTGGTGGGCGGCTCCACGCGCATCCCGAAGGTGCAGGAGATGGTGCGCCAGATTACGGGCAAAGAGCCGCACAAGGGGGTCAACCCCGACGAGGTGGTCGCGGTCGGCGCGGCGATTCAGGCAGGCGTGCTGTCGGGCGAAGTTAAGGATATCGTGCTGCTCGATGTGACTCCGCTCTCGCTGGGGATTGAGACCAAGGGCGGCATCTTCACGGTGCTGATTCCGCGCAACACCACGATTCCGACGCGCAAGTCGGAAATTTTCACCACTGCCGCCGACGGTCAGACCAGCGTGGAGGTGCGGGTCTATCAGGGCGAGCGTCCGATGGCGCGCGACAACAAGCTGCTCGGCGTGTTCCATCTGGACGGTATCCCGCCTGCGCCGGCTGGCGTGCCCCAGATTGAGGTGACCTTCGACATCGACGCGAACGGCATTCTGCAGGTGTCGGCGAAAGACCTCGGCACCGGGCGCCAGCAGAGCATCCGCATCACGGGTTCCACCAACCTCACGCGCGAGGAGGTGGAGCGCATGATTCGCGAGGCGGAGGCGCATGCCGAGGAGGACCGCCGCGCCCGCGAACGCGCCGAGATGCTCAACCGCGCAGACAAGCTCACCTACGATGTGGAGCGGCTGCTCAAAGAGCATCAGGACAAGGTTCCATCGGGCGACCGCGAACGCGCCGAGACTCTCATTCGCGACCTGCGCTCGGCAATTCAGTCGCAAGACCACGAGCGCGTCGCCAGCCTGATGAGCGAACTGGAGAGCCTCTCCTATCGCATCACCGAGCAGCTCTATCAGCGCGTCGCCTCCGAAACGGGTAGCACCACCACCACGACCAGCACAGACACAAACCCGCCCGGCGGCGACGATGTGATCGACGCGGAGTTCCGCGAGGAACGCTAAATCAGGAGGTGAAACGGCGTGCGAGACTATAAGGACTACTACGCCATCTTAGGGGTTCCGCGCAACGCCACCGAGAAAGAGATTAAGGCGGCGTATCGTCGGCTCGCACGCCAGTACCACCCCGATGTCAACCCCGGCGACAAGCAAGCCGAGGAGAAGTTCAAAGAGATTAACGAGGCGTATCAGGTGCTTTCGGACCCGGAGAAGCGCGCCGCCTACGACCGCTACGGCGAGCAGTGGCAAGCCTATCAGCGCATGCGCGAGCAATATGGCGAAGGCTTCCAGCCCGAGGGCGGTTTCGGCGGCATGCCTTTCGGGTTCGAAAGCTTCGCCGATTTTATTGAACAGTTGCTACGCGGGGGCGGGAGCTTCCGAGCCACGGGATTCCACGCCCCACCCCGCGATATCGAGCAGACTCTGGAGATTGACCTGCAGGACGCGATTCATGGCGCAACGCGCACCCTGCAGCTCAATCTGGAGGAGGTCTGCTCGCGCTGTGGCGGGCTGGGGGAGCTGCGCGACCATCAGCAGACCTGCCCTGCCTGCGGTGGACGCGGGCGCAAGCGGTTCAGCCTGTTGGGTGTGGAGATGCCCTGCGACGAGTGTGAGGGCACAGGGCGCGTGAGTGCGCTCTGCCCCACTTGCGGCGGCAGCGGCGTCGTGCGACGCACGCGCACCATCACCGTCAAAATCCCGCCCGGCGTCGCCGAAGGGCAACGCCTGCGACTCGCAGGCGAAGGACTGCCCGGCAGCAACGGGCAACGGGGCGACCTCTACCTGCGCATCAAAATCAAGCCCGACGGCCGCTTCGAACGCAAGGGCAACGACCTCTATGTGGATGTGGATGTGGACTACCTGACGGCGATTCTGGGCGGTGAGGTCAGCGTGCCCACGCCCAACGGCTCCGTGACGATGAAAGTGCCCCCTGGCACGCAGAGCGGCACGCGCTTCCGCCTCGCAGGCAAGGGGATTCCGCTGGGACAAGGCAAACGGGGCGATCTGTACGCCCGCGTCCGAATCGTGGTGCCGCGCTCGCTCACCCCGCGCGAACGCGAACTGCTGGAGCAACTGCGCCAGCTGCGTCAACAGGAGGTGAAAGCGTGAAAAATCGCAAAAATACCCCCTCTACGGAACCGGTCTATCTGATCAGCGTCGCCGCGCGCATGTCGGGGCTACACCCGCAAACCCTGCGCCTCTACGAGCGGCTGGGGCTGATTAAACCCCACCGCGTCGGCAGGAGCAAGCGCCTCTACTCGGAGGCGGATATCGAACGCCTGCGCCGCATTCAGCACTTCACGCAGGAACTGGGCGTGAACCTTGCAGGGGTGGACATCATCCTGCGCCTGCTGGAACGCATGGAGCAAATCAACCGCG
>CAZQPV010000225.1:0-2805 GCA_964595265.1 uncultured Fimbriimonadales bacterium
TTGAATATCGGATTATTGACGAACAGACGGGTCAGGTTTTGCAGAGCGGGACTCGTCCATTGCGCCCTGACACAGTGCTGTTGATAGCGCGGCTGCCGATGATTCCAGCAAACTCGACCCATTACCTCCGCGTGGAGGTACGCACTTTCAGCAGTGGACGCGCCGCACTCCCGCAGATTGGGAGTGGTCGTGTTATTCCCTTCATCTACATCGCCGCTTCAGGCTTGTTTGTCGCAGGCTCGATGGTTCTCAAAGCCTCATGCGAGATCTTTCAGGAATATGGGCTGAAGACCGCGATAGCCACTGCCCTGGCAGAGGAGGATTGGAACATCTCCAACACCACCCGTGAACGCCTGATGGAGTGGATGCTGGATAGACCCGAAAATCTGAAAAAAGTGATGCGATGCTTCACCGATTTCAGCAATAAGAGCGTGTTCGATTACCTGCGTGAGGCACTCACCAGCGAAGTCATCAATATGGGCGCGGGTAAGATCAAGGAAGCGCTCGCTGCCCAAGCAGGCGAGTTTCTGCTCCGGAACCCCCGCTACTGGAATCTCTCCTATGAGATGCGCAAGCAGATTGGCGAGTCGATAGCAAACGCTTACTTCGACCTCTGGGAAGCCTCTGAAGGAGTTCGCGGGGGCGATACGGCAGGTGTGCTCAAGAGCAGTGTCGATAAAATTATTGGCGAGCTTTTCAAAACGGCAACCTCCTCTGTGTCGAGTAGCCCGCTGGAGTCTGAACTGGATGTCCCTGTGGACCTGAGCAATATTCCTGCCGAGGCTCTCGGAGCGTTCTTGAACGCGACGGCGAGCGCCTTCATCAGTATCGGCACCGACTGCATTAATCGCTCGCGACAGCTGGAGCAATACTTCTCCCAACTTATGAATATGCCGTCGCGCCCCGTGCGCACTTCGTGGGACCCCAACGAAAAGCGCGGTTCGTCGGGTGTGGCAGGCTACATCACGCCTGACCAGAGTATCGTGTACGAGCTGCTCTTTGAGAACCTGCCCACTGCAACGGCAGGCGCAGAGGAAGTGCTGGTGGAAGATACCCTGCCCGAGGCGTTAGACCCCAGCATGCTGGAGTTCCTCGAGATACAGGTGGGCAATAAGCGCGTGGGACTGCCTGAGGGTACAACCCATCTCGACACGCAGATAGACCTGCGTCCTGAGCGCCCCGTGGTGGGGCGTGTGGTGAGCCAGTACGATTCCAACACGCGCAAACTCAGCGTGCGCTTCAGCGGCATAGATCCTAACACGAACAATTATTATCCAGAAGGCTTCCTGCCGCCGAACACGAACCCGCCGCAGAGCGAGGGCGCGGTGCGATTCCGCATCCGTCCGCGAAGCGACGCTCCGTCGGGCACGCAAATCGTGAATCAGGCGGTGATTACTTTTGACCCGCACCTGGGCGCGAACCCACCCATCGTAACCAACACCCACACACTCACGCTGGACACGCAGCCGCCCAGCATCACGCTGGAAGCGCCCAGCAACACCACCCTGACCGAGACAAAAACCACCCTGCGCTGGAACGCCACCGACGACGCTTCCGGAGTGCAGGAGGTGGAGGTCTGGGCGCTGAAGGGCGAGAATGCCCGACGACTCGGCTACACTGAGGGCACGGGCGCACGCGAGGAGTCGGGCACGATTACTATTCGCGCGCGCCGATTTGGAGACGAGACCCGAATCATCACGCGCGGGCGCGACCGCGTGGGCAACCTGTTGCCCTTCAGCGACACGCCCCAGCTCACCCTGCGCTTCGGACAACCGCCTCAGTTCAGCGCAGGACTGCACCTCGTGGGCATCCCCGTGCAACTGGATAACCCCGATGTGCAGACGCTGTTCGGCTTCGATAACAACCAGTGGGCGACTTATGATCCCGCGACAGGACAATATGTGCAACACCCACAGGGAGCCGCTGCTCCTCAAATCGGACGCGGCTACTGGACCCTGCTTCCCAGCACCGTTACGCCGAATATCGTGGGCAACCTGCCTGACCCCGAACAGCCTTACACCACCGACCTTCAGGCGGGCTGGAACCTGATTGCCAATCCGTGGCTTGAGCCGCTGGTGTGGAACCGTGCGGCAGTCCGGGTGCGCTCCAGTGGCGGCGAGTTCACGCTGGATCAGGTTCCTGCGCGACAGGTGATTGAGCCATACCTGTGGGGCTGGCAGCCAGACCCTGCGCATCCCGCGCAGGGACGCTATCAGCTGGTGTATGACGCTCAGCTGATGAACGGGATTGAACATCAGCTCCAGCCGTGGCGCGGCTACTGGATTTACGCACACCAGCCTTGCCAGCTGATTCTGCCCACGCCTGAGGTCGCGGCGCAGACGACGCGCAGCCGTTCCGAGCCGACGCGCGACAGCTGGAACCTGCGCATCGGCGCTCATCTGGGCAATCAGTACGATGAGGTGCTGGTGGGCATCGCCAGCACGGAGCAGGGACTGCAAATCGCGATGCCGCCCGCGCCGCCCGGGCGCAGCACGCCGAATAGCATTCAGCTGTGTCTTGTTCGAGATGGCAAGCCGATGGAAGCCGAAATTCTGCCGCGCTCCCGCAATCAGCGCCAGTGGACGCTGGAGCTGGTCGTGCCGCCCGGTGAAGACTCGCGAACGCGCACGCTGACCCTCGTCGCGCCCGATATCGCGCGCCTGCCGCGCGGGGTGAACCCTGTGCTACGCGATATAGAAACGGGCGAGCGTCGGTTCCTGCGTGGCGCTTCGGCGTGGCAAATCTCGGTCCCGCCTGAAGGAATGACGCGCCGCTACGAGTTGAGCCTTGTCGCTTCCAGTCGCC
>CAZQPV010000226.1:0-2792 GCA_964595265.1 uncultured Fimbriimonadales bacterium
GAAGGGACGGCGGGTACAATCATAGCGAGGCTATGAAAACCGCGCGTTTGAACTCCCTTGTGGAACGGAATCTGTTATCCGAGCAGCATGTTGCCCGAACGGTCTGGAGTCTGGCGTTGCCCACGATGATAGCGTCTATTGTGCAGAGTGCCAACAGTTTTCTGGATCGGATTTTTGTGGGGCGCCTGGGTGCGGAGGCGCTGGCGGCGGTGGGTGTGGGCGGTCAGATGGTGTTCCTGACGATGGCGCTGGCGATGGCGGTCTCCACTGGCGCCACGGCGATAGTGGCGCGGATGGTGGGCGCCAACGACCGGGCGCAGTTGCGCGAAGCGGCGCGCCAGTCGCTGGGAATCGCGATAGTGTTGGGGGGGCTACTCACCATATTGGGCTACCTGCTGTTGCCGTTTTTGCTGGACTGGTATCACCTGAACGAGCGGGCGAACCGTCTGGCGCACGAGTTTCTGGGCTGGGCGTTGCTGAGCGTGCCTGGCACCTTCCTGCTGATGGGGCTGAGCGGTACCTTTCGCGGGCTGGGCGACACGCGCTCACCGATGATTGCGAGCATCGGCGCTACCCTCACGCATATTGTGGGCGACTGGCTGCTGATTTTCGGCAATCTTGGCTTTCCCAGGCTGGGCATCCAGGGCGCAGGAATCGCGATGGCGCTCTCCACATGGGTGGGTGCGGGCATTTTGTGGGTGCAGCAATGGGTGCGCTCCGAGCGTGAGCTGGCAATGCCTGCGTTCCCTATTCGGGCGTGGTGGGTGCGGATTATGCGCATTGGATTGCCCGCCTCGGCGCGCACTTTTATCTACTCCACCAGTTCGGTGATGTTTACAGGCATCCTGTCGGCGACGGCGGCGGGCACGGCGGCGGTCGCCGCCCTGCCAATTGGGCTGACTGCCGAATCGATTGCGTTTATGCCGGGCTTCGCATTTGCAATTGCGGCTTCAGCGCTGGTGGGGCAGGCGCTGGGCGCGAAACATGAGCGCCTGGCGGAGCGGTTCGGCTGGGCATCTGCGTGGCAAGCCTGCGCCGTGATGACCACGATGGCAATTGTGTTCTTCGTATTCGCCGAGTATTTCGCACGCCTGTTCACCAGCGACCCAAAGGTGATGGAACTGGCAGTCGCCTACCTGCGAATCAACGCGCTCACTGAGCCGCTACTGGCGTTCGGGATGGTGCTGGCGGGCGCGCTGCAGGGCGCAGGCGACTCGATGAAGGCGATGCTGGCAACTTTCATCACGCAGTGGGTGGTGCGCATCCCATTAGCCTATCTGATGGCGTTCTGGCTGGGTTGGGACGCCTATGGCGCGTGGGGCGCGATGGCGCTCAGCTCGGGCTTCAGCGGGCTACTGATGATGTATCTCTTCAAGCGCGGCGGCTGGAAGAAAGTGCGAGTCTGATTCGGGTATCATGAGGGGCGAGGTTAGACGATGGGAACCGCATACACACCGGGTTTGACCGTCAGCGCGAACACGATTGTGCTGAAAACGCGACGGCTCCCCATCAAAGGCGAGGTGCTGGTGAACGAAGGCGACACGGTAGAACCCGACACGGTGGTGGCGCGGGCGCTGCTGCCGGGCATCCTGCAGACTGTGCGCGCCGCGCAACTGCTGGGGATTGAACCGAAACAGTTGCCTGAGGTCGTCAAAGTCAAAGAGGGCGATGCCGTAGAGAAAGACCAGATTCTGGCGGAGACCAGAGGCTTCTTCGGGCTGTTCAAAGGGGTCTGCAAGGCGCCTGTCAAGGGCACTGTGGAGTTCATCTCGCCCGTAACGGGGCATATCGGCGTGCGCGAGCCACCGACCGTGATCGATGTCCGCGCCTATGTGCAGGGGCGTGTGGTCAGGGTGCTGCCGCAGGAAGGTGCGGTCATCGAGACGCAGGGCGCGTTCATTCAGGGCATCTTCGGCGTGGGCGGCGAACGGCGCGGCGAACTGAAAATGATGGTGCAAAGCGCCGACGAGGTGCTGACCACGCGCCATATTACCGACGATGTGAAAGGCAAGATTCTGGTGGGCGGCGCGGCAGTCGAAAAAGACGCCGTCCTTAAAGCAGGGGAACTGGGCGCGGTGGGAATCGTGGTCGGCGGTATCCGCGACACCGACCTGATTGAGTACCTGGGCTATGATATCGGCGTCGCCATCACAGGCACAGAAGATATCCCGCTCACGATTATCCTCACCGAGGGCTTCGGCACCATCCGCATGGCGAACCGAACCTTCCGATTGCTCCAGTCGCTGGAGGGCAAAACCGCCTCCATCAACGGCGCGACCCAGATTCGAGCCGGCGTGATTCGCCCCGAAATTATCGTGCCGATTCAGGATCCTTCCCAGCTGCCCGAAACCCCTCCCACCGCCGAAACGCAGCAGCTGGAAGTGGGCGCGCCCATCCGAATCATTCGGGAACCCTACTTTGGCAAGCTGGGGCGTGTGGTGGAGCTGCCCCCCGAACTGGTGGAAATCGAATCGGGCACGCACGCGCGCGTCCTCAAAGCGGAACTGGAAGATGGCTCGGTGGTGGTAGTACCCCGTGCCAATGTAGAAATCATCGCGGAGGGATAGCGATGGCATCGTCCAGCCGAACCCAGAGCCGTGCCGAGCCAGACCCAGCACGGGCGACCATTTTTGACGCTTGCGTGCTGGTTGTGGAAGATGACCCCATCCTGCGCGAGACCCTGAGTTACAACCTCCAGCGCGAGCGGATGCAGGTGCTGTGCGCCGAAAACGCCGAGGAAGCCATTCGCATGTTCCAGCAACAGAACCCCGACCTCGTGGTGCTGGATGTGA
>CAZQPV010000227.1:0-2789 GCA_964595265.1 uncultured Fimbriimonadales bacterium
CCACAGGAGGCACGGGCTTGCCTTCGCGCTCCAGCCGTTCAGCGGTCTCTTTGACCCCCAGCGCGTCCCAAATCTGGAACGGACCCAGCTCCCAGTTGAAGCCCCATTTGATGGCATGGTCGATTGCAATCGGGTCGTCGGCGAGGGCGGGGGCGTGCTGGGCGACATAGGTCAGTGTCTCGGCGGTCAGACGCCACAGAAACCGCCCCTCGCGGCTATCGTGGTTCACCAGGGCTTTGAGGCGCTCTTCCAGGGGCAGCTTCTCCAGCGGCTCTAGATGAGGGAATTTGGGCTTCTGGCGCGGGCGATACTCGTAAGTGTTGAGGTCTAACGCTTCTATCGTGCCGTCTTTCTGGCGCCGATAGAAGCCTGCGCCCGTTTTCTCGCCCAGTCGCCCGTCGGCAATCAGGCGTTGCACCACTTCGGGCAGAGTGAAGACGGCTTTCTCTTCGGGGGTTTCAAGGCGCTCGTGCAGATTTTTGGCGACGCTCGCCATCACATCCAGCCCCACAATGTCTGCCAGTCGGAAGGTGGCACTTCGTGGATGCCCAATCAGGGGACCTGTGAGCGCGTCCACTTCCTCAATTGTCATGCCGAACTCCTGCATGATGGGGAAGACCACCATCATGGCGTGGACTCCGAGCCGATTCGCGATAAAGCCGGGGGTATCGCGAGCAATCACCACGCGCTTACCCAGCACGCGCTCCGCGAAGCGGATCATGCCTTCCACCAGCTCGGGGTCGGTCTCTTTGCGGGGGATAATCTCCAGCAGTTTGAGGTAGCGCGGGGGGTTGAAAAAGTGGGTTCCCATGAAGCGCCGCTTGATGTCGTCGCGGCAATCTTCGCTCATCTCGTGGATGGAGAGACCGCTCGTGTTGGTGGAAAGAATCGCGTCGGGGTTCACATAGTCCTGCACGCGCGTCCAGAGTTCGCGCTTGATTTTGGGGTCTTCCACAACCGCTTCAATAACCCAGTCAGCTTCCTTGAGGCGCGGGAAATCGTCTTCAAAGTTGCCGATTTCGATTCGGCTTGCCAGTTCGGGCAGGTAGAAGGGCGCGGGTTTGAGTTTGCTAACGCGCTCCAAGCCTGTGCGCGCAATTCGGTTGCGCACCTCACGGTCCTGCAGGGTAAGTCCTTTCGCTTCTTCTTCGGGGGTCAGTTGCGTGGGCACAATATCAAGCAGCAGCACCTGCCAGCCGACATTGGCTAAGTGCGCCGCAATCTGAGCGCCCATCGTGCCTGCCCCTAAAACGGCGGCTTTGCCTGTCGTTTTGTGTTCATTCAGCATAAGAATAACCTCCTCTACGGGGTGTTTTCGACTCGCAAGTCAAAAATCCTGTGGGGGGATTATACCCGTTTAAGAATGCCATGCCTGCATTCCCGCAGGCATGGCAGGGAGGGTTTGAGGAGGGATGAAGCAGTCTTACTTACGGCGGCGTACATACCCTACCAGACTGACGACGCCGGTCATCAGCGCGATCAGGCTGGCAGGCTCAGGCACAACTTCCAGTTGCGAGATCGCAAAGTCGCCGCTGGGCGACGGCTCGAAGCGCACGGAGATATAGTTCACCTGCGACCAGTCCATCGTACCAAAGGTCATCAGAGAGCTGAACAGGACATCGTGCTGGAATCCCGTACCCGGTGCAACCACAGAAGTGCCCATCGCCTGCCCACTGGGAGAGTAGAAGGCAACCTGTATATGCATCGGCAGGTCGTTCCCCACAAAGTGCAGGCGCAGGCGGTCGTAGCTGCTCAGGTCTACCGTGGTGGCGCCCTGCAGATAGATCAGCGTCAGCTGCGACTGGGCAAGGCTCCCATTATCCAGCACACTCAGCCCTGAGCCGATGTCCAGTACCACAGGGCGACTCAACGGGTTGGAAAGCACCTGCAGGATTGTTCGCCGCGTGCCTCCCAGCATCGAGCCAGACTGAGTATTGACATCGGAGCCTGAAATCAGGCTTACCAAGTAAGCACCTGTTGTGAAGTCGTCTATCGCCAAGTTGGCATGCGCACTCACACACAGGCTAATCGCTAATCCCAAGCCAAGCAGTGTTTTTCGCATCATCCTAACCCCCATTTCTGAAGTCTGGGGATTAGACACAGCAATTAGCATGCCAGGTTTCGCATGCCTGTAAGCAAAAATACGGGTTTTGAGGTGAAGGCTGGCAGGAAGAAGCGCCTTGCTATAGCCATTAGAGTTTAGTTTTTCTCAGGTGTGATTTCCCGCCGCCCACGCAGGTGTACCTTGCCGTAGCGCGAGCGCCAGTAGAGATAGCCCGCCACCCCTGCAATCAGCAAAACTGTGCCCACCAGAACCACGCGGTCAAACTGCTTGAGGATACTCTCGCCGAACCACTGCACCAGATACGCCACCAAAAAGAAGCGCGCCCCGCGCCCCACCACGCTCACCGCCAACGTCGCCAGCAGGTTGTACCGAAACACGCCGCTGGCAATCGTAAACACTTTGTAGGGAATGGGGGTGAACGCCGCAATCAAAATCGCGAAGACCCCATAACGCTGGTAAAGTCGCTCCACCGCCTGCACCTTCTCTTCCTTGAAGAAGCGATGCAAGAGCGGGTAGCCGCCATACGCCCCGACCACCCAGCCAAACGCCGCTCCCAGCACGCTCCCTATCGTACAGATAAGCGCTGTGAGAAACGGCGAAGGCGGATTGGGGGTCAGCAGCAACCCAATCATGAACACATCGGGCGGTATAGGAAAAAAGGACGACTCCATAAAGGCGATCCCGAACAGCCCCCCAAGCCCATACGCCTGGATTAAACCCTTTG
>CAZQPV010000228.1:0-2776 GCA_964595265.1 uncultured Fimbriimonadales bacterium
AGAGTTCGGTCATCCATGTGCCTGTAGGGAAATGGCGGCTTATCGGGCGCACCACACCCCCCGTGAGCGTGGTGGCTTCGCGCCAGCGTCCGTACAGTTGAAGCGGCAGCATCGCGTGCGGTTCTGGCTGGAACGGCAGCCGCGCCTTGAGGAAAGTCAGCTCACCAGGCGACAGCGTGCGCTGGGGGGTGGTGAAGCGAATTTCGCGCCCTGCCACCACTAACCGCTCAATCTGCCAGTCGCGCTGGGGGTCGTCGTTGCGTACCCATACGGTCATCGTGCGCCCCTCTATCCACGCATAGCTGAGTGTTAGGGGCGAGGTGTCGGTAGGTAATACTGCCTTGTGAATGGCGCCCCCGCGCTGAAAAATCTCCAGTGTGAGCGGCGCCTGACGAAGCAGGGCGCGCTGGGCGTTCAGAATCAGCAGGCTCACGCCGCGTGGGGGAATCGGCTCTGGCGTCAGGCGGAACCAGTTCAGGCCGCGCCCATTCGTAAGCGAGTCGGCGTGCATGCCGTTCAGCCGAATTGCCGAAACAATCAGCGGCTTGCGACTGGGGTTGTGCAGAAACACCCAGAAAGTGCCGCCCAGCTCGCTAAGCGGCGGTCCCTCAATCTCCGCAATCCGTGCGCTGGAACGATGCGGTCGGTAGTACGCCTCGATTTTCATCCCATTACCCTCGCTTATGCTATTATACCGAATGGGTTGGGAAGAGGAAGATGGAACTTATGGCACAGGCATAGCGTCCTGTGAGGTTTAATACTCTCATGCGCCACCTCGTGATTGTGCTGGGGGATCAGTTAGACCGCAACAACCCCGCGCTGGAGGGGTTTGACCCGAAAACCGATGCGGTGTGGATGGCGGAGGTCGCTGAAGAGGCAACCCACGTGTGGAGCCACAAGGCGCGGATTGCCATCTTCCTTGCCGCGATGCGCCACTATCGGGTATGGCTGGAGCAGAAAGGCTGGCGCGTGCTGTATACAACACTGGACGACCCCGCCAATCAGGGGTCTTTTCGCACAGAACTCGCACGCGCCCTGCAAACGCATCGCCCACAGCGGATTATTCTCACGGAGCCAGGCGAGTGGCGCGTGCGGCAGATGATTCTGGAGACCGCCCAGCAATACGCCACGCCTGTTGAAATCCGTCCCGACACGCACTTTCTTATCCCGCTGGAGGTGTTCCACGAACATGCAGAGTCGCGTAAGACGCTTCGGCTGGAGTTTTTCTATCGCTTTATGCGCCAGCGGACAGGGATTTTGATGGAGGAGAGCAAGCCTGTGGGTGGCGCCTGGAACTACGACGCGCTCAATCGGCAAAGTTTCGGCGCCGAGGGGGCAGGACTGGTGCCGCGACCCATCGGTTTCCCGCCCGACGCGATTACGCAGGAGGTGGTGCGGCTGGTGGAGACGCACTTCCCGAACCACCCTGGCAGCCTGCGCGAATTCGACTGGGCTGTGACTCCCGAACAGGCAGAGCAGGCACTGGAGGATTTTATCGCGAATCGCCTGCCGCTGTTCGGACCCTATCAGGATGCGATGGCGCTGGGCGAGCCGTACCTGTATCACTCACGCCTTTCGTCGGCAGTCAATCTCAAGCTGCTGGACCCGCGCGTCGCGATTCAGAAGGCGGTAGAGGCTTACTATTCGGGACATGCGCCCCTGCAAAACGTGGAAGGCTTCGTGCGCCAGATTCTCGGCTGGCGGGAGTTCATTCGGGGGGTCTACTGGCGATTCATGCCAGAGTATCTGGAGTATAACGCGCTGGACGCCCATCACCCCCTGCCGCGCTTTTACTGGACGGGGGAGACCGACATGGCGTGCCTGCGCGAGGTTATCGGGCAAACCCTGCGATACGGCTTCGCGCATCATATTCAACGGCTGATGGTCACGGGGCTTTATGCACTGCTCTTCGGCGTCGCCCCGAGGCAGGTGCATGAGTGGTATCTTGCCATCTATGTGGACGCCGTGGAGTGGGTGGAACTGCCGAATGTGTACGGCATGTCGCAGTTCGCCGACGGGGGCTTGATGTCGTCCAAGCCGTATATCGCCAGCGGCAAATACCTCCAGCGGATGAGCAACTACTGCCAGTTCTGCCGATACAATCCCGCTGTTGCAATCGGCGAGAATGCCTGCCCTTTCACAACGCTCTATTGGGACTTTTTGATGCGCCATCGGGCACGGTTTGAGAATCACCCCCGTCTGGCACAACAGGCGCGCAACCTGCGCCGCCTCAGCGAGGAGGAGCGTCAAGCCATCCGCCGTCAGGCGGAGCAGCACCGTAGCGCAATCCTGAAGGCATAGCCTCTCCAAACTTCGCGGGCGTCTGCCGAAAATATCCCCGTAGACATGGCAGGATGCCTATGAGCCAGGCTACCATCAACCTGATTGACGAGTGGGCGAAACGGCGCCGCGGCGAGCTCCGACAGGTGAAGCTCTGGACGACAGGACTTCTGCTGGGAACGCTGGCGCTGGCAATAGGGATAGGCTTCATGGCATGGCAAGTACCGCGTGCGTTCAAGGAGCGCAGCCTGTGGCAGGCGCGCGCCGACCGGATGCAGGCGCCTGTCGAAGAAGTCTCCGCGCCGCCTATCCCGCCAGAGACCGTCAAGCACGCACGCACCCGCACAGTGGAGTTCCAGATTATGTTGCTTGCCATCACGCGCCTGCTCCCGCGCGACGCCCGCCTCCACGAGGCGCACCTGAGCTTCCAGCCCGAAAGTGGTCTGGTACTGACTTTACGCGGCATCACGCTGGGGTTTGAACCTATCAAAGCGTT
>CAZQPV010000229.1:0-2735 GCA_964595265.1 uncultured Fimbriimonadales bacterium
TAGTGGCGCTGGTGATAGCGACCTTCACGGCGGGGTTACGCCTGCCGTTCGGCGTTGTGGGGCATGAGGGCAGCACCCTGCTGGTGGTGCTGAACGGGCTTCGCCTGCTCCTGTACCGCGCCCCGAATCACTGATGGGGCTTTTCAGAAGGCGTTCGGTGAGGCTACTCTGCCTCCAGCCACTCGATCCCGTCCCAGCCGTGGAAGCGGCGCTTCATCACCTCAATCGCTTCGGGGTTGTTGTCCACCAGAATGAAGCGCCTGCCCAGTTCCAGCGCGGCGACGCCTGTCGTGCCGCTGCCCGCGAAGAAGTCCAGCACTAAATCCCCAGGGCGCGAGGAGGCGCGGATGATTCGGCGCAAAATGCCCAGCGGTTTCTGAGTTGGGTAGCCGACACGCTCCTTGCTATTGGTGGGCACAATCGTATGCCACCACACATCGGTCGGCAACTTGCCCCGCTGCGCCTTCTCCGCGCCCACCAGCCCCGGCGCCATGTAGGGGATACGGTCTATCTCGTCGGTGTTGAAGATGTAGCGCTCAGGGTCTTTCACATAAAGCAAAATATTATCGTGCTTGGGGGGCCATTTGCGGCGGGGGCGTCCACCGTAGTCATACGCCCAGATAATCTCGTTCAGGAAACACTCCCGCCCGAAGATGGCGTCCAGCAGAACCTTGCAGTAATGCACCTCGCGATAGTCAATATGGAAGTAGAGGCTGCCGTGCGGCGCGAGCACGCGATACGCCTCCAGCAGGCGCGGCTCCAGAAAGGCGAGATAGTCGTCAAAAATGTCCACGAAACTCCGCGAGCCGAGCGTGAGCGTCTGATACCGTCTGCCCCCAAAGCCCACCCGATCGCCCGATTCCGAACGCACCGTGCGCAACGCTGTGTAGCGTTGCGCTTTGCCCGTGTTGAAGGGCGGGTCAATATAGATTAAGTCCACCGATTCGGCGGGCAGGGTTTTCAGCACCTGCAGGTTATCGCCGAAATAGATGCGCCCGCGCCACATCGCGAGATAGGATACCTCAGCCCTTGCCCCGAAACGGCTCGATCAACTGAAGCGCCAGCTCCTTCATGAAGAAGTGGCAGTCGGTAACAATCGGGAAGGTCTGATGCGTGCCGCGGTCGGTGAGCTTGATGACGGTATCGGCGTCGTTGTCCACGCAAAACACGCGCACGCTGGCAGGGAGCAAGTTGCCCGTTGCCACGGAATGGAGCGTCGTGGCGACCATAATCGCGACCCCTACGCCAGGGATATGGGCGCGCATGGCGTCCTGCGCGTCCAGCACATCGGTAATCACTTCGGGCAGGGGACCGTCGTCGCGGATACTGCCCGCCAGCACGAAGGGGATGCCATACTTGACGCAGGTATACATCACGCCGCGCGTCAGCACGCCCTGCTCCACCGCCTGACGGATGCCCCCCAGCAGACGGATGCGGTTAATCGCGCGGATGTGATGCTGGTGTCCGTGTCGCACGGGCGCGCCCAGCTCCAGCGAAACGCCCAGCGAAGTGCCGTAGAGCGCCGCCTCGATGTCGTGCGCGGCAAGCGCGTTCCCCGCGAACAGCACATCGATCCAGCCGTTGCGCAACAGTTGCTCCAGATAGGCTCCTGCGCCCGTGTGGATAATCGCAGGACCGCCGACGAACAGCACCTTTTCGCCCCGCGCTTTGGCTTTGCGCACCTCTTCGGCGACGCCGCGCACCGCCCGCTCTTTGGGCTTTTCCGAAGACACATCGCTCCCCATAAAGGCGAACACACTGGTGGGGTCGCGGCGCTCTGGAGGCGTAACGCGAATGCCCTCATGCCCCACCACGATTAAATCGCCCGCTTTGACCCGCGCCATCGGAACCGTCGCCGCGCGCCAGTGGTCGCCCTCCTTCCACACGCGCACGCCACAGTCCATCTCGATGTTCTCCACCGGAACCCAGCGGTTATGCACGCGCACATAGGTTTCCAGATTGGTGGTGGAGTAGAAATCTTCAGGGAACACGCCATCTTTGGGAGCGGGTTCCAGATGGGCGTTCCGATGGGAAAACTGCGCTCCGTGCAGCTGCACCTCCTCCAGCACGCGCTCCAGCAGGTCTTCGCTCTCCGCCTGAACCAGAATCTCAAACTCGCTGGTTTCTTCGCGCGTGTGCCCGATTCGCGCGTGGCGTATCTCGTAGCGCACGCCTTCGTAGGAGGAGAGAATATCCAGCACTTTGGAAAGCACCAGCGAGTCAATCACATGCCCTTCCAGACGAATCATTTCAGACGCCATCGTCGGTTGCACCTCGTGCGGGGAATTGTACCCGTTCAGAGTTTTCGGGGTCGGATGCCGAGCGCGAGCTGGCGGACTTGCTGGGCGTGGTTCCACCAGCGCAGGAGGTGTTCCAGCGTGCGTCGGGTGGCGCCCTGGTGGGTCTGGATAAGCTCGCGTGCTCTTTGTTCAATCTCAGCGCGTCGCGTTGGGTTCTGGAGCAGTTCCAGAATTCCCTGCGCCAGCCCGGACGCATCGGCAACCTCAAAGCCGACGCCTGCTTCTTTTGCCATCTGGGCAATATCGCGGAAGTTGTGGGTGTGGGGTCCGAAAAAGACGGGTTTGCCGTGCGCCAGGGGCTGAAACAGATTCTGACCGCCCAGCGGGGCGAACGCGCCCCCCACAACCGCCACCTCCCCGACCGCATAGAGACGCGCTAACTCGCCGAAAGTGTCCACCACCACAACCTGCGCATACTCGCCCTCGGGTAACGGG
>CAZQPV010000230.1:0-2672 GCA_964595265.1 uncultured Fimbriimonadales bacterium
CCCCCCAAGCTCGCCAGATAGTCACCGTTGGGTGAGAAAGCAATTTGCAGGACAGAACCCGAATGCGCGCTAATAGTACGGACGAATGAGCCGTCGCTTGATCGCCAGATTTTGACCTCTCCCGAACCCCCTCCTGCCAGATACTGTCCATCGGGGGAGAACACCACGCACGAGGCAGCCTCTCTAAGGGTGCGCACCACTATGCCTTCTCGGAAACGCCAGAGTTTTATCGTGCCGTCGTCTCCTGAACTCACCAGATAGTGACCGTCTGGGGAGAAAGCCAAAGACAGGATGCGCCAGCGGTGTCCACCCTGCATCCACACAATATCAGGTCGGTTCTGCGCCAGACCCAACGCGGCGAGCAGGAAGGTCGCAACACCGATTGCTGCCATACGAACGCACGCCTGCACCCCAATTTCTGTTTTTGTTGCAATCGTGAACATCGTCGTTTACCTCGCTGTTCACTGGATGAATAGATTATAGCACAAAGGATCAGAGCGCTGTAAGAGTTTCGTTCCCTTCCAGCCTCTGGAGCAGGTACTGAAAACCGGGCTGGAGTCGGGCGAGAGGGCGTGTATGTCCGTAGTATTGTTCCGTGAGTGTTTTTTCCGCCTCTATCAGTTGCGCAATCTGCTGGCGCGCATAATGGAGGAAGCGGGCGTTGTCCAGCTGGCAGTAGAGAGCGTGCCATTCGGGCAGGGTGAGCGGGTCGTTCAGCAGTGGCTGGAGCAGTTCGCTTGCTTTGAGCAGGGCGCGCAGACGCCCCCAGCGTAACTCCAGAGCCAGCGCGGGGCTATCGAGGGCAGGGCTGTGTTCGCGCAGGCATGCCTGCCACTGGCGGCGGGCACAATCGGGGCAGGGTGGCTCCTGTGCAAACGACTCGCCCCAGCGACGCGCGAGACCGCCAATCTCTTCCAGCACATGGTCGCGTTGGAGCCGCTGGAGCGCCGCGCGAAGCCGCTGGAAGTGGGCTTCTTGTTGTTGACGCAAGCGCAGGCGCACGCGCTCAATCCCTGCATGAGCCGCAGGTGGGGCGTCCACGCGCTCGAGCCACTCCAGAAGTCGCTGATTCAACTCCAGTTGATGAAGTGCCCGCAGCGCACGACGCAAGCGACGCTTCCAGAAGGCAATCCGGGTGGGCGGAAAACAGGGCTGGAACACGCGCAGGCATACCTGAAGAGTAAAAAGGCTCTCCTGGAGCGTCTCCAGCGTGTGGGGCGTTCCGTCAAATTGGCGAATCAGCGGTTGTACCTGTGTTAGAATCGCCCGGATTTGCAACGCCCCGTAGGCGCAGAAACCTTCCTTACGCATCAGGATGGGGTCTCAGGCGGGTCTAACGCCGCCCAGTAGAGCATGCGTCCGCAGCTTTCGCAGGTCACGGGGTCGTGGGATTCCTTGAGTCGGTTGACGAGGTAGGGCGTGAGCCTGGTGCGACATGCGGCGCAGACTTCGTCTTCGACGCGGGCGACGGCTTTGCGTGCCAGTCGGGGGCGCATGGTTTCATAGCGCTGGACGAGCGCGGGTTCTATCTGTGCCACGAGCTGGGTACGCGCGGCTTCGCGCTTTGCGATTTCTGCCTCGATGCGTGCCTTCTGTTCCTGATAGCGCCGCTGGTGCTCTTCCAGCATCGCCTCGATCTGGTGCAGGTCAGCTTCGGTTTCTTCAATCTCTTGTCCCTGGGTTTCCATCTCTTCCCAGAGGCGGAGCAGCTCGAGTTCCATCTGGTCGTGGGCACGGCGCATGGCGTCTATATCGTGCTGGAGCGCTTCCAGTTCACGCGGGTTGCGAATGCGCCCGGAATAGAGTTCCGCCTCTGCCTGGCGAATGCGCTCCTCGGTGCTTTGCAGTTTGAGTTGCTGATCCTGAGCCAGCGCCTGCAGTTCGCGATAGCGTTGCTTGATTTCTTCCATGCGCTGGCGCGATTCGTTGAGTCGCTGGCGCAGGTGTTCGCCCGGATCGAGGCGTTTCAGCAGCTGGTGAAGCTTATCCAGCTCGTCATCCAGCTGCTGAAGCCGATCCAGAAGGCGCATCTGCGGATGCATCGGCGTCCTACCCCCCTATCAGGTACTGACGCGCTTTCTTGGTGATGGGTTTGCCGAATTCGTCTTCCTTCAGGTGCCACACGGGCGAGCCTTTGTGCAGCTCGAAGCAGGGGTAGGCGCTGAGGATCGATGCCGTAATCTCGCGCCGCGTGCGCCGCACGATATTGACCTCGTTGTGGAGGGTCAGATAGTCGGCACCGCGAGGGTGTCCGCGCATCAGCTCCACCATGATGTGGTAAGTGGAGAGCTGGTCAGCGCGTTCCTGAAGCTCCAGGAGCTTCTCGTAGCGCGCATGGGAAACGGTGAGCAGCGGATCGGTTTCGCCCGTGAAGCGGAAGTAGAACACATCGGGCTGGTCGGTGCGCTCCAGCTCGAAGATCGCGCCTGAGAGGATGTCCAGCTCGGCGAACTTATCGAATAGCCCATACACCAGGCGTGTTTCGTGGTTCAGCCACACCGCGTGCGCCTGCCCTTTCTCGTCGATGAAAGTTACCTGCTGAATCGTGGGCTGGTCCGCAAAAAAGCCGAGCGGAATCTGGCACATCGGGATGGTGCCGAGGTCCTTATGCGGCGGACGCAGCACGACCCGTACCTTCTGGGGCACCTCAGGGAGCATAGCGGGCGTCTCCT
>CAZQPV010000231.1:0-2654 GCA_964595265.1 uncultured Fimbriimonadales bacterium
CTCAAGGGCAGCGACCGCGAGCGCTACTATCGCGAGCGCGCCCACGCGATTTTCGGACGCTACCTGCGCAAAGTGCAGCTGGTCAACATGGGCGACCTGCTGGACGAGATTGAGGTGCGCACGAAGATCTCGGACGAGGAAGCCGACGAGTTGATGAGCGCCGATGCCATCTTCTACGCCGTGAAAAAGAAGACCCGCGAGCCAATCTATGTGGTTCTGGAAGCCTCGTGGGTGGTGGATGAGAGCGATATGGAGCGTGCTATCCGTCGCGCGGCGATTCTGCAGCGGCTGGGCTACCCCGCTGTGCCTGTCGTGGGTGGGGCGGAAGTCGCCACACCCGTCATCAGAGCCGCCACCGAAGGGAGCGTGGTGCTGGCGCTGGACGGCAAAGTGCTGGGCGAAACGCTTCTGGCTTAACTCTGCCTTCCTTGCAACAGAGCGGCGCCGCATCGAGTTATCTCTTCTGTGAGGTGCGACTATGCGCAACAGAAGACGACGATTGGCAACAGTGGGTTTGTGCGCCGCGTTGTTAACGGCGGCTTTGACGGCACAGACGCGCCCCGACATCCTCTGGATGCGCGGCGGCAACTCGACCTACCAGGGCAACCTGAATGCGTACTATATTGACCTTGCGCTTTCACCGAATGGACTCTACTATGCCGCTGTCCATAATACGGGCATGGTCAAGATATGGCGTGTGCATGACGGACGACTGATACGAACCATCTTCACTTCGCAAGCCACGCCGCGTGTGGTCGCCTTCTCGCCCGACAGTCAGCGCGTGGCAATTGGCGACGCTTATTCGGGATACATTCGGATTGTGCGCATCTGTGATGGGGTTCTGGAGCGCACGCTTCAGGGGCATACCAACTCAATTATGGCGCTTGCCTATTCGCCGGATGGGGCGTATCTCGCCAGCGCAGGATACGATGGCAAAATCCTGGTGTGGCGGATGAGCGACTCTACGATTATGTACCAGCGCAACTATTACTCCAGCGCAGTTGCCTTTTCACCCGACGGGCAAACGCTGGTATGTGGGATCCACGACGGGCGCGTGCTGCTCTTTCGCGCCAGCGACGGAACCCTGCTACGGACGCTTGCGGGGCACACGCAAGGGGTCTACACGGTTGCCTTTTCGCCCAACGGGCAATATCTGGCAAGCGGCGGTCTCGATAACACACTCAGGCTCTGGCGTCTGAGCGACGGCGCGCCTGTTTATACCCTGTCAGGATTCACCTGTGTCCGAGTAGCGTTTTCACCCGACAGCGCGTTTCTGGCAAGCGCCAGCAGCGATAGTCGCATACGGGTCTGGTCTGTGAGCAGCGGCGCGCTTGTATACACCATCGAGCCGCCCGATCAGGTGGGACTCATCTTGATTGCCTACACAACGGATGGACAGTACCTCGTGAGCACGGGGCAATACCTTCACTTCTGGCGCGCCAGCGACGGCGAGCATGTCCGCGACGGCGGCGCCTATGACGACGCCGTTTACGCGGTCGCCTTCTCGCCCGATGAGCAGTTTCTGGCGACGGGAAGCGAAGACGGCTCGGTGAAAATCTGGCGCGTACGCGACGGCGCTCTGGAACACGCATTCATACCCAACGGGCGCTTCCTCTATGTGTTTGCGGTCGCCTACTCGCCGAATGGAGAGTATCTGGCGGTGGGCGGCGCCTCTCAAGATGCACAGGTCCGAGTGTACCGCACCAGCGACTGGCAGCAGGTAGCGGCGCTTGTTGCGACTACGGGGCAAACCCGTTCTTTAGCGTTTTCGCCCGATGGGCAGTATCTCGCCAGAGGCGGCTATTCGACCATCTACATCTGGCGCGTCAGCGACTGGACACTGGAACGCACGCTCGTGCATGGGGGCGGAGGCGGCTTTGAGATTCACTCGCTGGCGTTCTCACCCGACGGAAACTCCCTCGCCAGCGCCTCGCGCGATGGAACTGTCAGCGTCTGGGACTGGCGCAACGGCACAACGCTTTACACGACCAGCCAGCATAACGTCCCTTACCCTTACACCGTCGCTTTTTCCCCGGACGGACAATACCTGCTGGAAGGCGGAATCACTCGGATTGCTCGCCTGCGCAACGCCAGCACAGGCGCGCTGGTGCGCGAGTATATCAGCACTGACGACCCGCTTTATGTTGCCTTTACATCAGACGGACAACATCTAATCCATGCAGGACATCGCGGCGTTTTCTTCTGGAATATCAATAACAACACGGCTCCTGCTCAAACCTACACAGACGAAGCGTTCAGCGTGCGGTGTCTCGCCGTCTCGCCCAGCGGGAAGTGGTTCGCCTACGGGCGATTGGATGCCGTGGTGGTGCTGGCGCGGAACCCGTTTGCGTCCCTGCCTGAAGGTGATGTGAACGCCGATGGCTGCGTGGACGATGCCGACCTGCTCGCGGTGCTGTTCGCCTTCGGGGAGATAGGGATGGGCATCCCAGAAGACTTGAACAAGGACTGCGTGGTGGATGACGCCGACCTGCTGCTGGTGCTGTTCCACTTCGGCACAGGCTGTTAAGTCATCGGGGGCGTCTGCAGACGCCCCCCGATTATCATTAGCCCAGCCACGAATAGGGGTAGTTCGGGTCCTCAAACTCCAGCGCGGCTCGAGTCACCTGAAGCGGGCGGAAGGTGTCCATCATCAC
>CAZQPV010000232.1:0-2640 GCA_964595265.1 uncultured Fimbriimonadales bacterium
ACAGCGCGCTGCAGTGCGGGGGGCAGGTCGCGCAGCAGGTCGTGATATAGCAAAGATTTTCGCGTCATGCTGCCCCCCCCCGCCGTGCCGACACGAGCGAGTCTCCGCGAACACCGTGTTGTTGCAAGAGTGAACATCGTTGTCCTCCTCTACCTTTAAATATGCTTAGAGTATCACGATTCCTGCCGATTCCAGAGGTATGGGGCTGGGTATAATCTTGCCGATGCGTTTTCTGGTGAAATGGGTTGTTTTCGCGGTGGCGTTGCATTTGACTTTCTGGAGCGGGCAGGCGTTCGGGCTGGATATGAAACCCAGTCCGCACTGGCAGGACAACCTGATTATGGCGATTCTGCTGGGGCTTGTGAACGCGCTGATACGCCCGGCACTGCGTGTCGCGCTGATGCCCCTGAACTGTCTGAGTCTGGGATTGGTGGGGGTGCTGGTGAACGCTATTCTGTTCTGGGTAGTGTTTGCCATCGCCCCGTTTAACTTTCGGGTGGGCAACTTCTGGGCGGCGCTCTACGGTTCGCTGGTGCTGGGGCTGATTAACGCGATTCTATCGGGGGTTCTGCTGGGTGACGAGGACGAGAAGAGGCGATAGAACATGCTGGGTCGCTTTTTGCGTGGGCTGGCGCTGTGGATTGGGGTCTATGTGCTGCTAACTGCGGTTCACTTTGGACTGTTGTGGGGGCTGGATCGCCTGCGTATGCAGCTGGAGACCCGCTTTGAAGACCGCTACGGCACGGAGGTGGTGGATCGCGAGCCGCCTTACAGTCGCGCCGAGTGGTTGGTGGTCGCGCTGGATGTGCAACCCAGCATGTATTGGGTGGAATCGTTGGGCATGAGCGCCCTGATGAGCCTGCCTGTCGCGTTGTTTGTGGGGGCGGGCGCGCTCGCGTTTCGCAGACGACTGTGGGGGCGGTTGGTGGTGTTGAGCGTTATCGCCAGCATTCTGACCTTCTACCTGCTCTACTTGCTGAATGAGCAGGTGTTTGCGGGGTATCTGCTTCAGCAGCGGTTGCCCGTGTTCACGGTCGGTGGGTTTGTGGGGCTGGTGCAGGGGCTGGTCGCGTCGCTGGTGTTTGGAGCGCCGCGGGGGCGGAGCGAGGAGGCGTAACGATGGGGCAGCTGGTGGTGGTGACGGGGGTTTCGGGCGCGGGGAAGACGCTCGCGTTGCAAACGCTGGAAGACATCGGCTACTTCTGCGTGGATAACCTGCCCCCCTCGATGCTGGCACAGGTGCAGGACTACGCGCAGGCGTGTCGGGATGTCGCGGTGGTGGTGGATACCCGTGCCCGCGAGCCTCTGGACACCGCCGAGCAGACCCTGATGCAGATGAAGCAGGAGGGGCTTCCTGTCGAGGTTCTGTTTCTGGACTGCACGGACGAGGTTCTTCTGCGTCGTTTCAAAGAGACCCGTCGTCCTCATCCGCTGGCGGAGCAGGAGCCGAATCTGGAAAGGGCGCTGCAAAAAGAGCGTGCGCTGCTGGCGCCCCTGCGTGCGATTGCCGACTGCGTGCTGGACACCACGCTGTATCACCCTCAGGATTTGCGTCGGGAGATACGCGCTCGCTATGGCACTGGCAGCCATCCCGCGCCGATGCGGGTACGGGTGGTGTCGTTCGGATTCAAATACGGCGTGCCTGCTGACGCCGACCTTGTGCTGGATGTGCGCTTTTTGCGCAACCCCCATTATGTGTCGGAGCTGAAGCCGCTGGCTGGCACGGAGCCTGCTGTGCGGAACTATGTGCTGGAAGATAGCGAGACGCGCCAGTTCCTCAAAGAGACTCGCCGTTTTCTGGGCTGGCTGCTGCCGCGCTACCTGCGCGAGGGCAAAGCTTACCTGACAGTGGCGATAGGTTGCACGGGCGGGCGCCATCGCTCGGTGGTGCTGAGCGAAGAGCTGGGCGCGTGGCTTCAGGAGCAGGGCTATCGCGTCTCGGTGGAGCATCGGGATGTGGCACGGGAAGGGGAGAGCCATGAGTGAGGGACGCTGGCGATGGCTGTTGCCCGGGATTGATGTTAAGCGCTGGCTGGCGGTCTCGGCGCTGGGAGTGGTGATTGCGCTGATTGGCGTGTGGGTGCTGCTGGCGGGGCAGCCGACCTACTGGCTGGACGCGCTCTATCGGGCAGTGGAGGCGCAGATTCACCGCTGGGCGACCACCGCGCGCGGCGAGCAGGTGTTGCGAATCGCGCTGGGGCTGACGCTGATTGCCGTCGGAGGTGGCGTGTGGTGGTGGGGGCTTCGGCGGGCGTGGCGCACGATGGTGCGCATTCTGCAACCGCGTGCCAGCGGGCGCGTGTGGGATGTGCTGTCGCGCCAGATTCTGCTCAAGCACGGGCGGCGCGTGGTGGTGATTGGCGGCGGCACAGGGCTTTCCACGATGTTGCGCGGTCTCAAGCGCTACACGGCAAACATCGTGGCGGTAGTGACGGTTACAGATGACGGCGGCTCGTCGGGGCGCCTGCGCGAGGAGCTGGGCATCCTGCCGCCGGGCGATATTCGCAACTGCCTGACCGCGCTGGCGGATGCGGAAGGCGCGATGAACGCTTTGCTCCAGCACCGTTTCCCTGCAGCATCGGGCACGCTGGCGGGGCACTCGGTCGGCAACCTGCTGCTGGCGGCGATGACCCAGATTAC
>CAZQPV010000233.1:0-2636 GCA_964595265.1 uncultured Fimbriimonadales bacterium
CCGCCTATCTGGAACGCAACGGGCAGCTCTATCGGGGCACGGCATCGGGCGTGCGCGCCAGCACCCAGCTGCCCCGAATGGTAGCGCTGGCGACCCTGCGCGCCGTCGAAGCCGCACACGGGCTACAGGAGCGCTTTGGACTGGAAGAGATTGCCACCAACTGGACGCTTGGCGGCTATCCGCTGGTGGCGGTGCTGGTGAGCGCGGTGCGCGATCAGGGTGAAGATTTACTGCTGGGAAGCGCCCTTGTGCGCGGCGATTTATATCGCGCTGTCGGGCTGGCGACGCTCGATGCGGTCAATCGGCGGGTGCAGGCATTTCCCAGCGACTACGAACCGTCGCACGAGGCGGTCGCCCTCGTGGACGGACTGACGCCGAACAATGCGTAAAACGATTTGGTCAGGAGCCACTCCCTGCGGGAGGTTCCTGACGGGGCATGGTGAGCGCGGAGCGGAGCGAGCAACCGAGCGGCTGATCACTCTTACCTTAGGAGGGACAGCAGATGAAACGGTGGCTCATTCTGATGGCAACCCTGGTGGCAATTATGTCGGTTGCCAACGCGAAGCGCGTCTACTATCCACATCGATGGGATGATCCCCTCGAGAAGCATCATGTAGTGGCTCCGATGCCGTAATCGGCATTCGGGTAGCGGGAGGTGCGCTCACCCTGCCCTTATCAAGAACATGCGGAAGCGGAGATTCTGGTACTGGATTGGACTGATCTCGCTACCAGCGGGCGCGATTCTGCTCGCGGCAAGTGACTCGTTGTCGCGCGTCCCCGCCATTGGAACCCTCTTCTGGCTCGTGCTGGTCGCGCTGGTAGCCGAACTGTTCCTCGTACGCTATCCCCTGCGACATGGCTACACCGACCTCGGCATCTGGATGAGTGTCAGCACGCCGATTGTGATTGCGACGATTGTGCTGTATGGCTGGGAAGCAGGGGTCTGGATGGACGCCGTGATTACGCTTGTAGCGGGACTTGCCAACACCCTGTTCCGTTCCACCTACCCGCGCTGGGCGTTTCTCAACACGGTTCAGAGCATCCTGAGCGCCTTCTGTGCAGGAATGGCGGTGGCAGGAGTCGACTGGCTAATCGCCTATGAATCGGCATGGCGTTATGGGCTGGCGACGGGCGTCGCGCTGGGGGCTTATCATCTGGTGAACAGCATGCTCATCTCGACGAATATTGCACTGTTTGAAGGGGTGCAGTGGGGCTGGGCGATTCGCCAAAATCTGAGCGCGTTCCCTCAGGAGGCGACGGTGATGTTCCTGTTCTCGCTGATTGTGGGGCTGCTGGTCAAAACTTTTGGGGTGAGCGGGCTGGTGATGGCGCTGGCGCCCTACTTGACTTTGCGTCAGGCGTTCATGCTCTGGAGGCGCCAGCATGACCTCTATCACCAGACGATTCGCAGTCTGGGCTTTCTGGTTCAGAAGGCGCATCCCTACACGGGCGGACATCTCCAGCGCGTGGCGCGGTGGGCGCGCAAAGTGGCACAGCATCTGGGTCTACCCCCAGAACGATGCGAGCTGGTATACGAGGCGGCGCTGTTGCATGACCTGGGCAAAACGGTGCTGGATGAGCGCATCTTAAATAAACCAGGCAGGCTGACCCCCAGCGAGTGGAAGCAAATCAAGCGCCATCCCCAGTTAGGGGCTGAAATCCTGAGTGGGACCCCCTTTCTCGCGCCTGTGGTGCCCTGGATTGCCTATCATCACGAGCGTCCCGATGGTAAGGGGTATCCCTATGGCTTGAAAGGTGACCAGATTCCGCTGGAAGCACGCATTATTGCGGTTGTAGACGCTTTCGATGCGATGATTGGGGGCGAAACGCCCAGCCAGCAGCGCACCTATCGAAAAGCCCTCTCCATTCAGGAGGCGCTCCATGAGCTGCGGCGCGGGGCAGGCACTCAGTTTGACCCCACGGTGGTTTCCGTCTTCGAGGCGGTGGTTGGAGGGTGGCAGCGAGAGCAGCAGGGGCTTCAGAGGGGTGTTAAGCGGTGAGTAGCTTCTGGCTTACCATCGCGATTGTGGCGTTTTGCATGGGGGCGCTTGTCTACTACGCCTTTGTCGTGTTGCCGAACCAGTTCCATCGATGGCGCTGTCAGAGTTTGCGGGCGTTTGCGCGGGCGGTGGAGCTGCGCACGCAGGGGCGCTTTGGAAGCGCCGATTTGCTGGCGCCCCTGGTCAACGAGGTAGCGTTGCGCCTGGGGTTGCCCCTGCAAGAACGACGGCGTCTGGAGCTGGCGGTCTACCTGCGCGATATTGGCATGGTGGGGATCCCTTATGCGGTTCTCAACAAGCCGACCTCGCTGACTCCGATTGAACAGCTCACTCTGGATCGGCACGCTGAGTTGAGCGCCGCGATAGCGGAGCAGATTCCGGGCTTGTGGCAGGTCGCGCCGCTGGTGCGCCAGCACCATGTCGTTTATGCCGAACAGCCTGAGGCGCCCCTTACAGCGCATATCCTATCGGCGCTGGACAACCTGCTGGTTCATATCCAGCAGGGCTATACCCCAGAGCATTGGTGCGAAGAAGCGGGTGCGCGCTACCACCCCCAGGTGGTCGCGACGGTTCGCGCGGTGTGTCGCGAGCGCCCGCTTGCCGAGTCGCTACCCCTGCACCGTTCCGCTGCGCTCT
>CAZQPV010000234.1:0-2630 GCA_964595265.1 uncultured Fimbriimonadales bacterium
GTTATCTTCTGGAAGATTTCCCACAGCTCTTGCTCGTTTTTGCCGCTGGGGATGTTAATCTCCCGAACGGCTGTTCTGTCTTCGAGCAAGGAATTCAGTTTCTCCCAGTTCTCGGACTGTTGCGCTTCGGGAGTCAATACGACACACACCGTTTTGGGGCGGAACCACTCCACCAGCGCTTCAGCGAAGAATCGGGTTTCCCTCTCATGCTCCTTCCAGCGGTAGATGACAGGCTCGTAGCGTCCCATACCAACGAAGGTGATGAGTTTCATCCCACAACCTCCATAACATCGATTGACCACATGATACTCCTGTCACTTGCCGATTCCTGCTTGAAACAACCGAAAAAATCTTCCTTTCGGACTGCAGGAACGCAGAGGGGCGCGGGCGGGGGATTCGCCCACTTCCGAACCCCCTCTGCGGAGCCGAAATTTGACGAGGGCGGCGCCGTGCTGGGGTATCCTCATGGCTATGAAACGCTGGTTGGTGCTGTGGTGGAGTGTGGTGTGGGCAGTTGTGGGCGCGCAGTTGCCCGATTTGAAGTTCCCGTTTGAAGTGGTTCTGGAACGCACAGCCTATGCGCCCGACAGCGTGGTCAAGGGCGTGCTGGTGCTGAGCGTCCCTCAACCCTACCATGTGAACGCGAACCCTGCGTCGGAAGACTATCTCATCCCGACCGAGCTGCGTATCGAGAAGAGCCAGCACTACACCGTCGGCAAAGTCGAGTACCCCAAGGCGATAGAGAAAGCGTTTGAGTTTTCCGAGGGTAAGCCGCTGAAGATTTACGAGGGCACGGTGAAAATCCCCTTCGAGTTGCGCCTTGCGAAGACCGCGCCGAAGGGCGATTTGAGCGTCAAAGCCAGCCTGCGCTATCAGGCGTGCGACGATAAGGCGTGCTACCCGCCGCAGACCCTCAAAGCCGACTTCAAGGTGCGCGTTGCCGACAAGACAGGCGAGCCAAACCCGCGCTATAAGGAGGTGATGGAAACAAAAGGCTCCGAGCCAGCAAAGCAGGGGGAGCTGGTGGACTTCTCGCAGCAGACTGGCGGGATTGCAGGCTGGATTGAGCGCCAGTTCCGCGAGGGACGCTGGCTGCTGTTTTTCGGAGGCGTGTATGTAGGGGGGTTGCTGTTGAACCTCACGCCGTGCGTGTTGCCGTTGATTCCGATTACGCTAGGCTTTTTCAGCATGCAGGCGCGGGGTCAGGTGGGGCGGCGCGTGGCGCTGAGCGGACTGTACGCGCTGAGTATGGCGGCGTTTTACGCGGCGTTTGGCACGATTGCCTCACTGGCGGGCAAGGGGTTCGGCTTTCAGCTGCAAAATCCGATTGTGGTAGGGGTGCTGATTGCGCTGCTGGTGGCATTTTCGCTGGCGCTGTTTGGGGTCTACAAGTTTCAGGTGCCGCCTGCGCTAATGCGCTATGTGGGGGCGCGACAGGGCTGGGTGGGCGCGATTATGATGGGCGCGCTGGCTTCGATTGCCGCCGCCCCATGCGTGGGACCCGTGATTGTGTCGCTGATTTCGCTGGTGGCGGCGCTGGGCAATCCGACAATAGGGTTTCTCATCTTTCTGGCGTTGGGGCTGGGGCTGGGCACGCCTTACTTTGTGCTGGGGCTACTGTATGACCGCGTGCAGAACCGCCTGCCGCGCTCGGGGGAGTGGACGATTCTGGTGGAGCGCGTGTTTGGCGTGCTGTTGCTGGCGGTGGCGCTCTTTTTCGCGGGTACGCTGCTGCCCAAACCCGTAGAGGATTGGCTGTGGGTCGCCTTCTTTGGGGTGATGGCGCTCTATTTCTTCTTCGCGGGGCGTGGCGAGTTCACGCAGGCACGCGTGGTGCGCCTGAAGCAGATTCTCGGCGTGGTGCTGGTGGGGCTGGCGATCTCCAACACCTACTCGATTATGAAGCCGAAGGTGGCAATTCAGTGGACGCCGTACTCGGACGCGCTGGTGGAGCAGGCGCGTCGCGAGGGCAAGCCTGTGGTGATCGACTTCACCGCGGAATGGTGCATCGCCTGCGGCGAGCTGAAGGAATACACCTTCACCGACCCGGCTGTGGTCAAAGAGTCGGAGCGGTTCGTACGCCTGGTGGTGGACGCGACGCGCTCTGGCGACCCCGAGGTGGCACGCATCACGCAGAAGTACGGCGTGGTGGGCTTGCCGACGGTGGTGTTTATCGGCTCGGACGGTCAGGAGCGGCGCGACCTGCGCCTGACAGGTTTCGAACCCGCCCGCGACTTCCTGAAACGCCTACAGCAGGTGCAGTAGGCTCAGCCCTCGCCGCGCAGGTAGCGTGCCGAGTCTTCGGGCGCGGTGATGTTGATGCCGACGCCTGTGCCAATTTCAAAGCCCGCATCTATCGTCAGGCGCGGGGCAATCCGCAGGAACCAGTGGAACTCCACCTCCGCATCGGTATTCACGGGCGCGGTGAAGAGCATGAAGTTGTATGGCGGTTGGCTTAGCACGGCGTCGATGCGCTGCAGCACATGCTGAAGGATGTCGGCAAACGCATCGCGCTCCGAGTCGCCAACCTGCTGGAAGTGCGCCTGCGGCGTGTGGGGCAGGATCCAGACCTCAAACGGCACACGCGCGAAGTAGGGCACAAACGCCGTGTAATGGGGCGTGGTGTGAAC
>CAZQPV010000235.1:0-2570 GCA_964595265.1 uncultured Fimbriimonadales bacterium
CCACGAATGGGAGCGCGTGATAACCCAGCAACCGACCGCGCTCCAGCCCACCCTCCGGCAGAATCTGGAGGACGACTTGCGCCCGCTCGCAATGGGCGCGCCCTTTGACCGACTGGAACTCTACCTGCCCTGGCAGATGGATCAGCGCGCCTGCATGCTGGACTACCTGCCCGAAAACGCCCTGCTGATTTTAGACGAACCGCTGCTGCTGGAGTCGGCATTCCAGCGCACGCAGGACGAGATTCAACAGGCGCTCAACTCCCGCGCCGAACGGGGCGACACAATCCCACTTCAAGTCGCCAGATATGTGGAGCCGATAGAGCGACTTTATGCTTCGTACCCCCACCCTGTGCTGACGCTGGAAGCAATGCCCAAGCCCGAACTGACGGGCGTGGCGCACGAGCTGGGCACACGCTCCACTGAGACCACGCGCGGACGCCTGCCCGACCTGTGGAATTCTATCCGCCGCTGGCTGGAGGGGGGCTATCAGATTGTGGTGGCGACCGACCGCCCCAATCAGGTGGCGCGCGCGTTTCAGGATGCCGACCTGCCCGCCCCCAGCGAGACCGCCGAGAGCCACGCCGCGCCCCTGCTGTTTCGGGGCAACCTTGGGGGTGGGTTTATCTGGGACGCCCAGCGATTTGCCTTGCTGACCGACGCCGAGTTCTTTGAGCGCCACCGCCTGCGCATGCCCCCACGCCGCTTCAACGAAGGCGTGCCCATCACCTCCATCATGGATCTCAAGCCGGGCGACTATGTGGTGCATATCCATCACGGCGTAGGCATCTTTCGCGGGCTGACCACGCTGGAGCGCGAGGGCGTCACGCGCGAGTATCTGCTGATTGAGTACGCCCATCCCGACCGGATCTTCGTGCCCGTAGACCAGCTGGATCGGATTCAGAAATACATCGGTCCCGACGATAAGCCGCCCGAGATTCGGCGGCTCAGCAGCAGTCTGTGGGTCAAGTCGGTGGCACAGGCGCGGCAAAAAGCCAGAGAGGTGGCGCAAGAGCTGATTCAAATCTACGCCCTGCGCGAGAAAGCCACGCGACCACCCACAGGACCCGACACCCCCTGGCAGGCGGAAATGGAAGCGATGTTCCCCTATATTGAAACGCCGGGGCAGCTGAAGGCGATTGAGGAGGTCAAGCGCGACCTGGAGTCGCCTCACCCGATGGACCGCCTGCTGGTAGGCGATGTGGGCTTTGGCAAAACCGAGGTGGCGATACGCGCCGCGTTCAAAGTGATTATGGCGGAGCGACAGGTCGCGCTCCTGTGCCCCACGACTGTGTTAGCCTATCAGCACTGGCAAAACTTCAAGGAGCGGTTTGAGCCGTTCGGCGTGCAGGTGGCGCTGCTGAGTCGGCTAATCTCCCCCGCCGAGCAGAAACGCATCCTGCACGGGCTGAAAACGGGCGCGATCGACATGGTGATTGGCACGCACCGTCTGCTCTCCGACGATGTGCAGTTCAAAAACCTGGGGCTGGTAATTATTGACGAGGAGCAGCGCTTCGGCGTGATGCAAAAAGAGCGGTTCAAAAAGTTGCGCGGCACGGTGGATGTGCTGACGATGACCGCCACGCCCATCCCGCGCACGCTCTATATGGCGCTTACGGAGATTCGGGACATGAGCCTGATCACCGACCCGCCGCCCGGACGGCTGCCCATTCGTACCAGCGTGATGCCCTACACCGACTGGGCAGTGCGTGAAGCCATCCTGCGCGAGCTCCAGCGCGACGGGCAGGTGTTCTATGTTGTGCCGCGCATTCAGGGGATTGAGCATGTCGCCGAGCGTCTCAAACAGTTAGTTCCTCACGCCCGAATCGCGATTGCACACGGGCAGATGCCCCCCGCCACGATGGAAGCGATTGTGCTGGACTTTTATCAGCACGCCTACGATATTCTGGTCTGCACGACGATTATCGAGAACGGGCTGGACATGCCGAATGTGAACACGCTGATTGTGGAGAACGCCGAGCGGTTCGGCTTGGGGCAGCTCTATCAGCTGCGCGGGCGTGTGGGGCGCTCCGACCGTCAGGCGTATGCCTACTTCCTGTTCAAGGCGGGCAAGCTGAGCGACAAGGCAGAGGAACGCCTGCAGGCGCTCAAGGAGTTTTCGCATCTGGGTTCGGGCTTCGCGCTGGCGATGCGCGATCTGGAGATCCGCGGCGCAGGCAACCTGCTGGGCACGGAACAACACGGCGCGATGCGCGCTGTCGGGCTGGAACTCTATCAGGCAATGCTTCGGGACGCCATTCGCCACCTGCGCAAAGGCGAAACCCACTGGGCATTGGACAGCCCCCTGCAGGACGAACTGCCGCCCATCCAGATTCCCGTAGACGCCTACATCCCTGCCGGTTATATTCCCGATGTGGCGCAACGGCTGGGCTACTACAAGCGCATCGCGGGCAGCCGCACGCGCGACGAGTTGAAAGACCTTGTGCGCGAACTACGCGACCGCTACGGGCAACTCCCCACCCCTGTGCGACACCTGCTGCGCCTGATGGAAGTGCGGATTGTGGCGCACGCCGTGGGCGCAGAAAGCATCGAGATGGAGGGCAAGCGCATGC
>CAZQPV010000236.1:0-2557 GCA_964595265.1 uncultured Fimbriimonadales bacterium
AAAGCCGACGCGGAAGCCGCGAAAATGAGCGTGAAGCAGCTTGCTGAACACTGGCTCAAGCAACTTCGCGAGACTCTGCCCAGGCTCAGTGCCTCTCCCCCTCAGTCCCAATAAGTGGATATGCGAATCATTGATGTTAGCGTGCCCCTTCGCGAGGCGATGCCAATCTATTCGGGCGACCAGCCGTTTGCGCTGGAGCCGATGCTCCGTACGGAGCAGGGCGCTGTGTGCAATCTCTCCCGCCTCGTGATGGGCACGCACACCGGCACGCACATCGACGCCCCATGGCATTTCAATCCCGAAGGCAAGCGTGTGCACGAGATTCCTCTGACACGGTTGATCGGGCAGGCGTGGGTCGCCGACCTGCGAGGCTACCGCGCGATTACTGCCGACGCACTCCAGCAAGCGAATATTCCGCCCTCCTTCACACGATTGCTCATCAAGACTGACAATTCCGCTCTGTGGCAGGAGCCGACTTTCCAGCGATCGTATGTGGCGCTCACCCCCGATGCCTGCGACTGGCTGATTCGGCACTGCATCGATGTGGTGGGGCTGGACTACCTTTCGGTGGAGCCGTTTGGAGCGCCTGAGCCAGCGGTTCATCACAAACTCTGCGGCGCAGGCGTGGTTATTATTGAAGGCTTGAATCTCAGCGAGGTGGAGGCAGGCGCGTATGAGCTGATTTGCATGCCCCTGCTGATCGAAGGCGCCGATGGCGCCCCCGCACGAGTTGCCCTGCGTATCCCCTGAAAATCTGGTAATTTTTGCAGTTCCAGATTCCCCGAAAATGAATTATAATCCTTGTGCCACTCGTATCGTGGCGTGAGCAGACCGCACAGCCTTGTTACCCAACCTCCCTCTTGGTGGGACTCGCAAGAGTCCCACGCTCTTTTTATTACTCCTCGCTAACAAGTTTGGTGTATTCCTGTCGGAGCGCCTCGGCGTCTGCGGGTTTGCCCATTTTCTCCAGAAGGTCAGCGTACCCTTGCAGAGTGAGCAGGTGCGCCTGCAGAATCTGTTGCTCGCGTTCGGGATTGTAAAGTCCCAGCAGGCGCCCCTGACGGTTAAAGGGATAGGTCTGCTCGCGGTAGGCACGGAACACTTTGAGCGCTGCTTCATAGTGGCGGACGGCGCGCTCGATCTCGTCCAGCGCCTGGTAATGCCGCGCCACCGCGAGATGGGCAAACCCATAAGCGGTTTCCACGATTTCGGGCACAGCGCGGATTCGCCCGTAGGGGCTATCTTCCAGCGCGATAATGCGCCGATAATACTGAAGCGCCTCTTCGTTCAGGCGAGGCGTAGTTGGATCGGGCTGTGCCATCTGTGCGAGCTTGAGCAGGGCAGGCAGGTTATTCGGGTCGCGCTCCAGCACCTGCCGGAACTGCTCTCTGGCGTGCTGGAGCTGCCCATCGCGCTCGTAGTAGAGTCCCAACCGATACAGATTACGGGGCGTCGGCTTCCAGCGCACAGCCTGCTCCAGCATGGTGAACGCGGTCTCGCGGCGCCCCAGCGCATAGTAGAGTTCGCCCAGCTCCATCAGATAGTCGGGATTGCGCGAGTCAAACAGCCGCGCCCTCTGATAAAGCTCCACTGCCTGCGGAATCTGCGAAATCAGCGCATAATAGCGCGCCTGATTCGCGAACCACTCGCCAAGCCCCGAACTGACAACGCCCAGCCCAAACACTGTAAGAAACAGGAGCGCCGTCGCGCGTCGCTCCATCGGGCGCACAGGATAGGAGAAGACCCCATCGGGCGCCAGCGCAATCCCCAGCGCCAGCAAACACGCCAGCATCAACAGATTCGCCAGCACCTGCACATCGGAGTCCACAGCATTATGAGCGACGGCGCCCGCCACGCCTGCCAGCACACCCACGCGCGCAGGACGCCAGTCGGTAATGCGACCGCGCGCGGGCATTTCGGGCGGCGGCAACTCCGACTGCAACGCGCGCGTGAGCCAGCCCACGCCCATCAGAATCAGCAGAATCAGCGCAGGGAACCCCGACTCGCTCGCCAGCTCCAGATAGGTGTTGTGCGCCGAGCGCGTGTAGCCCACAGAAGCATAGCGCGGGTAATGCACCTCAAAGTTGCCCGTGCCGACACCCAGAATCGGGTTCGCCAGCACCATCCGCCATGTGCCTTTCCATGTCTCCATCCGAAATGCGCCTGAATGCACATCCTGCGACGCCGCCTGAGGAGTGAGACGCTGTGCTGACGGCTGGCTCAGCCATATCAACCCCGCGGTGAGAACGCCCACCACACTTAGCCGCCATACGAAGTCGCGTGAAACCAGCTTCCACACGAGCGCAAACCCGAAAAACACCATCGCCGCAAAGAGGAACGAGAGCAACCCCAATCGCGAAGCGGTCAGCACCAGTCCGCTCAGTTGGAGCCATAAACCCACCGTCAACAGCGCGGGCAGCCAGCGCATACGCTCCGTACGAAACTCGCGCCCCACAAGAAGCAGCACCCCCATCGTGAAAGGCGCGCTCATCACAAAGTAGCCCGCCAGCATGTTCGGATTGAAAAACGAGCCGAACACGCGCCAGTTCGGAATGCC
>CAZQPV010000237.1:0-2554 GCA_964595265.1 uncultured Fimbriimonadales bacterium
GTTGCACCCGCCCCCAAGGGCGGGTGCAGATTGAAACGGGCTGTGGAGCGCGGAAGCAGGCTGCCGCAGTCCAGAGTTGGCTGTGCGCCCCTACCCACTACCGTCGCGCCTGCGAGGCTTTCAGGAAGACAAGCCAGCCGCGCCACCCAAAGCCAGTATAATCTTGCGTGATGGGGATTGTTGCCGAAGTGCTGGTATTTGCGGGCGGCGAGCTGGAAAATCGGCTGCTTTCCTACGCCGTTCCCGACTCGCTCACAGGGCAGGTGCAGGTCGGTTCGGGGGTGATGGCGCCGCTGCGCACGCGAGAGGCGCTGGGCGTGGTGCTGAACCTCACGCGGGCGGAGGAGTCGGCTCTCGCGTCGCTGAAACCGATTGCAGCGGTACTGGATCAGCCTCTGTTGCGAGGAAGCCTGCTGGAACTGGTGCATCAGGTACAGCGCACCCTGCTCTGTTCGCTTGCCGACGCGGTGGATCTGGCTTTGCCAGCCCTGACCCGTGCGCAACTTCAGGTGGTCCTCACGCTTCAGGAGCCTGTGCCGCCGTTGCGCTCGCGTGCCCAGCAGTGCGTGGTGGACGCCCTGCGCGCGCATGGGGGGAGCGCCACCCTGAGCCAGCTCAAGCGCCGCCTTGCCAGCGCAATTCTGAACACAGGGCTATCGGGCTTGCGCGCGCGCGGGCTGGTGCGCACCGAATACACGCTCCAGCCGCCGCCTCAGCCCCCTGCGGGCGACATCTGGATCGAGCTGGCGCATGACCCCGACGCGCTGGAGCAGTTCTTTCGGGAATCGGCGAACCGTGCGCGGGCGCAGTCGGCATTACTCACGCGCCTCTTGCTCCATCCTGAAGGCAAGATGCCGATGCACGCCCTGCTGGAAGAGACGGGCGTGAGCGCCCAGAGCCTGCGCGCGCTGGAATCGCGCGGGCTGGTGCGCCGCGTGCGCCAGAGCCGAGCGCAATCCCCTCCCCCAGCGTCGCCGCCCCTGACGCTGACGCCCCATCAAAAGCACGCCCTTGAGACCCTGCTGCCCGCGTTGCGTGAGGGACGCTTCAGGGCGTTTCTGCTCTACGGCGTTACGGGCAGCGGCAAGACGGAGGTGTACCTGCGTGCGGCGACCGAAACCCTGCGGATGGGGCGCACGGTGCTGTTTCTGGTGCCCGAAATCGCGCTAACGGTGCAGCTCACGCAGGCATTTCGCGAGCGGTTTGGGGAGAGCGTGGCGGTGTTGCACAGCCAGCTCAGCCCAAGCGAGCGCTATGCACAGTGGCTCCGAGCGCGTTCGGGTCAAGCGCCGATTGTGGTGGGCGCCCGCTCCGCCCTCTTCGCCCCGCTGGAAAATATCGGGCTGATTATTGTGGACGAGGAGCATGAGGCATCGTACAAGCAGGCGCACGCGCCGACCTATCACGCCCGCGAGCTGGCATACGCCCGGGCGAAGGCGGAGAATGCAGTCCTGATTCTGGGTTCCGCCACGCCGTCGCTGGAAAGTTTCTATCGCGCCGAGCAGGGGTTGCTCCAACGCCTAGGTCTGCCGGAGCGCGTGGGGCAAACGCCCCTGCCCGCAGTGGAGATTGTAGACCTGCGGGGCATGCGGTTCAGCGTTATCAGCGAGCCGCTGCTGGAGGCTCTACAGCAGACCATTGCGGAGGGGTATCAGGCGATATTGTTTCTGAATCGGCGGGGGTATGCGCCGTTTTTGCTCTGTCGGGAGTGCGGCTATGTGCCGATGTGCCCCAACTGCTCGCTGAGCCTGACCTATCATCGGGTGAAAGCGTGGCAGCTGCGTTGTCATCATTGCAATCACACGGCGCGTCCGCCGTCGTTGTGTCCGAACTGTGGGGGCGTGCGGCTGGCGCCGTTCGGGGTGGGCACACAGCGCGTGGAGGCGTTTCTGCGGGAGCGGATGCCCGATTTGCGCGTGGCGCGGCTGGATCGCGACCTCCTGTCGGGGCGCGAGCGGTTTCTGGAGACCCTGCGCGCGTTTCGGGCGGGCGAACTGGATGTGCTGATTGGCACGCAGATGGTGGCGCGGGGGCTGGACTTCCCGCGCGTGATGCTGGTGGGGGTCATCTCCGCCGACATGGGGCTACACCTGCCCGATTTTCGCGCCAGCGAGCGCACTTTCCAGCTGCTGATGCAAGTGGCAGGGCGCGCGGGGCGACGCGAGCGGCAGGGGCGCGTGCTGATTCAAACCTACAGCCCCGATCACCCCGCCATCCTGTGCGCCCAGCGGCACGATTATGAAGGCTTCTATCAGCACGAAATTGCTCATCGGCGCGAGCCGCTCTATCCGCCCTTCTGCCGGCTGGTCAACATGGTGGCGACGCACCCTAACCCCCAGCGCGCCGAGAGCCTGCTGACGGCGCTCCGCGCGAGGCTGACACCCGACTCGCGCCTGCTTCAGGTGCTGGGACCCGCGCCCGCGCCGCTGGAGCGACTGGAGGGGCACTATCGGTATCACATGCTCTTGAAGTTTGCCCCGGAAACCGAGCCAGCCGACTACTTGGCGCCCCTGATTGCCGAGCTGCCCCCCCGCGAACGCAGCGGGCTCGCGAT
>CAZQPV010000238.1:0-2512 GCA_964595265.1 uncultured Fimbriimonadales bacterium
CAATCGCGTCCACCAGTACTTCCGCGCCGAAGCGCACGGGGTCGGTACAGGGGCGTTGCGTTTCGCGCTCTGCCTGATGAATGGCTTCGAGTGCTTCCGTTTCGCTCAGATGGGCGGTGTTAAGCGCAACCGCCGCCACTTTAGAGGGGTAAAACGAACCGCCAGCCACTGCAACCGCCTCGTAAAGTTCTACCGCAACGCGCAGAGGAGGAATCGGCACATCGGGGAAAGTGCGGATGTGGGTCTGTCCTGCGCGATGAACCAGGATAAGGTGCGTCGGCTGGGAGCCGCGCAGCAGAGGCAGGGTCGCTGTTGAGGCAGGGTTGAAAAGCGAACCCTGACCTTCAATATGCACCACATCGGCGTCCGCGCCCAGCTCCAGCACGAACTTCTCGATGGCGCCGGAAGCGTAGTCCACGCGCACGGCATCGAGGGGCACGCCGTAGCCCTCAATCATGATCCCCGTTTGCCCTGTTGCCAGAAATCGAGAGCGCATGCCGCGTGCGAGGCAGGCGCGATGCATCTCGATGCTCACCGTCATCTTGCCGACCGCCATATCGGTGCCGACGGTCAGCACGCGCTTGCAGGTCAGGTGGCGCGCTTTGCCGCTCCCCACCGAGAGGTTAGGTGGCTCTTTACGGATGTCCCATATCCACTGGCAGCCGTGCAGCAGCGGTTTAAGCGCAGGATGCTCGGCGAGGGGGGTATGCAATCCGTTCACGAGGTTCAGCCCTGCCAGCAGCGCCTCCTGCAGTTCGGGGAGCCACTCTTCGGGGAGCAAGCCACCGCTGGGAGCCGTGCTTATCACCAGCGTATCAGGCTGGTAGGCGAGCGCTTCGCGCACGGATGCCACAATCGGCGCCTCGCGCGGAACTCGCGTGAGAGCGCAGAGCGATTCGCCCGCGCTCTCGCGGTCGATCACAGCGACAATCGGGGCGGGACTATAGCGCAGCAGCCCAATTCCCGTCTTGCCGAACGGTCCTTTGATGCCGCCATGCATCAACAGAGCCAGTCGGTTTTGCGGCGTGAGCATGGGGGTCTCTCAGCGCGGCACTTCCTGAATCTCGTAGCACTCGATGCGGTCGCCTTCCTGATAATCGGTGAAACCTTCCAGCGTGATGCCGCACTCGTAGCCTGCGGCGATTTCGCGGCGGTCTTCCTTGAGGTGGCGCAGAGTGGCTATTTTGCTCTCATGGATAACGGTGTTATTACGCCACAGTCGTGCGGGCGCATTACGCACAATTTTGCCATCCAGCACATAGCACCCTGCAACGGTGATGCCTTTGGAGAGTCGGAACACGGCGCGCACCTCCGCCGTACCCAGATGCACCTCTTTCGTTTCTGGCTCCAGCAGACCCTTGAGCGCTTTCTCTACCTCTTCCAGCAGCTCATAGATGATGCGGTAGGTGCGCACATCCACTTTGTGCGCTTTGGCTTTCTGTTGCGCGCTCGCTTCGACTTTGGTGTTGAACCCCAGCACGACAGCTTCGGCGGCAATCGCGAAATCGATATCGGCTTCGGTGATGTTGCCCACGGCGGCGCTGATGATTTTGACATCCACACCCTCGGGCTTGGGCAGCTTCAGCAGCGCCTGCTGAATGGCTTCCACAGAGCCATAGGTGTCTGCCTTGAGAATGATGTTGAGCGTCTGGGTTTCGCCCGCCTGCAGTTGTTTGAACAGTTCGGCGAGGTTGACGCCCTTGCGGATGGGCTGGGTTTGCTGGGTGCGCTCGGCTTCGAGGCGCTCTTCCACGATTTCGCGCGCCTGTTGCTCGGTCTCCACACGCTCGGCGCGGTCGCCTGCCACAGGTACTTCGTTGAGCCCCATCACCTCAACTGGGGTAGAGGGGGTTGCACGCTCTACGGGCTTGCCGTTGTGGTCAAACATGCCGCGCACACGCCCCCATGTCTTGCCGACCACCAGCACATCGCCGCGCTTGAGTGTGCCCTGCTGCACCAGAATCGTCGCCACCGGACCGCGCCCCTTGTCGAGCTTGGCTTCAATTACGGTTCCCATGAAGGGCGCGTCGGGGTCTGCCTTGAGGTCTGCCAGTTCTGCCACCAGCAGAATCATCTCCAGCAGCGTATCCACCCCTTCGCCTGTTTTGGCGGAAACGGGCACCATAATTGTGTCGCCGCCCCACTCTTCGGCAATCAGTCCGTGTTCGGTGAGTTGTTGCATCACGCGCTGGGGGTTCGCTTCGGGCTTGTCTATTTTGTTGATGGCGACGATGATGGGCACGCCCGCGTTTTTAGCATGCTGGATGGCTTCTATTGTTTGGGGCATTACGCCGTCATCGGCGGCGACGACCAGCACCACGATATCGGTTACTTGCGCCCCGCGAGCGCGCATGGCGGTAAATGCCTGGTGCCCGGGCGTGTCAATAAAGGTGATGAGCTTACCCTGATGCTCCGCCTGATACGCGCCAATATGCTGGGTAATCCCGCCGTATTCGCGCTCGGCGACGCGCGTGCGACGGATATAGTCCAGGAGCGTCGTCTTGCCGTGGTC
>CAZQPV010000239.1:0-2507 GCA_964595265.1 uncultured Fimbriimonadales bacterium
CCGCCAGCCCGAACGCCAGCATCGTCATGCCGAACTTGGAAATCATGTAGGCGACCTTCCCGGGTAGCACGCTGAAGTCTATGGGGGGCGACATGTTGATAATGTGCCCCCAGCCCTGGGCAATCATGTGCGGCAGCACCGCCTGCGAACACACGAACGCGCCGCGCAGGTTCACATCCATCACGAGGTCAAATCGCTTCGGCGGCGTCTCCAGAACGGGATACCACCAGAGCGCGCCCGCGTTATTCACCAGAATATCGATTCGCCCGAAGGTCTGCATGGTCTGCTCCACCATGCGCTGGACGGCGTTTTCATCGCGCACATCCACCTGTACCGGCAAAGCACGCCCGCCCAGCGCCTGCACCTCTTCAGCGACCGTGTAGATCGTGCCAGGCAATCGGGGGTCAGGTTCCGCCGTCTTGGCGGCAATCACCACTGCCACACCCTCTTTCGCCAGCCGCAGGGCAATTGCCCGTCCAATCCCGCGACTGGCGCCCGTGATAATTGCCACGCGCCCGCTCAGAGTTTCCATAACCTCAAGGATACCCTATGCCACACGCACGCGGCTCATGCAACCCCACGCCAGCGCCATGAAGAACGCCCCATAGAGAAACACTACGCGGTAGTTCTCATCCGTGAGGTCAATCAGCACACCCGCCAGCTGAGGTCCCAGCACCGCCGACAGATTCGAAGCCAGATAATACAGCCCCGTGATGATGCCGGCTCTCAGAGACGGCGCGGTGTCGTACAGGGCAGGGAGCGAGTTCACATTCACGAACGCCCAGAAAAAGCCCGCCAGCACCAGAAAACCCATCAGCATCGGCGCCGACTGAACCGTGTAGCCATACAGAAGCGTCGCGATAAGCCCCGTCAGCCCCAGCAGAATGATGCGCCTGCGCCCGAAATGGGTCGCCAGAATGCCGCTGGGCACGGCGCACAGCACGAACACGGCAGGCAACAGCGCCACGAACTGCCCCATCTTATCGGGGGGAATACCCAGTGCCTCTTTGCCAATCAGGGAGAGCAACGCCTCCAGCGCAGTGAACCCCATAAACCACGACAGAATCGCGCCCAGCATCCAGAAAAGCGACGAGTCGCGCTGAGAGAACAGCGTGCGCAGGGTCTCCCGAAACCCCGCTTCGGGTTCGTCGGGCTGGTCGACGGGGTTAGCAGGTTCCCGAATGAAGAGCAGCACCACGACGATTGCCAGAAAAAGCATCGTGCTCCCGAACAGGAAGGGGGCATAGCGTCCGAATTTGCCGTAGAGCCAGCCGCCACCGAAGTACGCCAGCCCCGCGCCCACGCCCAGCATCAGATTGATAATGCCGTTTGCGAGACTGCGCTGTCGGGACGGGTAGAGGTCGCCAATCAGCGCCACGCCGGGCGAACGCATCAGCGCCGCGCCAAAGTTCGTTAGAAAAATCGCGAGCATCATCCCCCACACCACGGGCGACGCAGGAACCATCAAGAATGCAATCCCTGCCAGCGGCGCGCCCGCCAGCACCCACGGCTTGCGTCGCCCCAGCACCGTGCGCGTGTTGTCGGAAAGCTGCCCTACGATGGGCTGCATGAGCATGTTGAGGTAGTTGTCCCATGTCAGCACGAAGGTAATCAGCGTCGCTGACAGCCCCATCTCGCGTAAAAACACAGGCACAAAGTGATTGAAAATCGGCAAAATCATGCCCATGCCCATGAAGGCACTGCCCAGCAAGATGGTGCGCCCGGCGGGGAACCGTTCGTGCATAAGTGCGTTAATTCACGGAAGTGAGGTATAATCCTTGCAGCATGGCAGCGCGTGTGTGGGCAATTCTGCTGGGGGTATGGCTCAGTGTCCTGCCTGTGGGCGCCGCATGGCTTGTGTTTTGTTCCTGTGCGCCGCAGGGGGGAGCGTGCTGTGCTGCCCAGAGGGCGTGCTGCCAGGCGCAGGCTCCGAAGCACGACTGCTGTCTAGAGGCGGGTTCCGCACCTGCGTGTGAGGGTTCCTGTCGGGCATGCCAGATGGGGGCGCTAGAGACGGCAAAAGCGTTGCCCGCACGGTTCACGCTGGAAACGCTCATCTGGGTGATGGCTTTGCCCGAACCTCCGCGCCTTGAGGTTTCTTCCGAGCAGAGTGCGTGCTTCGGGTGGCCGACGATTCGCAATCATTCCCCTCCCTTTTCCCCTGAAGCGCCTCGTGCGCCGCCCCTGTGTTGAGGGAATCTGGCTCCACTTCGCGCCATAGCGGCGCGAGACCGTTCCACGCTGGTTCTGACCAGCCATAACAAACTCAACACAGGAGGCAAAACGATGAAAAAGACAGCATGTCTAACAGTAATCGTTCTGGCATTCGCAACAGCAAGTAGTCTGCATGCGCAGGAAGGCAGCGGCGGTTGCCCTGCCTGTGTGGTGATACAGTCGCAACAGGGAAGCGAGGCAGCAACGGACTTCGCCGAGCTGACCGTGCCGAAGGGCACACTGACATGGTTCACGATTGGCTCGCCAAACTCTGAGGAGAACGAGTTCCGCTC
>CAZQPV010000240.1:0-2502 GCA_964595265.1 uncultured Fimbriimonadales bacterium
ACTTGGCGCCCCTGATTGCCGAGCTGCCCCCCCGCGAACGCAGCGGGCTCGCGATGGATATAGACCCCCTGAGTCTGATGTAGAGCCGGGCGTACGCTCACTCTATACGGGGTACAATTAGCCCTGCGCTATGAAAGAGTGGAAACGGACTCACACCTGCGGGGAACTGCGCCCTGCCCATGTGGGACAGACGGTACGGCTCAACGGCTGGGTGCATCGCGTTCGGGACTTAGGCGGTCTGGTGTTTGTGGACTTACGCGACCGCACGGGGCTGGTGCAGGTGGTGTTTGACCCCGCGATTGATGCCGAGTTGCATCGTCGTGCGGGCGACCTGCGCGTGGAGTATTGCGTGGCAATTGCGGGCGAGGTGCGACGCCGACGCCCCGGCGCCGAAAACCCCAAGCTGGCAACTGGTGAAATTGAGGTGTTCGCGCACGCCCTGCATCTGTTCAGCCCCTCCCAAACGCCTCCTTTCCCCATCAACGAGGAGAACCTGCAGGTGGACGAGATGGTGCGCCTCAAGTACCGCTATCTGGACCTGCGGCGTCCCGCGATGTACGCCCGTCTGGAACTGCGCCATCGCGTGGTGAAATTCATTCGCGATTTTCTCTCGGAGCGCGGCTTTCTGGAGGTGGAGACGCCGATTCTCATCAAAAGCACGCCCGAGGGCGCCCGCGACTACCTCGTGCCCAGCCGATTGTATCCGGGCAAGTTCTACGCGCTCCCTCAGTCGCCGCAACAGCTCAAGCAGTTGCTGATGGTGGCGGGCGTGGAGCGCTACTTCCAGATCGCCCGATGCTTCCGCGACGAAGACCCCCGCGCCGACCGCCAGCCCGAATTCACCCAGTTAGACCTGGAGATGTCGTTCGTGGAGCGCGACGATATCCTCAACCTGATTGAGGAACTCTATATCGGTATTGTGGAGCAGTGTTCCTCAAAGCGTGTGATAAAACCGTTCCCGCGCCTGACCTATGAGGAGGCGATGGCGCGCTACGGCACCGACAAACCCGACCTGCGCTTCGGGATGGAACTATGCGATTTGACCGACGCCCTGCGCAACACGCAGTTTCAAGCGTTTCGGAGCGTGATTGAGGCGGGCGGCATCGTGAAGGCAATCGCGATTCCGGGCTGTGCGGGCTACTCGCGCAGGGAGATTGAAGAGCTGACCGAGTTCGTGAAGCGCTTCGGCGCGAAAGGGCTGGCATCGATTGCGCTCACAGCAGAGGGAATCCGCTCCCCGATCGCCAAATTCCTTTCCGAAGAGGAGTTGCAGGCGATTCTTGCGCGCACGAACGCCCAAACGGGCGACCTGATAGCAATCGTCGCCGATACGCCTAAGGTGGTGCATGAGGCGCTGGGCAGGCTCCGCCAGCGAATGGGGCTGCAACTCAACCTCGCCGACCCCAACCTGATGGCGTTCGCCTGGGTGATCGACTTCCCCCTGTTCGAGTGGGACGAAACCGAAGGGCGCTGGAACTCCACGCACCATCCCTTCACCGCACCCCACGAAGAAGACATCCCTTTGCTGGACACCGACCCCGGCAAAGTACGCGCTCAGTGCTACGATCTGGTGTGCAACGGCAACGAGCTTGCCAGCGGCAGCATCCGTATCCATCGGCGCGACCTCCAGGATAAGGTCTTCAAACTGCTGGGCTACACCGACGCCGAGATTCAGGAGCGCTTCGGACACCTGCTGGAAGCATTCGAGTACGGACCCCCACCGCACGGGGGTATTGCGCCCGGTATCGATCGCACCGTGATGCTTCTGACCGACGACGAGACGATTCGAAATGTAATCGCCTTCCCCAAGAACACGGCGATGGTGGATGTGATGTTCGGCGCACCTGCTCCTGTGAGCGAGGAACAACTGCGCGAGCTGCATATCCGAATCGTACTGGATGAGGACGATGCTGAAAGGGACGGCGCCCGCAAAGATTAACCTCACGCTGGAGGTGCTGGGGCGTCGTGAGGACGGCTACCATGCGCTGGCGAGTGTGTTCCACACCCTCAGCCTCGCCGATGAGGTGGAACTCGCCATAACGCCTACAGATCGCTCCCATTCCCTTGAGATTGTGCTGGAGGTGGAGGGGTTCCCTGCGCCTGCCAATTCGCGCAACTGCGTCTGGCAGGCGATAGAGCGCTTCTGGGCGGCAACGCTGTTCAAGGCGCAGGTGCATGTACGGTTGCACAAGCGCATTCCGCTGCAGGGGGGGTTAGGCGGGGGCAGTAGCGACGCCGCCACCGTGCTTCGGCTCCTAACAGGCTGGGCGCAAGCGCAGGGAATGCCTGTGCCCGGCCTTCAGGCGATAGCGGAGTCGGTCGGCTCCGATGTGCCCTTCTTCCTGCAGGGTGGGTGCGCTTATGTTTCGGGGCGCGGCGAGCATGTGGAACCGCTACCTGCGCTGCCGCCATTCTGGTGGGTGCTGGCGAAACCCCCATCGGTGGGCGTGCCCACAGGCTGGGCGTACCAGCAACTGCGTCGCCCGCCTCTGACCGATTCAG